>NZ_CP090974.1:898789-1218184 GCF_021513195.1 Shewanella sp. OMA3-2 | reverse complement strand
TAGTATCGACTTTGTATTCCCACAATAAAGGACTTCACGTACTATTTGCCTAGTCGCCTAAGTAACTTGATGGCATACTGAATAGCATTTTCAACAAGCAAAATACAAAAATTGAGTAACCAAAAGTAGCAACTTAAAGATGAAGAAACAGAATGAATATCAACATTCACAAGCCGATGCAGAAGCTGTAACGCTTTCACTCGAAGACTTGCTTGCATCTGTAGAACAAACTGAAAACCAGGCCAACGCAGCATTAAACCCAACCCATGCTGAAATTAAAAAAGCCAATGATCGCCGCGACTATCTTGTTTATCTCACCATTAAAGGAGTGAACATTATCTCTATGGAGAAAATAGCAAGTATTGCTAGAAAATTTGATTGTGATTCCAAGCAAATTATTGAAGATATACAGTCTTTAGCTACCAAAGAAATCTGGAAAAAGCATAAAAAGCGTTTGAAAGACAGAATTAATGGCCAAATTAATCGCAGATCAGCACTCACAGTAGCCAGAAAAAACGACATTTCAAATAAAATGCTGCAATCATTCTCCTTTAATGCTGAAACATTACTTAACCTATCAAATCAGTTTGAGTGCCGTCCGGTACATATTGTGGATGATATTCGCCACTTCAAAAAGTTCTCTACCCAAAAACAATTTTTTATTGATAAGCGCAGTAAAGTCCCCATAATCCGTGCCCTGACACGTTTTGCCCGTTTTAATATTCAATATTAGTATTTCAATCGTGCGTTAATAGCGTATTGCCACCGCATCAATCTCCACTTCCCTTCTGCCAGTACGCTTAAGCTCAAATTAATAACCAACGCTTACATTATAAACTTTGCTAACAATTGATAAGTTGACATTTTCGGCCAGTCTTAGAAAATCAAGCAGACTTTATAACAAAAATTTTATGATAAAAGCCCAGAGAGGAAGACGATAATAATGAAAAAATCCTTAATTGCTATTGCATTAGCAGGTACATTTTTAACTGCATGTGGCCAATCAGACCCTAAACAAACTAACAGCACGATTGTTGAAGCCACACCAGCAGCAAAAGCAGAATTAGGTGAATTTGGGATTGATTTAACTGCACGAAACGAAGCAGTTAAACCAGGCGATGACTTTTTTATGTATGCCAGTGGTACTTGGTATGACAACTTTGAAATGCCAGCAGATAAAACCCGCTATGGCGCATTCACCCAATTGGCTGAGCGCAGTGAAGACCAAGTTAAAGCCATTATTGATGACATCACCAGTCGTCAAAACTTAACGCCTGAAGAGCAATTAATTGCCAATTTTTACAATGCATACATGGATACAGACACCATCAATAAGCTTGGTGTGTCGCCTATTCAGGCTACGCTCGATCAAATTAATGCCATTAAAAACACTGATGACTTAACCAAAGTCTTTGGTAATGTCTGGCTTACAAATGCTGACTCACCAATATCTGGCGGAATGTGGTTTAACAGACTTGGCCCTGATCAATATGAATTCACTATTGGCGCTGGCGGTTTAGGGCTTCCCGACCGCTCATATTATTTAGAAGACAGTGAGCGCTTTAGCCACATTCGCAGTGCTTATGTTAGCCATATCACTGAAATGCTTGCTTTTGCAGGTATTAAAGATGGCCAAGCCCGTGCAGAAGCTATTTTGGCACTTGAAACCCAAATAGCCCAAGGTCAGTGGCCGCGTGAAAAACGTCGCGATCGCGATCTGACACTCAACCAAATCAAACGTGCTGATTTAGCAAAAGAGTACCCAAACTTTAATTGGGATCTTTTCTTTGAACAGACTGGTTACAGCATTCCGCAACTTAATGTGTCTCAACCAGAACCAATTAAAGCCATGATTGCATTAGTTAATCAGCAGCCAATTAACGTATGGCAGGATTACTTAACCTACCATACCCTAAGCAATAATGCTGGTTTGCTGGCTGAAGAGGTGTTCAACGCTAACTTTGCTTTTTATGGCAAAGAACTGGATGGTCAGGAAGAACCTCGCCCACGCTGGAAACGTGCCGTTGATGAAATGTCAGCCACTGAATCGCTGGGATTCGCTATTGGTAAAGTGTATGTAGAACGCTATTTCCCTGAATCATCAAAAGCAAAAATGGCAGATTTAGTTGAAAACCTTCGAACCGCGCTAGGTCAACGTATTGATGGTTTAGATTGGATGAGTGGTGACACTAAAGTGAATGCCCACGCTAAACTTGCAGCATTTAAGCCTAAAATTGGCTACCCAGATGTATGGCAAACATTTGATGGTTTAACCCTTTCAAATCAGGATTTAGTAGGCAATATTCATAAACTGCGTCAATATTTTCATGCTGACAGCGTAGCAACTGAACTTGAAAAAACAGATCGCAATCGTTGGGGTATGACACCGCAATATGTTAATGCTTACTACAATAGTTCATTTAATGAAATTGTGTTCCCTGCCGCTATTTTACAACCGCCATTTTTTGATCCTAATGCCGATCCAGCGGTTAACTATGGCAGTATTGGTGCTGTAATTGGCCATGAAATGGGCCACGGGTTTGATGACCAAGGCTCTAAATCAGATGCTAATGGTATTCAACGTAATTGGTGGACTGATGCTGATCGCGCGGCATTTGAAGCTAAAGCCGACCAACTCGCTGCACAATACAGTCTATACGAGCCGATTACCGGTCACTTTGTTAATGGTCGCAATAGTCTAGGCGAAAACATTGGCGATGTAGGTGGCTTATCTATGGCTTATCACGCTTATCAATTAAGCTTAAATGGCAAAGAAGCACCTGTTATCAATGGCGTAACAGGCGATCAACGCTTCTTCCTTGCATGGGCACAAGTCTGGAAAGAAAAGCGTACCGAACAAAGTATGTTGAGCCAACTGAAAGCCGGTACCCATGCACCAGGACATTACCGTGCATTAGCGCCTCGTAACCACGATGCTTGGTACAAAGCGTTTGATGTTAAACCTGGCGACAAGTTGTATTTACCTGAAGATGAACGCGTGCGTATTTGGTAGTAGATATGGATGTAAGTTGGCACAGTCTGGTGTCCGCTTACTAAAATACGCTCCCCTATAAGTCACAACACAATAATAATGCCAGTCAGCTAGTTGACTGGCATTATTGTTAAGACTTAGTGGTCAACAATTTACACCTGCCACATTTCGGCCTCTTATTTTACCAATAAATAAATGAGTGTTTACAATTAAGCTAATAAGATGAGTTCTATAGCACTGATTTAACGATTCATAAAATTGATTCAACTAACTCAGATAAGTCACTTAGATAAGTCATTCGCGATTAAATCCAATTACTGATTAACACCGACTAAATAGGCATTATTTAGTCCGTATCAGATTGTGTTCATTACAATGTGGTGAAGATATCTTTTATTGGCAAGCGTGATTTAGGCAGGCCATGATTATAATCCTCCCCAGCTTTGTGATATCCAATAGCTAATGCTACGTCAACCACATACCCGTTTAATTCTTGTTTAAACTCTTCGCCAATAAGCACAGAATCGACACCTTCCATCGGAGTAGAATCTATCTCTAAACGCCCTAATATGTGCAGAGTATTACCCAAGGCGATATAAGTTTGAGCCTTAGTCCACTGTGCATTAATACCCGCTTCATTGGTATTTGCTTCAGCAAAGGTAAATGCACCATTTAGCATATTGTCATACATTTCAGCAGCCAAATGGCCAGAAGATACTTCAACATCAACTACCTTACGATAATCGTCTTTGGTATAGGCAGGATTATGTGCAAATAAAATAACGTGTGAGGCTTCAGTTGCATGTGGTTGATTAAACTGATACTTATTAGCAAAAGTCTTATGTAAACGTTGTTTTGCTGCATCACTTTCGATAATAATGAACTTCCAAGGCTGCGAGTTAATTGAAGAGGCTGACAAGCGCATAGCTTGTTGTAGTACCGCAATATTCTCAGCTGAAATACGTTTATTTGAATCGTATTTTTTTGCAGTGTAACGACGCTCTAAATCTTGAATAATAGGGTGAGACATAAATAGTTTCCTCATAGTGCTATATTAATGAGGAGAATAGTAAAGGATTTATCACTGGCCTATAAGTACCGATAAACCCAATATTAATGGACAAAAAACACCACAATAATCACTACTATATCGCCTGATTATTCAGTGAGAAATCGTATCTAAAGTCAAAATATAGTTGTCTTATTTCTCACCTACAGTATTCACAGCAAAACGTCGAATAATTGAACGTACGGCAGTAACAGAATGATGTAAATCATGACTCATCTGCAAAGATGTCTCCGATGATATTTTAGTCGCCTCTGAAGCATCCGCTATCTCAATAATCTGCTGATTAATATGCTCAGCAACAGCGCTTTGTTGTTCAACAGCTGATGACATATCTAATGATAGTTGAGTAATTAACTCAACCGACTCACTAGTTAAGATAAGTTTAAGTCTTGTTTTCTCCACTATTTCAACACCTTGAGCTGCTGCTAGCTCACCTTTACTAGACACCTCTAGTGCGTTTTCAGCCCGCTTAGAAAGTATTTTCACAATATCATGAATTTTATCTGTGGATTCTCGGGTTTTTGAAGCTAACGCTCGCACTTCGTCAGCAACTACACTGAATCCTCGGCCTTGCTCACCAGCTCTTGCTGCTTCAATCGCTGCGTTTAACGCAAGTAAATTAGTTTGATCTGCAATATTAGAGATTAAACTGGCGGCTTGACTAATTTCTTTAGTTGAATCAACCAGTTCTTTGACCGTTTTTGCAATATCAGTAACAGATACATTTAAATTATCTATCGACGCTTTGGCTGAGTTGGCTAACTCGGCTCCTTCTTGAACCGTAATCTGAGCTTGTTTTGCACTAGAAGCATTACGCTCAACATTACCAGCGACCTCTTGAATCGCTGTAGACATTTGAGTAATTGCTGAGGCAATTTGTTGAGTAGAATGACTTTGCAAGGTCACAGCCTTTGCAGTGTTCTCAGCTTGAGTTTGTGTTTTATCAGCAATAATATCTAAAGAGCGAGCGGAGTCTTCAATCCGAGTTAGCGCTGTCCTACAGCGGGCTATTTCAGAGCCTAATGAAAGCTTGGCTCGTGCCTTTCCACCGATATCATTGAAAAAAGTCATCGCGACTAGTAAATCGCTAAATGAATCAGGACTTAGCGTATACACTTCTCGCCAATCTGACTCATTACGATAATAAGTCCAAAGACTCGATACAATCATGGCGACTAAAGTCAAAACACATTCTACTACCCCTCCCACTACTGCTGCAGCAATACTTAATAGCATTAACGGTAACCAAACAGGCGCTAAAGACTTAATGAGTTGCAACGCATTTGCGATAGCCGCCCTTGGGGGTAAATTCTTTCTTAACCTAGCATACATTATTTCTGCGCGTGCAATTTCTGATGGCAGAGCGATCACTCTGACAGATTCATATCCTACTATTTTATTATTTTCATACACGGGGGTTACGAACGCACTGACCCAATAATGATCGCCATTTTTACGTCTGTTTTTAACCAAGCCCATCCAAACTTTGCCACTAGAAATACAAGACCACATAGCTTTAAATACGGCGCTGGGCATATCAGGATGCCGAATAAGATTATGCGGCTTGCCAATCAACTCTTCTCGTTCAAAACCGCTCACCTCAACAAATTCGTCATTACAGTAGATAATGTGACCACGGGCATCTGTACCAGAAATCAAACGAAAATGTGGTTTAAAAAGATGTAACTTTTGTGTCACCGGTTGATTGTCGCGCATACTACATCCTTGATATTCAATTTTAAATAAATCCTACATATTTAGAATATAGTTTAAATTATTAGTTTTAAACATATTTTATCTATATCCATAAGCTGGCGTAGTTTTTCTTTATTTTATTGATGTTTTATCATTAAGATTTATCTAGCCGGTAGATGAGGATATCAATATTGGCTTTGTAAACTGGAAGTCCAAGTGACTAAGTCACACCTATCCTAGCTGAAGTTCACTTGTTTTTTTTAACAGCTTTAGTTCAAAATGTAGTCTACTCCAGTTCAAAAAACATGTGACCTCAGATATATATAGTGATTGAGTTTTACCATCTAGCCTTTGGCACATGCCTTTACCCGTATCAAAATCGGTGTGATACTTACGCTAATATTATGAAACGTATCAACAACTAAACATGACTCTCATTATCAGCCAAAAGTGCAGGGTACGTTAGCCTGAATGGTTTCAGAAGCGATTTGCCCAAGTAATTGTTGAGTAGGCTCGTCAACGGCTATATCAGCTATATAAGGTAATAAGTCTGCCGAATGTCCAGTGATCACCTCGTAAAAAACCAACGCTGTTAATAAGTTGCCCATTAGTGAGGCGTGATTACCATCAGCCATGTGCAGCCTAAGTTTTGGTGATATCATCAAAACTTTGTTCCAGGCAAGCCCTAT
This sequence comes from Shewanella sp. OMA3-2, assembly GCF_021513195.1. Classification (NCBI taxonomy): domain Bacteria; kingdom Pseudomonadati; phylum Pseudomonadota; class Gammaproteobacteria; order Alteromonadales; family Shewanellaceae; genus Shewanella; species Shewanella sp. OMA3-2. The sequence goes on along the minus strand of NZ_CP090974.1, from coordinate 1,211,739 downwards.
CGGCGCAATGCAAGATTGCTGTACCGCAACTATGCTGGAATGCAGCTGGTGCACTTGTCTAGCTTCCTCGTCCCTGCCAATTTGCGGATGCTCTGGAAAAAGAATTGGAGTAATTGACTTACCTTTGGCCTTCGCTATCCAAACCTGCGCAGGTAAAGTGGGGTAATTCACTGTGCCAGACTGTGAATATTTTTGCCCCTGTAAGATAACGTGCGTCCAGGGCTCTGTTGTTAATAAATCTTCTCGCCGCTTTTGGCTTGCAGCATCATCTAAAAAGCCTCCTCCAGCATTAAATGTAGTAACTTGTGAGTTATTATTACCCACTTGGATTAGTCTGTTGATCAAACTCGGTTGGCCAGATACATGACTATTACCAAAGAATAGGATTTTATATTCATTTGCAAAACGATTATCAGGTATTGGTAAATTACTTGTTGGCCGCTCAACATCCACTTCATCCTGATGATTATCTGCAACAGGAGCAATATATGACGATGCACCACCACATGCCGATAAACTCAGTAATAAGACTATCGCAACGTATATTAAAGCAGAATTTTTTGAGTTCATAACGCCTCCGATTAATGAATTTAAATTTTATTTCATAAACTTAGTGAACAACCGAACACTTTTACAAAGCCGTCAATCCCCCGCAAACTGCGTGTAATTGACTTGCTATTAGTACAGTAATCACTTCAAATCGAACTTTACCGACAAGAAAACCACAAGTTCGAAATAGAATAGATAAATATGCTGATTTGGCGTATTTATCCATTCATTTAATCCGAAATAGAATTAGTTAAATATTGGTGCATATATTTGCTTTAATGCTTCAGAATCATAAATGGCTTCATGTGACACATTATTGATTTGCGAAAAGCTGACCGGTTTGAAGCAACCTTGCCAAACCGAGGTTTCGGTGCCATTACTAGCATTATTAACCGCTGGGTGCTCAATTGAAGCAACTGTATCACTGCAACCATTAATTTGTCGCCAATGGGCTAATGTGTCTGTTACCGACTGAATATTACCAACCGTACGCCCCCAAGTGGGCACATCAGAATCTTGCGGGCTATGAAAGTGATGCAGTGTGACAGCTGTAGATGTTGTACATTGGTCAAAGCTCCCTCTAAATTGACCTGCTAGTGAAACAACTGCGGTTATTTGTTCTGGTATTTCACATGCGAGCTTATACCCCATAAATCCACCCGCCGAATAACCAAAAACATACACTTTATCGCTGGTAATATTATTCTCCGCTCTAACTTGAGTAAGTAAGCTACTGATAAAGTCAGTATCTATAGTTCCACCATTGTCACTATTTTCACTGTCCCACCCCCAAGCGTTATTACTGCCTTGTGGTGAGACTGATAATAATTGCCTTTCATTTGTTAAACTCTTTGCATCAAAAATTCCCGCCACTTTCTGTGGTGTTCCCGGTGCGCCGTGTAGGAATAAGGCGATACCTTTTATTTCAGCATTTGGCTTATAAATAACTGCATCACGAGCATTAACCGTCATACAGCTAGCATCGGCTGGTAATGATGCACCAGCACAAGTATTGATTTGTGGCGGCTTTACTACTGGAATTTCTGGGGTGCTAGGAATGTCACGACTACCTCCACACCCGACTAATAAACTCAACAAAGCTAAAGACACTGTAGGTAACCTTGTCAGTGATTGAACCAAATGTCGTGCAATACTCACCTTTTGGGTATGATACTTAATGCTATTCGATGTAATCTTCATGATAATCCTTTTATCGTTTTTGTGAGTTAAGTGTGCCACCACCTTGATCCGGAACAATAAAGAGGTAAGAATGGTTTGATAATGAAATGATAATGCTTAATAGAATCATAGGGATATAGATGCGCTTTGTATTTGGTAATATTACCGTTGACCTTGAAAAAGTAGAAATAGTAAAAAACAACGTTTGTCTAGTTTGCGAACCACGAGTTTTTGAACTGTTAGTCTTTTTTTGCAATCATCCTCAAGAAGCGATATCCAGAGAAGAACTGATTACACAAGTTTGGGGGGGGAGAATTGTCAGTGATGCTGCGGTAAATCGTGCAATTGGTGAACTGCGAAAGCTCATTGAAGACATGCCTTCATCTCCAACATGGGTAAAAACGGTAAGTAAAGTCGGTTATATTTTTACAGCGCGCCCTAGTTTATTGACCTCCCCCAATTTAAGTGATGCAGAAAATACCAAAACAGACTCAAACAATCAGGCTAGAATACTCCCTCAGCCTAAAGCAACTGACATTAAGATTCATAAATCTGGCACATTATTAACCGCCTTCAACCCAACGGTATTGAGTATTGTCATCGCTATTTTATTTATCATCGTAGGGGTAACGTTTTATCAATCTAGCCAGTCGAGCATTCAAAAACCATTACTTAAAATTCTAGATAGACAACCGAAAACCGCCCTTCAGGGCAGCGCCTTTAATCCATCATTCGATCCACAGACTCAAGGTTTGGTTTTTTTGTATAGAGCAAGCGCTGACGATTATGCTCAGCTGTTTATGCAGCAAGCCGATAATCCGCCGATCGCCATGACTAATGATACCTATTACTACACAGATGTGATCTATGCTGCCGATGGTTTTATCTATGCATCTCGGTTAAATAATTTACAACAAAGGCAATGTGAAATTGTAAAATTGAACCCGGCAAGCAAACAGTTAGAGATAATATTAGATTGTGGCCAAAGAGTCGTGACTCAATTAGGTTTTGATATACAGAGCAAAAGACTGATTTACCAATATCGGCCAAGCATATCTGAACCTTATGCTATTTATGCATATCAATTGGATACCGGTAGGAAACAACAGTTAACCCACCCTCAACAAATAGGTAATAATCTCGGAGACTATTCGTTCTCCTTGTCTGCAAAAAACCAAACTCTAGCAGTAGTCGAGTACCGCGATAATGGTCTCGATAGTCTTAAGCTATTAAATATTAACGACAATAATATTATTGCCAATGTCCCCTTTATTGATGGTGTATATGGCTTACAATGGCTTACTGAGCATCAATTGCTGGCATCTAATAGTGAAGGGTTGTTTGAGTTTGATATCAACACATCGATACTAACCACAGTAGAAAAAAGTGATCAATTCGGCAGGCTAGCTAGCGGTGATGATTCACATTCAATCATCACAGAAAGAAGCCAAACAAGGATGAACATTTTCAGCTATTCACTGCAAGACTCGTCATCCATTGCACTAACCGCTAGCTCATGGATTAGCCAACAGCCTATTTTAGGCAATAAAAGTAACATCCTAGCATTTAAATCTAATCGTACCGGTAAAGAAAAGGTCTATATTCAACCGGAAAACCAAGCTGCTTATACTGCCGAGTTTAATCACGATATAGAACATATTAGCGCAATGGCTTGGTCTGCCGATGATCAAGATCTTATTGCCAGTATCAATAATCGCTTATATCGCTATTCTGTAAAAAATAGAAACTGGCAACTATTGGCACAACAATTTTCCAAGGTACATCACGTTGCCTATTCACAACAGTCTATATTATTTAGTGCTGAAGTAGATAACCAATGGAATATTTGGCAACTTTGGCCAGAAACAGGCAAAGCCACTCAATTAACCACAAAAGGAGGATATAGCGCCCAAAGTAACGGCCAGTTGTTGTACTTCACTAAATTTAATCATCCCAGGTTATACCAATTAGATTTACACACCGGCAGTGAAACACGATTGATTAATGACTTTCCGATTGCAGGGTGGAGACATTGGCAATTACGTGATGATGACATTTACTATTTGTTGGATAAGGAGTACAGAAAATTAAGCGTAAACAACTCAGAGACACTGACACTGTTTGAATTTCCTGGACGTATGCCTAATCACTGCAATACTGCTTATCGGCACGATTTTTTTGCCTGTGATCAAATAGAGTTAAGTCATAGTAATATTTGGCAACTACTGCTTTCGGATTCGTGATAAAACCAAGGGCTTGTCACTCATGTTGTGTTATCAATTATAGCAGCATGGTTATTCTAGCCATCTAAATAGAGGTTATATCATTGCCTATACTCAAGTTTATTTCGCTGAACACATGAGAGCGATTGCGAGAAAAATTAGAGCTAAATTTAAACTAGCGCTATATTTGTATAGTCAAAACAAACTAAAAAATGCCAGCGCTAACTTAAAAGTTACTACTGGCATTATTATTTGTTGATGCTTATGACTTTTGCTGGCGCGCTTGATGAAGCTTTTTGTAACTTTCAATCAGCCTTAAATGCGGCTCGATCCCTTCTAAATTAATGCTGGTTTTAGTTAAACCATAAAAACGAACTTTACCCGAGACAGAACCGACCACATTGTCCATCACCTCAACACCAAACATTCTATTAAAGTTGTCGATAAAATGTTCTAGCGCTAAGTCTTCATCTAAAGTTACCTCAAGCACGGCATGCACAGCTTGAAAGAATAAACGTCGCTGGACGGTATTGTCGTTAAACTGTAAAAACTCAGCCACCAATTCAATCGCTTCTTCATGCTCACCTAATGCTAAGTAAATCAGAATTTTGAGCTCAATAATGGTTAACTGACCCCAAACGGTATTTTCATCAAATACAATGCCAATTAAGGTGCGAATATCAGTATGATTATCAAGCTGACTTTCTTCTAAACGGTTAACTAACTTACCTAAGGCTTTAGTGCTTAACGAATGCAGATTTAAAATATCCTCACGATAAGCTAGCGACTTATTGGTGTTATCCCATATCAAGTCATCAACTGGGTACACCTCTGAATATTCCGGCACTAATATACGACAAGCTGAAGCTCCTAACTCAGTAAACTCAGCGATATACACTTCTTTACCCATGGCCTCTAAAATACCAAACAACCCATTAGCTTCTTCTTCGCTACTGCCAGAAAAATCCCATTCACAGAACTCGTAGTCATATTTACTGCTAAAGAAACGCCAAGATATTACCCTCGGTTGAGTCAATAAAGTGCTCAACAAAGTTTTCAGGTTCAGTCACTGCCATACTATTAAATGTTGGCTTTGGCACATCGTTTAAACCTTCAAAACTGCGGCCTTGTAACAGCTCAGTTAAACTGCGCTCTAGTGCCACTTCAAAACTTGGATGAGCGCCAAATGAGGCGAATACACCACCGGTTCTCGGGTTCATTAACGTCACACACATCACCGGAATTGACCACCTAATGACGCATCTTTAACCACAATAGGGAAACCTTGTTCTTCAAGGCCTTTAATGCCTGCTAGAATGCTGGGGTATTTTTCAAGTACAGACATTGGCACATCTGGCAGTACAATTTCTTGTTCGATAATTTGACGCTTTACTGCACGCTCAAAAATTTCAGATAAACACTGCACATGCGCTTCTTGTAGGTTATTACCTGCACTCATGCCATTACTTAAAAACAAGTTTTCAATTAAATTAGACGGAAAATATACCGTTTCACCGTCAGACTGACGCGTATAGGGAATAGCGCAAATACCGCGAGCAATATTGCCTGAGTTAGTATCAATCAAGTGCGAGCCATTTAGCTCATCATCTGGGTTATAAATATCTAAACAATACTCATCTAATAGGCCTGCCGGCAGTGAATCATCTTCTTCTAATGCAAACCACTTCTCATTCGGATAATGGACAAATTCGCTATTGGCGATCTCAACACCATAAAATTGATCATTATAGAAAAAGTTATTATTAAGACGTTCAATAAACTCACCTAAAGCGGAGCACAATGCGCTTTCTTTGGTGGCCCCTTTACCGTTAGTAAAGCACATTGGTGAGGCAGCATCACGAATATGCAAAGACCATACATTTGGCACTATGTTACGCCACGATGAAATTTCAATTTTCATCCCAAGGTCAGCTAACATGGTGGTCATATTTTTAATGGTTTGTTCAAGAGGTAAATCTTTACCCAAAATAAAGGTACTGCCATCACCTTCAGTCTGCCCCATTAACATTGCATTGGCATCCGCATCTAAATTTTCAACGGTCTCAATTTTAAATTCCGGCCCCGTTTGCACCACTTTTTTAACGGTACAGCGATCAATTGATCGCAAGATGCCTTGTCGATCTTTCTCAGAAATGTCAGCAGGTAACTCAACTTGTATTTGAAAAATTTGGTTATAGCGATCTTCAGGGTCAACAATATTGTTTTGCGATAACCTGATATTTTCAGTCGATATATCCCGTGCTTTGCAGTACACCTTAATAAAATAGGCGGCACATAAGGCTGATGAGGCAAGGAAGTAATCAAAAGGACTCGGCGCCGAACCATCACCCTTGTAGCGAATAGGTTGATCAGCCGTGACGGTAAAGTCATCGAACTTGGCTTCTAGTCTTAAATTGTCGAGAAAATTTACTTTGATTTCCATTGAATACGCCTACAGTCATTCACGGCCAAATGGCCAAATTATCTAATTAAGATGAATTATCGGTGTTTTTGACCCAATAGTCTTGGGTTTATTCAACAAAAATCTGAACTAAACAGATTCCTTAAGAGCGTGATAGGGAAAAGCGAAGGGGGAACAGAAGTATACAATCGGAAGTTAACACTTTTATTTATTTTTATCAGACTCCCACATGACTAAAAGAAACGTCAGGTACATTTTGGTGGGCAGTGACAGCACCATTCCAAAGGCAACGCACATTGCGCTGATAATAATACCTTTTACCCCCATAGCTGCAACGGTTTCATTAAAGTTGTGTAGATAAATACCTAGCAAGATAAGACTAAATCCTGTGATGATACATGTCTTTAAAATAAGGATTAATTTTTTATCCACCACAGTAATTACTCCCAAAAAACTATATATAACTGAAGTTAACCCAATTATTACCGATCTAACTCCATGATGTAATATCGCTAAAAATACAGAAAAAATCGACACCTATAGCAAATAAATATAGTAATAAAAATAGGCGACAGTATTAATACTGTCGCCTATTTCCAATTCTATAATCTGTCAGCCATAAATTAACGTTTAGTCTTTCTAGACGGGCTAGGTTTACCTTTACCATTTTGCGCCTGACCTTTAGTTTGCCCCCTTGGCGCTCCCTTGGCCTGACCTTTATGTTTTGTGCTGCGATTATGCTGCATAAAATGTTCAGGCCCTTCGATTTTATCGCGCAATGATTCGGTTTTAGCCTTAGGTTTTGGCTTTTTCTTGGCCACAGACTTTTTATCTTCTGATGAGGAGTCTTTTATCATACCAAACAATACATCGAGTTCTTGTTTATCTAAATCGCGCCACTCACCAATGGGTAACCCTTTAAGGCTAACATTCATAATTTTTTGACGTTCAAGCTTGGTCACTTCAAAACCAAAATGTTCGCACATACGCCGGATCTGACGATTTAACCCCTGCACAAGTACAATTTTAAACGCGTATGGTGCAACTTGTTCAACCTTACACTTTTTCGTTACCACACCAAGAATCGGCACCCCAGCCCCCATACCTTTAATAAAACTCTCGGTGATCGGTTTATTGACCGTGACTACGTACTCTTTATCGTGATTATTACCAGCGCGAAGAATTTTATTAACCAAGTCTCCATTGTTAGTCAAAAATATCAACCCTTGCGAGTCTTTATCTAAGCGACCGATAGGAAAGATACGTGTTGAGTGATTAACAAAATCAACAATATTATCCCGTTCTGCACCTTCTGTAGTACTGACAATACCAACCGGCTTGTTCAGCGCAATAAATACTAAATCTTCTACATCTTTAGGTTCTATGTCGTGACCATTGACCTTAACCTTATCGCCCGCTGTAACATGATCGCCTACCTGGGCACGCTTACCGTTAATAAATACATTACCCTGTTCAATATAACGGTCTGCATCACGTCTTGAGCAAATGCCACTTCCACTGATGTATTTATTTAGGCGGATAGCTGAATCTGTCACTTTAAAATTCCTATAGGTAAAATTTGTCAATCAATACGGTCATGGTGTAGCAATTTAAAAATCAACATCACTGAAATATAAATATAAGGGAACAACCAGGCTTAATGTCGCTGCTGAGTTTATCAATTTTTGCATGCCTTGCCTAAGCCTGAATACACTATAAAGGCGATATTAAAGTGATTGATTATACACATTATACTTCAGCTAAGGTTTTATATGCTCAATGATGCTGGTTAACCAATTGATGTATTTTAGCAATAAAAGACAAAGCATTGATCAGCCGTTGTAGAAAGTAGAGCTTAACCATAGAAATTGTATCGGCGACAATTTACATAAATTCAGCTAAAAGAGGCAAGAGGAATACAGAAATGAAAAATAAATGGTGTAGTTGACACAATCTTATAAAGAAAGCTTGGGATAAGGTAATTTTAAAGCAAAAAAAAGCGCAAACAGTCGTTAGACTATTCGCGCTATCTTACTAAAGTAAGAACTTACTCAGCAGTAACGTTAGCTGCTTGAGGACCTTTTTGGCCTTGTTCTACTTCGAAAGATACTTTTTGGCCTTCAGCTAAAGTTTTGAAACCATCTGAAGTGATTGAACGGAAGTGAACGAAAACGTCCGCGCCGCCATTATCAGGAGTGATGAAACCAAAACCTTTATCTTCGTTAAACCATTTTACTAAACCAGTTGTTTTAGACATTTTTGTGTCCCTTATATAATAAATTAATAAATCTATCGCGAAAATGCGATGCACTGAAGCTTGAATTATTGAATGTGACTATAAAGCTAAGGGAAACACTGTGGATAACAACGATAACGAAGAGATCTAAAGCTTTTCTTTTACTTAATATTCATTAATAACTCTGTTTGCCAGAGCAAGCTACATAATACCTCAATTTTGATTATTGTAAAGACTTAATTGATAAAATTTTAAAACACACCGTCTTTATTTTTAAGGCAATTCAATTAAGCCACTGTTTATACAATGATTACTGAATTTTAAGCCTAGGCAGAATATTCAATAATAATGATTAATATCACAAATGGGGGGGAGCATACTTCTAAAGGCTGGTAAATTGATTTGCTGGACGAGTATTGTGACAAAAGTCATCGAATATAAAGGGCTTTGATGGGATAAAAATTAGCGCCTAAAAAAGGCGCTAATTTGTTGTTATACATTAAGCTAACCTGTGCAAGTTAACCGACAACTAAGTTAGTCGTACGACTAAGGCCTGTATCTTTCAAGGTTGTTTTTGCCGCGAAGAGCAACAGACACTAGTTACCCCAAGGGTTTTTGGGATCTTGTGATGGCGCTGGTCGATTGCTGCTAGAACGCTTGTTCTGTGCATAAGCATCTTGAGTTTTTGGTTTATCTTTACCATATTGAGGACGACTATTATTACGCTTCATCTCTTGATAATCAGACGTCGCTTTGTCACGCATCTCAGCAATTAACTCCACGGTTAACTCTTGAGGCTTACGGGCCACAATACCATCGAAGAATCCGCGTTCCCGAGGTTTTAACTCAAACTGAGCCGCACTGCCTTTAGGCATACGTTTAAACCGATAAAGATAAAAGTTTTCTACTCGTTCCCTAGCCCATTCAGTCTTTTTTAAAAACTTCACAGCAGCTTCCATGCTTGGATTGGTATGAAAGCACTCCAAACGCAATGCTGCGTAAAGAATTTTCCAATCATAAAAATCTACTAGCTCAGTCACCATGGTTTCTAATTTTAAACCATGTAGTGGGTTATTCTGTTGTAATTCAATCATAAAGAGTTCCAGTAACCGAGTTTTCGGTTTTTTTCGTAGCCCAAACGACAACGGTATCAATATCAATTCATCTAATATGAGCCGCCGAATACCTTATGATAGCAAATAATCATATCACTGAGCTATTATCCTTGATTGGCTAACTCAGTATAAAAAGGGGGCTTTGATAAAACCTAGCAACAATAAACAGCAGCACCAGTAAAATATTTATCAACACGGCGACAATCGACTGCTTTTATACTCAATGCAACTCTCTCATAATGGACGAGTATTTGTGCAATTTTAGATTAAAAATTTACAAATAGTAGCAAGGATAAATATAATATCTCCATCAAATAAAAACATTACATTTGAGGCACATCATAAACATGCCGATGAGTACAAATAAACACCACATCACCTTCAATGTAGAAAAAGCCTCACCTGGGCATTCCATCCTGCGCATAATTACGGTATAAGGACGCAATGAAAATCCCAAAAAGAATCCAACCTCTGGTTGAAGAAGGCTTGGTGGACGAAGTCCTCAGTCAATTAATGAGTGGCAAAGAAGCTACTGTTTATGTCGTGCGTTGTGGCGAGGATATTCGCTGCGCCAAAGTTTATAAAGATGTAGACAAGCGAAGCTTTAAACAAGCGGTGCAATATCAAGAAGGCCGTAAAGTTCGCAACAGTCGCCGTGCTAGAGCGATGGAAAAGGGATCTAAATTTGGCCGCGATCAACAAGAAGAAGCTTGGCAAAATGCCGAGGTCGATGCACTGTATAGGTTAGCCGATGCAGGTGTTCGAGTGCCTAAGCCATATGGCTGTTATTCAGGCGTGTTGTTGATGGAATTAGTCACTGATGATGACGGCATGGTAGCTCCGCGCCTAAATGACGTTGAAATGACTACCGAAGACGCTATTCGTGATCATACCAGCATGATTGAATATACCAAGCTGATGTTGTGTGCAGGTTTAGTTCATGGCGATTTGTCTGAGTTTAATGTATTGGTAGATAGTAACGGCCCCGTCATTATCGATTTACCTCAAGCGGTTGATGCCGCTGCCAATAACAATGCAGAATGGATGTTTGCCCGCGATGTGAACAACATGACAAACTATTATAGCCAATTCGCCCCAGAACTTGCTGTGACTAAATATGCCAAAGAAATGTGGGCACTATTTGAAGCGGGCGAGTTAACTCCTCAATCTAAGCTGACTGGCGAATTCCAAGAAAGTGAACATATTGCCGATGTGGGTGCGATTCTAGAAGAAATTAATGCCGCCAGGGAAGAAGAGCAAGAACGTTTACAGCGAATTGTTGACGCAAACTCAGATGAAGATTAGCCAATAAAGTGCCAAATAGTCGTTCAATGTTACTGATGGTTAGTCACTAGGCACCACCACAGAAGTTATTCTTAATCGCTTAGAATAACGTAAGTTACCCGCTATTTTCTAGCGCAAACTAACTTTCAAAAAAGTAATAGCTAAATAAACAATCCGATATAAACAATCTCAAAGCAAATAAAGCTTCTCGTAAAACAAGAAAGGGGAAATTAATCCCCTCTCTCAATTAATCATGTGATTAAGTAAACTAAACCAATATTATCCAATTTAATCATCTTTGGCGCTAGCGATGTTCGAGATAGAAGGCTAGGATTAAAAAGATCTAACAAAATATTTATTTCTCACTAGGGAAATCCATTTCACGCTCAATACCAAAGCAAAATTAGTGGCCAATATGATATTGAAAAATACATTGTTATTTACCCTGCTATTCTGTTGTCAGTCTTATCTTGTTTTTGGTCATAATGCCGAATCTGTTTGTCCTGAACCAATAAAAGTCGGCTTTAATGATTGGGCCCCCTACTCTTGGATTGATGCTTCTGGTCACGCTGTTGGGCTGGACATAGACATACTGACTCTTGTTGCTAATAATCTTGGTTGCCAAATACATTTTATCAACATGCCAATTAAACGTGCCCACCAAATGTTAAAAGCTGGCACCTTAGACATGATGATGGGGGCCAGTTACACAAAAGAGCGAGAGAAATATGCTTTTTTTACCCAATCATACAGAAAAGAAGAGATAAGATTGTTTACCAAAGCTGATTCCTTACCCCAAATCAGCGTAGATAAATGGCAGGATATTTTTAGTCAAAAATTAAAGCTGTTAGCCCCTACTTATGGTTGGTATGGAAAAGACTATTTACAATCAAAAGCAGAATTACAAAATCAGGGCCTATTAGTTATTAGCCAGGATGCAGCTCAATCTGTACGTATGCTTGCCTATAAAAGAGGTGATATTTTGATTGGAGACTCCATTTCTTTACCTTATATTGCAAATCAATCAGAAGGTCTTGCACTAGCACCATTACCCTTAATTGTGAACACGAATAAAATCCACTTTATGTTGAGTAAGCAAACAAAAAAACCAGCTTTACTACAAGAAATGAACAATGCTATTTCAACCCTATCAAATCACGGCGCGTTAGCAAAGGTGGTTAATAAATGGCAGAATATATCTGTTGCTCAAACCCCAGCACCAGCCAAAACGCCTACTATGATAGACAGTAATGGTGCTTTCAATTATACGGGGCAAGGTTTACTAAGCCGTTAGTAATCCATTATCAATACAGCAGCTTTAAACTTGAGTAGCTTCAAGTAAAGTGACAGGGTTAGACGTTAGAGTTAGACGTTGGAGTTTGATGAAGCGTCTACTGAGTAAACTTAATATAAATCAGCATTAAAACGTGCCACCCTAGCTTGCGCTACGGTGCAATCGGTAACTTGCATGAGCTCACTTAAGGTAATGTTAGGGGTTTGAGTGATTAAACGTTTCAGCTTGTCCTCTAACGATTCTAGCTTGTCTGTATGGATAAGTAAGCCAACATCAATTTTTTGAATAAGATAACGAAACACCTCACTTCTGTCCGCTTTTATCTGCGTTGAAAATGATTGCACCTGAATCGCCTGCCCTAATATTAACCAGTTCCTCGAACGACGCACACGCTTTAGCTCACAATCACATAACAAGGCGACGGCTTTAGCATGTTTAACATTGTCTCCCCCTATTCGATGAATAAGGGAGGGCAATGCGATAGTAATCGGTTCATTCATTAAAATTCATCCCCAGATTATTGACATCCTTAGCCCAATCTAAATAAGTTAACACTTCCTAAAATTACATATAACCAATAATTTAAAAAGCTTAAATACAAGCAACGCTGATAATTTTTATACGAGAAAATAAATTTTCTGATTAGAAATATATTTTCAATTTCACCAGGCAAACTGATTACTTTTTACGGCCTTCTGATAGAATGCGCCGCGTCACATAAGTGTCATTTTGGAGTTGTTGCATGAGCGTTTCTCCCTTACCAATTGGCAATACATTGCGTTGGTTCAGTTTAGTTGCATCACTGTATTTACTATTACTTGCTGTCGCAATGATAAGTACAGGTTTTAAATTAGCAAGCGGTGAACAAGCAATGGCATTGTTTGAGTTTGCTTCACATCCGATTACCGGATTAATGGTCGGCTTAACCGCTACCGCATTAATCCAATCATCCAGCACCACCACCAGTATTATTGTCGGCTTAGTTGCTGGCGGTTTGCCGCTACAAATAGCCATTCCCATGATAATGGGAGCAAACATTGGCACCACATTAACCAACACCTTAGTCAGCTTAGGACACTTACGTTGCCAGCATGAATTTCGTCGCGCCTTTGCGGGGGCAACCGTACATGACTTCTTCAATCTACTTGCCGTATCTATTTTCTTACCATTAGAAATTATGTTTGGCTTACTGGAAAAGTTAAGTAGCTGGATAGTCGCTCCCTTTGCAACAATGAGCAGCTCTGGCAGCATTGGCTTCGATTTTATCAAACCAATGACCAAGCCAGTAACTCAATTTATTACCACACAATTACAGTTCGAAAATCCGATAATTAATGGCGCGATTGTCATTGGGTTAGGGATATTCATTCTGTTCTTTGCTGTGCTATTTATGGGGCAACAACTTAAAACCTTAATGGTTGGACGTGCTGAAACAATACTAAAAACGGCGCTGGGTCGTGGCCCTTGTCATGGGATTGCCGCCGGTACAGCGGTCACTGTGCTAGTACAATCTTCATCCACTACCACAAGTTTGATAGTGCCCCTTATAGGTAATAATATTATTACTCTTAAAGAGGCTTATCCCTTCACCCTAGGCGCAAATATTGGCACCTGTATTACCGCGCTATTAGCTGCAATGGCGGTATCGGGAGAGCACGCAATATTAGGATTACAAATCGCACTGGTGCATTTGTGTTTTAACGTATTAGGCGTACTCGTACTTTACGGCATCCCTTTGTTCCGTAATGTTCCGATTCATTGTGCCGAATGGTTAGCTGAAAAAGCCCAGCAAAATAAATTAACTGTAGTAGCTTATATCGCTACAGTATTCTTCATTATTCCTGCAGCGCTGATTACAATGACGCATTGACCCTTGTTGAGTTGAGTTGAGTTGAGGTAAGTTAAGCTTATTGTATATTGGTGGGGTTCAAACAAAAAATCTGACCCCCACTTTTAACTTAGTTTGACTCTTAAGTCGCTGTACTAGAAGAAAACCAAACCAGATATCCCATCGCCATCGCCATCGCCATCGCCAAGCAACACCCTAAGACTAAAGCACCTATTTGTTATTAAAAATCAGCGACATTATCACTCTTAGAAATACTAAAAAATTCATAATATGTCGTCGCACGATTAAAATAATTAGATGTTCAAATCGTATAAATAATCAAATGGTAATGACCCTGCCCAATCAATAGAGTGAGTCATTGCACAATCACCACTGATTCAATGATTGAATAATACCAATAAACTATTTAGGATCGGTTTATCAGCCGCCAACTAGAATGACTTTAATGACCACCGAGCTTTATTTTATCTACGACTCACACTGCCCTTGGAGCTATGCAGCCACACCTTTGGTAAATGCATTGCAAGCAGCCTACCCTGAAATGATTGTTCACTTATTGCACAGCGCACATTACATAGGCCAAGACAGTGCTGGCGAAGAACAGATGGAAGCCGCTGCACGGATCAGTGGGCTTAAGTTTGGCAGAGATCATATTCGCTATGTAAACAGCCCTAAAAACTCTGTAAAAACCGCAAATCTAATGGGATGGGTTCAAAGCAAACAAGCTAGCAAACAATTGGATGTGTTAAATGCAATACAAAGGGCCCACTTCATTGAAGGCAACCCGTTAGATAACAAACACGATTTCAATGCTATTGTCGAAAAATTTAAACTGTCACCATCAAATAAAGTGTTTAAAGATGAGCTGAGTATCGATGCAGAGCACGTCCTAGAAAGTATTGAAGAAATTCAACAAGTGATCGGCACTGCAGGCTTCCCTGTTATGGTAATGACTGTCGATGACAACGCTATTTTTATCGACCACTCACAATACCTAAGCAGCCCTCACGCTGTAGTCGCTGCAGTTGAAAAAGAAATCGCGGCAATTAAATAGTCAGTAAGAAATCAATACCTTTAACGTAAGCAAAAATAAAAAACCACGGTTATAAGCCGTGGTTTTTTTATTATTTAGCAACTGACACAGCGTTTAGCCGTCCCCTATATTTGAGAGGCCAGTAACCAAATAGCCAAAGCAAAAAATATCAGCCCCATAAACTTGTTTTGGTATGTGCGAAACTTCTCATTTTTCAACAGGGGTTTGCCTAAACTGCCCACTAAAGCGACCAGCAACAGATTAAACAACAATCCCATCACATTAAGTAATAATCCTAATGCCAGCATCTGTTCGCCTGAACTGGCACTGAGCTGAGTAGACACAAACTGCGGTAAAAAAAGCACAAAAAACAGCAGAGCCTTAGGATTAAGCAGATTACTGGTAACGGCACGGCGATAAAGTAATTTAGCCAAGTTATTTTGCTGTTCTATTTCAGGAGTTTCAGTCGCAACACTGCGCATACAGTCCCAGCCCATTTTCAGTAAATAAGCACCACCCAATACGCGTAATAACTCTAACGCCATCGGATTCATGGCAACCAATGCAGATACGCCCATAGCCGCAAGCAGAGTTAAAATAAGCCCAGAAGTTGCATTACCTAAGCTGGCATACACCCCTACTTTGCGGCCATAGCTGAGGCTAGAGCTGGCGATCAGCAGCATGTCAGGACCTGGGATTAATAAAAGAGCGATAACAGTGGTTAAATAAACAGGCAGTAAAGCGAAGTCAATCATCATAAATGCACAAATAATAGGTGAACAGCAAAAGAAGGGGCGGATTCTACAGCTAACCAAGATGAATTAAAATCATCTTCAACTAAAAGTAAAAAGTGACTTTGGTAAATTTGCTTACGCGTATCAGTATATTCGGCGATATAACCAACAGGATAAAAGATAGCGACTATAATGTGACTAGGGTTAATTCGCGCTGCCAAAGCGAAAATAACATTCGGTTCAGTGAACTTGTACAGGGTATTCCTAATGGAAAAAAAAACGTTATTGATTGCACAAAAAGCAGCATATCTGAGTGTAGGCTTATTAGTCACCGTCATTGTGCTTATTTATGTAGTAATGCAAACATTAGCACTACCGGTTATTCAAAAAGAAGTTGAAAAGAAAGAATTACTGCGCATTTCAGCCAGTGTCAACGAGGTAAAAATTGAACTCAGTAAAGGTTCTGTCTTAACCCAAAGCTTAGCCTCGTTAGCAGAAACATTGCCTTTAGATGAACAACAATTCTCACTGTTATTTCCTCACATAATTGATCAATTTGGTAATGCCAATGTCGCTGGCGGTGGTATTTGGCCAGAACCTAACGCTTTTAGCTCAAGTACGGCACTAAAATCCTTTTTTTGGGCACGAAATACTGCAGGGCAATTGGAAAAAATTGATGATTACAATAAACCAAATGGTCCAGGTTATCACAATGAAGCTTGGTATCTTACTGGTCGCTCACTGAAGACCGGGCAATGCGGTTGGTCTGAAGCTTATGAAGATCCGGTCAGTGGTACTGCCATGGTCACCTGTACCGTGGCAATTAATCGTGCTGGTCAGTTTTGGGGAGTCGCTACCGTTGATTTAATGCTAGCAGGTTTAGATAAACTGGTTAAGCACCAAAACCAAGAATCGAGCGGGTTCAACTTTGTGCTTGGCCAAGATAATCAAATTATCAGTTTTCCAAGTATTCGTTCATCTTCTCTTGATATGAAAAAGCTCAGTGATGTTGCCGCACAAGATAGCAGCTTACAACCATTATTAAGCGCTATTAACAGCGGCCAGTCTATAATCCAACTGCCAGATGGTGTTGTCAAAGGCAGTGGTTCAATGTTGGCCATAATGAATATGGCAGAAGAAGGCATGAAAATTGGTATCATTTTACCTGATCCAATTATTCAAAAACCAATCAGTGATCTGAGCTTAAGCTTATATGCCACACTTATTCCAATGCTGCTCATCTTTGTTGGTATTCTGATTTTTAATGCTAATAAAGTAATGCAATGGGTGAATGAAACCACGGCGCAAATTCGTATGTTAACTAGTGGTGGTTCTGCAGCCACGCTTAAGATAGAGCGTCATGACGAAATAGGTAATTTAAAACAAGCTGTTAACCAATACAGCGAACATCTAAAAGACTTGCTTGGTCAGATAGCAAACGAAGCGGTAGAGGCTAAAGACCGAGCCAAACAACTAAATGATATGTCTTCTATGCTTAAACAACGCGCGGAGTCACAACTAACAGAAAACCACATGCTAGCTGCTGCTATCACAGAAATGTCAGCCAGCGCTGCCGAGGTTGCACGCAATACAAGATCAACCTCTGAAACAGTCGACGAATCACAAGGTCTCGTTCAACGACGCATGGAGGATGTCAAAGAAAATAGTAAAGCTAACCAAGCATTGTCGGAAGTACTACAACAAACGGCTGACATCATTAATCGCCTTGCATCGGACGCCCAACATATGGGCACCATATTAGATGTGATCAAGAGTATTTCAGAGCAAACTAACTTGTTGGCATTAAATGCTGCAATTGAAGCCGCTAGAGCGGGTGAACAAGGACGAGGGTTTGCAGTGGTCGCCGATGAAGTAAGAACCCTAGCTGGCCGCTCTCAAGAGTCTGCGAGTAAGATTGAAGCTATGATAGTTCAGCTACAAAGCTCAGCTACCCAAGGTGTGAATATCATTATCAGCTCACAATCGTTATCGGTTGAGTCTTTAACTCGGTCAGACAAAGTGATCGCTGGGTTTAATGAAATTATCGAGGTGTTTAGCGGCATCAGCCGCAGTACTTCGCAAATAGCGGTGGCAGCCAGTGAGCAATCAAACGTATCGGGAGAAATTAACCAACTTGCTGAGAACATCCGAGTCAGTAATGACTTAAATGCTAAAGATGCGCTTGAATTAGCAAAAGTCAGTAGTTCATCGTCAGAGCTGTCAAATCGTTTGTATGAATTAAGTAAAGGTTATGCTTAGTATTAATCAATTGAGCGCCAAGGTTATTTAGCACAAATAGCTTAGCTCTCATAAGCGATAAAACCGGCTGTAACATAAAGTAAATAGACGATTATTAAATGCCCTCACCTTTTAGTTATCGGTAACTCAAGGTGAGAGGCACCATAAGTCGTCTCACAAAAAAGCGAGCTCTTATAGGCTCGCTTTTTTACTGAAATTTAAAATCGCTACAATGTAACAATAGCAGTACCGATAATTAATTAACCCTTACTTGGAGAAAATCAGTTAAGTAATTCATGTTCTTTAGGCAGTTGTTTGCTGATCCATAATATCAACTTATGCTTGCGATTCGGGCCATCATCTTTATCTTCTGCTAAAGGTTGAATCAAGTTATCTTCAACCAGTAACCGATAAATACACTCCACTTTATCCTTAGGTGATATGCCCTTACCAAAGTCAGCAAAACCGCGTTTGTGTGCATAGCCCATGCCTATTTCCATTGCAAGTTTGAGCAGTTTTGTATCATGCTTACCCGCTTTCATATAACACCCTTATACCGTTTATCTATTACCATTAAAGTACGCGAATATCTGTGTAATACCACTATAATTGTGGCTTAACGACCTAAAAGAGAATAAATATCACCGCTTGGTGACATAGATTTTAAAAATTAATCTTAGTTAATATCATTACCCTATGCGATAAGGCGAAGGCTTGGTATTGTATGAGGGTTATTATTTTATGTTTTTACGGCCACTATTCAACGCTACGATCACTTTTTGAATAGGCGTAAAACACCTCAATCGGGCAAAGACCCAAGGATATTTCAATGCGTAAAACCCTTATAACAACAGCAGTAAGCGCAGCACTAATGCTTAGCGCGTGTTCAGAACAACCTGCAGACACAGCAATGACCAGTAAAACGACCGCAGAGGCATCAACAACAATGACAAAAGCGCCTGCCACTGCCGACAACGTGCTATTAACGCCAAGCCCTTTACAATATATGGCACCGCAGTTCGACAAGCTAAAAGCAAGTGATTACTTACCTGCATTTGAACAAGGTATGCAAGAGCACAAAGCTGAAATTGCTGCGATAACCAATAACACTGAAGCTGCGACATTTGACAACACCATAGTGGCATTAGAAAAAACTGGCGCAATTTTAGACCGCACTCAACGTGCCTTTTTTAATCTTACCGGAGTCATTTCAGACGATAACTTCATCAGCGTTGAAAAACAAATTGTCCCTAAGCTAACGGCACACCAAGACAATATTTATCTTGATGAAAAGCTTTTCGCCCGCATTCAAGCTATTTATAAAAACAAAGCCACGCTCACAGGCGAAGACTTACGCTTAGTAGAAGTTTATTACGACCGCTTTGTACGCTCAGGCGCTGAATTGTCTGATGCAGATAAAAGCACAATGCGTCAGTTAAACGGTGAATTAGCTAAATTTGAAACCAGCTTTTCACAAAACGTGTTGAAATCATTCACAGATGACGTGATCCTAGTTGAAGATAAAGCTCAGCTTGATGGCTTATCAGATAGTGACATTGCAGCATTAGCCTCTGCGGCAAAAGCTGCGGGTAAAACGGGTTACATGATCACCTTAGTGAACACCACAACTCAGCCACTTTTATCTAGCCTTAAAAACCGTGATTTACGTAAAAAACTATGGGAAACGTCTGCTTATCGCGCCATGGAAACCAACGCGCCGTTAAACATTAAAATAGCGCAGCTACGGGCAAAAAAAGCGCAATTATTAGGTTATCCAACCTGGGCTGCTTACTCCCTAGGTGACCAAATGGCCCAAAATCCAGCAGCGGTTTACGGCATACTTGACGACTTAGCCCCAAAAGCACTGGTAAAAGCCAAAATTGAAGCAGCTGATATTCAAGCTGAAATTGTTAAAGACGGTAAAGATTTTACCCTTGAACCATGGGACTGGGCTTACTACGCAGAAAAAGTACGAACTGCTAAATATGACCTAGACGACGCTCAAGTTAAACCTTATTTTGAGATGAACACCGTATTAAATGACGGCTTATTCTTCGCGATGAATAAGCTTTATGGCATCACAGTTAAACCACGCACTGATTTACCTGTGTGGCATAAAGATGTGACTGCATATGAAATATTTAATCAAGACGGCAGTTCAATTGGCCTATTCTATTTAGACCCATATGCACGCCAAGGTAAGCGCGGCGGTGCCTGGATGGATGAATTAGTTAGCCAGTCATTCTTAAAAAATACCAAACCAGTGGTTTATAACGTACTGAATATCCCAAAGCCTGCCGAAGGTCAGCCTACACTGATGACATTTGACGAAGTGAGCACCATGTTCCATGAATTTGGTCATGCTATTCACGGTCTATACTCACAGGTAAAATACCCAAGCTTAGCAGGCACCTTAACCGCGCGTGACTTTGTTGAGTTTCCATCGCAAGCCAACGAAGACTGGAGCATAGAGCCACAAGTACTAGCAAACTACGCTAAGCATTATCAAACCGGCGAGCCTATTCCAGCAGAGCTACTTGCCAAAGTATTAAAGTCGCATACCTTTAACCAAGGTTTTGGTACGGTTGAATATTTAGCCGCAGCGTTACTTGATATGGAATGGCACTCAATTGCCGCGGAGACTGAAATTACTGATGTTACCGCCTTTGAAAAACAAGCGTTGGCTAAACACGGTTTAGATTACACGCCAGTAGCACCTCGCTATAAAACGACCTACTTTAGCCACAGCTTCGGCGGCGGTTATTCAGCGGGCTATTACGCGTATTTATGGACGGAAGTGTTTGCCGCAGACGCGTTTTCGCACATGATGTCAGAGGGTGGCTTAACTCTAGAAAATGGCCAAAAGTACCGTGATGCAGTGTTGTCAAAAGGTAATAGCCAGGATCTTATGCAAAGTTATATCGACTTTGCCGGTAAAAAACCTTCAACTGATGCGCTATTAAAGCGTCGTGGTTTAGTTAACTAATTTCTCTAGCGCCCACTCTAGTTAACCTCAACTCGGGTTTAAAGATGGGCTCAATAAGCTAAATTCAACAGATTTAGCTTATTTTGTAGCAAACTTGTTATTGGTTTTGGAAACAAGGCGTACTAACACGTCAATCGCTGGCCTATTGCACGTACTTTTGCGTAAAAAATAACGCAGTTAGCAAGGCAAGCGGCTGTTTGATAAACGCTTATTATCCCTAACTGAGGTTAGTGAGTACTATCCTGACAAAAAGTGACTGCAAGAGTTAACTAGCGCTGAATAACGTGATTTATTCACACAAAAAAGCGAACCCCAAAGGTTCGCTTTTTTTAATCGACTAACATTTCTGTTCACAAACATCATCAATAATGAAAAAACGTATTGATACGCTTTTAAATAATAACGACTAGCCTTTAGCTTTTAACAGTAGAATAGTAAGTTAATCCTACTTATAAAATGCTTCTATCTTACCCTTTACTGTAACCGTTAGCGGTTGGCCGCGGCGGTCTAATGCTTTATGCGATGCGACTTTAATCCAGCCTTCGCTAATGCAATATTCTTCGACATCTGCACGCTCTTTGCCGTTGAACATAATTCCAATCTCGTGCTCGAAAATTGCAGCAACATGATGTGGGCTACGCGGGTTGATAGAAAGACGATCGGGTAAAGCGGGTTTAGATGTAGTGTCGGTCATGGTTATGGTCTGCTTTGAATAATGCGTGCGCTATTGTAGGCAATACCCGCCTTATGCTCAAGAGCGACCTTCATAAATGTCGCCATTATTGCACAATGGTATGGTTAGCCAAATTTGCTTGATATTAGTAAATAGTGATTGATAGCGGTAATCTATATCGGTTAAGGTCAGAACCACATAAGTCACACCTAATCAGGCTAAGGCGCATTTAATGCTAAGTAATGATGGGCGACATATAATTCCTATTTTCAAGTTGTCATAGATTTTTCAATATGTGTCGCAATAAATAAACTGAGTTTACATTAGGGGCTAAGTAAAACCTTTCCCTACACTTACGCAATAGATAACAACCCAAGGAAAAGGGACCATGACTCAAAAACGTTCAGACATTTGGCACTGGTTTATTGACGGAAAAATAAATCCCAGTGACTTTAACCCAGCAATGTTAGTCGCCTTTCCTTATCCAAGCAAAATAGAGTGGCTGCAATTAATCGCCAATATATTGCTTTATCTCGGAGTATTGTTACTGGGTGCAGGGGTAATATTTTTCATGGCATTCAATTGGGATGCATTATCCCACCTGAATAAGTTTGCCATAGTCGAAGTCTTATTTTGCCTATTTATCGCAGGATTCTATTTAGTTAACTGCGCTCAACATAAATCACACTCCACATCTGGCTTGCCAAATAAACAGCATAATGACCCAAGCGCTAACCCTAGCGGTCTCCCCAAAAGTAAATTTATTGAAAATACTCCAAATAAGTACGGCTGGAACGTCGCCAATGCGATGTTACTAGGTGCCAGCATTATGCTTGGGGCTTTACTGGCGTTAGTTGGGCAAACATACCAAACCGGCGCAGACCCTTGGCAACTGTTTGCCATATGGGCAGTGTTAATTTTACCCTTTGCTTACATTGCAGGCTTTGACCTTCTGTGGTTACTTGTGGCTGTGTTACTCAATGTAAGCTTAGGGCTTTATTTAGCATCCTTTGACGCTTTATTTGGTTTTTTAGTTGAAGGCCTACAACAAATCGCTGCGTTTAGCTTAGCTAACTTAGCGATTCACTTGGTATTTACCGTCGCTAATCGCTGCCAATGGCGCGGACAACTCCGTTTTAAAAGCCCTATTGTGCAAGCCTGTAGTTTATTGGCTAGCATTATCGGCTTCAGTTGGTTAATCATCTGGGTCATTTTTGACTTCAGTTTCTACGCTGACAATAGCGTAAATGAAACTCATTATGCGCTACTGTACCTCATTACGCTTGCTGGAGTATTTGCCTGGTATCGATACAAAGCGCCGGCCTTATACCCACTCACCTTAGTCTTAACGAGTATAAGCGCTGCTATTGTTGCACTATTATCCAGAGCCTTATTAGACTCAAATGACCCTATACCGATGTTTTTTGTCATTGCTATGGTCGTGATCGGCTTAACCAGTGGCTGTTTGCATTGGCTAAAAAAATTACAAAAAGAGTTCAATCAGCCAGTAATACTTAAGGGCGCCAACACTGGCGGTAATGCTAACAATAAGGAGGCCGACCATGAGTAATTTCAATGCTAGGGGAGACCTCAATACTGAAGCTAACCTCAATATTAAGGGCAAACTATGGCAGTCATTATTTGATCAAGCACTCGTCAGCACCGATAGCCCACCAGCAACGGTATTAACCAACCCTTGGTATATGATGGTGGCACAAATGATTGGCGGCTGGGTGGCAGCGCTATTTTTACTGGCCTGTGTGCTGGTCAGTGGCTCTATCATAGGAGATATTAACGAATCGTTTATCGGCTTTGGTGCAGCGTTAATGCTAGGGTGTTTACTGTATTATCGCCTAAGCGACAACCGTCAAGAATTTGTTGTGCAAATGATGTTTGCATTCAGTCTATGTGGCCAAATCATGTGGTTATTGGGAGTTTATGACAGTTTAGAATCACACAACGACACCCTAGTCGCGTTGATTTACGTGTTAACGTTTGCCATACACTGGGCGGTTATCCCCCACAGAACTAACCAGTTTGTAGCAGCTTTTGGCATGGTGCCTAGCCTATTAGCAATACTCGTATTGAACCAATTATCACTTCTTGTTTTGCCTATTTTAGTGCTAAGTATCATTTCGATTTGGACACAAATGTATCGATGGCCTTGGCATTATCAGCGTCTTAGAATGCTAGGTTACGCGATAGCCATCAACATACTAATGGTTAATTTATCGTTAACAGGGCTGGGCCAAATAATGGATCTGCCCATTGTGTTAATGGCATTAGACTCAAACCTTAGCCATTATATTGCGATAACAATCACCTTACTGTCTGCACTGTGGTTAATGAATAACATCATTAATTCGCTCAATCGCGATATCAATAATCATAAAACTCTGGCTCCACTCACTCGCACCACGTTAATGATTATCCTGAGCGCAATATTAATTAGCCTGCTGTCCATTGTCATGAGCGGACTAAGTACCGCACTATTAATGTTATTGCTAGGTTACTTCTATAATGAACGTAAGCTGATCATGTTGTCAGTATGTGCCTTACTCGCCTTTATCGGCCTATATTATTACTCACTTCACATAGACTTATTTGAAAAATCGATGTGGTTAATTGCTAGCGGCGTGATGCTCTTGCTGATGAGATTAGTTATAGGCATGAAGATAACAATAGGTGTGAAGACCAGAACAACAAGTAAGGAGCTAAGCGAATGACAATCAGTAAAAGCTCGCTGGCGGTATTAGCCAGTGCATTCATCATACTCGGCTTCATTAACTACAATATTTACCAGCAAGAACAGTTACTCGCCAATGGTGAAGTCATACTATTTGAACTAGCACCGGTCGATCCACGGTCGTTAATGCAGGGCGATTATATGGCGCTGAATTATGACATCGCCACCGCCATTGGTTTATCAGTTGATCCATACCCAAACGCTCAAGATAATCAAGATGGTTTTTTGGTCGTCACTCTAGACAACCATCGCATTGCCCGATTCGATAGTCTTTACAGCGGCGGCACTCTCACCGCTGATCAGCGACTTATTCAATACCGCATTCGCCAAGGCAGGGTAAAACTTGCCAGTAACGCTTTTTTCTTTGAAGAAGGTCGAGCTGAAGAATTTGAACAAGCAAGATATGGCGAGTTTAGAGTCAACCAGGCGGGACAATTGTTATTAAGCAATATGATAGATAAAGACTTTAAACGGATTTAATTGCCGCCCATATTAATCCAGCAAAGTGATACTCATTATCTGCTAGGATTTATACACTGAGCGAATGCTCCGAACGTGTCAGCCCAAAATGGACAAAATATGGCTACCAAACAAGTCAGCACCAACAATAATCACACTAACGCATTTAAGTTTTTATTAGCGGGCACGTCAGTTAATATTGATATCGTCACACCAACGGGTGAACTCGGGCGCTTTAGAACCACCTTTATTGGTTATCTGCCACAACAATTCATTCTTATCCAATCTCCCGACTCAACCAAGCTTGGCAAACATGAACAATACATTGTTAAAAACGCCCCTATTACAGTGCGGGGATTAGTTGAGGGACACGAAGCCTCAGTCATCGCCTTTCAAACTACCTTAAGGCAGACCTTAAGCACCCCGAGCAAAATGTTAGTGTTAGATTTTCCCGACACTATGATGATCCATAATTTACGTTCCACTAAACGAGTGCTCACCGCACTTGCCTGTTCAGTGATTGTCAATGGTAAAGAGTATGAAGCTGTAATGACAGATGTGTCATTATCGGGGTGTCATATTAGCCTTGCCATGGGCGGCGCCGATAGCATTACAGAAGACATAATAATCAGCGTCAAATTTTGTGAACACGATGACGAAGAAGCCACCCTCACCGTATCTTGCAAAGTATGTAACCTTAAACCTTTTAAGCAAGGCGTTGAGTTTGGGGTCGAGTTTGAAGCGGAGCAATCTGCCTCTATCGAGTCTATTATCCGTCTAGCCCTGTTATCGGAAAAATAATGTTGTCGGATAACCTAATGTTCAACATCACTAAAATAAATCCGTGTTTACTGATTGCCTTAGCTTTGATGTGCTCTGCCGTTAGCTATGCCGAGGTGCCAGACAATAAATTCACCTGGCCCAATGGCAGTCAGCTAGCCGTGAGTCTGTCCTATGATGATGCCTTAAATAGTCAGTTAGATAATGTTATTCCTGTATTGGATCAATATAATCTCAAAGCTTCATTTTATGTGGTGACTGGCTCACCAGTACTGCTGCAACGTAAAGCCGAATGGCAAGCCGCTGCTTTGAATGGCCACGAGCTTGGCAACCATAGCGTAAACCACCCTTGCAGCGCTTCATTACCCAACCGAGAGTGGGTACAGCAGGCACAAAATCTTGACCGCTACACTGTTAAGCAGATGCTGACAGAACTCGAACAGGCAAATGCCTTTTTAACCACCATTGATGGAAAAACAGAACGGACTTATACCGTGCCCTGCGGTGATTTATTGATTGGGGATAAGCCATACCTCGATAAAATCAGGCACCTTTTTGTCGCCATAAAAGGTCATAATAGTAACCTTAGGTTTTCGCCAATCATTTATCCCACTGGCGAAACGGGTAAGCAACTTATCGAATATATTCAACAGCTACCAAGTGATACCTTATTAGTAAATATGATTTTTCATGGTGTAGGAAGCGACTACTTATCGGTATCAGCCGAAGCTCATGCTGAGCTAGTGAATTTTTTAGCCCTAAATAATAATATTTACTATGTCGACAGCTATATTAATTTGATGAAGTATGCCGCCAAAAACTAACTAACCTCAACCCGTTTCAGGGAAAACACCGCTATAGTCATTGCCAGTTGCCCCCATATATATGAATCAATTGATTTATCTTAGGTATGACGATAGGTTACTTAACAAGCATTAATTTACCTATTGGGAAACCTCGATGTCTAACTGGTTTAAGTACATCAAAGCTGCAGTAGTCAGTATTGTGATTGTTATCGGCTTGCTAGTTGCATTTAATTGGCAAAGCGTTAATCGCTTATACAGTGTTATTACACTATTTGATGACACATTAATCGTCGATAATTTTTCACACATGAATGATATATTCTTTAACCAGAAAATTAACCAACACGGCAAACCTTCCCCCTTTGGTGTCAACTTAACGCCGTTACCAAAGACATTTAATTATCGAAACACCACCACCAACGCTGAAGCATTTCTAAAGCGCCGAGCAACAACAGCCTTGCTGGTAGTTAAAGACGACAACATCACCTACGAGCAATATTTTCTAGGCACCCAAAGTGATGACAAACGTATCTCATGGTCAATGGCAAAATCATTCGTGTCGATATTATTCGGCATACAGGTTGATGCAGGCAAAATTGATATCGAAAAAAGCGTCGATTTTTATCTACCGGAACTGGCAAACTCGGGTTATGCCAATGTGAAAGTCAAACACGTTTTACAAATGTCATCAGGGGTTAAATGGAATGAGGATTATCAGGACTTCTATTCTGACATTAATAAAATGGGCCGCGTGCTAGCCATTGGAGGATCGTTAGATCAAATGACCAGTGAACGGGTTAATCAGTCCCCGCCAG
This sequence comes from Shewanella sp. OMA3-2, assembly GCF_021513195.1. Lineage (NCBI taxonomy): Bacteria > Pseudomonadati > Pseudomonadota > Gammaproteobacteria > Alteromonadales > Shewanellaceae > Shewanella > Shewanella sp. OMA3-2. Next base: position 1,184,319 of record NZ_CP090974.1, on the reverse strand, counting down.
GTAAAGTGTTTCGTTATGTCAGTATGGATACCCATGTCATTGGTATGATAGCAAGGCGTGTTTCTGGTAAGTCATTAGTCGAGCTTTTACAAACCACTATGTGGGACAGAATAGGCATGGAAAGCGATGCTTATTGGCTAACCGACTCCCAAGGCTCTGCTTTCGCATTAGGCGGTTTAAATTTAACGACCCGTGACTATGCCCGCTTTGGCCGTTTATTACTTAATAATGGCGTTTACAATGGCCAACAGATTATTTCAAAAGACTGGATAAAGGCCGCCACAACAGCGCAGGCTGATTACTTACAACCACAAGCAGATAAGCTCGGTTATGGCTACCAAATTTGGCTACCACCAGGCGCAGAAGCCGGTGAGTTTTTTTGCGTCGGTGTTTACGGACAATATATTTATGTAAACCAACAGCACAATGTCGTCATAGTCAAAAACAGCGCCGATTTAGGCTTTCAAGACAGCTTAATCTCTAAGCATGAAACCATTGCCTTTTTCCGAGAAATTGTCGCGTCATTGGAGTCACCTCATCGATAGGTGTTTATCAGAAAAGTTGGCAATTGAAGTCAATAAGATCAGCATTCAGATAATAAAGGCGGCGAGCCATCAAATTTGCACCTTATTTGCAGCGTTTAACAAAGGAAAAACCTACTTTTATACACGCTCACTAACTCATTGTTCCAAATAACGCTATGATGAAATAATATGATGGTAATTAGTCTGATATGGAAGCGCTATGCATAGGATAGAGTTGGATAAAACCTATCGCCTTAGAAAAAAAGTGTTAATAGGCGCCTGTGGTTTATTAAGTATCATTGGCATATTTTTAGGTTTTTTTAATTTACTCAAGATAGAGGCTAGCCCAGTATTAGCGATATTTGAGCTTATATACTCTTTGTTGTCGCTGCTATTAATGTTCCGTGCATTAAACGATCGCCATCAAATTTGGGAAGTACATCTATATGTTTACGGCCTGACAGCACTGATTATTTTTGCTATTTATATTGCGGACTTAACTAGTTTTCGATTTTGTTGGGCACTGGTTGTTCCTATTCTGTTTTTCCTTATACTGGGTAAAAAGTCAGCCACTATTCCTACCTGTATTTTACTGGTGTTTTCACTGTTCGATATCAGTGTAAAATCAGCAGTGATGTTCTCGTCCATGATAGTTAATTTTACATGCAGCTATCTTATGGTGTGGATTGTATCTTATGTCTATGAAACTAACAGAGAAAACTCAGAAAGAGAACTACAAGAATTAGCTTTGCTCGATCCTCTCACCCAAAGCTATAACCGCTTAGCGTTAGCAAAACAGTTTCAAAAAATGTCCACAAAACCTAACATGTCAATGTACATGCTAATGTTAGACCTTGATTACTTTAAAGAAATAAATGACAGTTATGGTCATGAAACAGGGGATATTATTCTTAAAGAGTGTGCAGCAAAAATTAGCTTAATCGCTAATCATCATTGTACTTTTAGAATTGGCGGCGAAGAATTTTGTGTCATCGTTGAAACCAAAGAACTCGCCCAGGCATTAGCATTAGCTGAATCGATTCGTCAACAAATCAGTCAACGTGAGTTCAACTTTGCAGATCAGATATTGTCCATCACCTTAAGTATAGGCGTGGCCAAATTTGAAACAGACATGACGCTATCTCATGTATTATCAGAAGCAGATGCACAACTGTATAAAGCTAAACACTTAGGCAGAAATAGAGTTGTTTATAAACAGTAATGGGCACGACAATAAATCTTTATGTTTATAACCGATAAGGCTTCGCAACTAAAATAAAACAGCGGGTTACATCACCAGCTGTTTTATCCACATTAACATTATTTATTACAACAACCGCAAACGGTTTGTGGTAATTGTGCACCAGTACTGGCACTTTGATTAGTCCATTGACCATTCCACTTAAGTTTCGAAGAAGAGTTAGCACAAGTGCTAGGGCAATCTGCCTCAGCTTGCGTCTGACTATTAATAGTATTAGCAGCTTGCACATCTAAACACTGATTAGATCCCACAGCGATATCATCGAAAATATGACTTAAGCTGTTAGAGGTGGTATTACTGGCACTGCTGGCCGTGCCAGTGTAGTTATGACAACCAAAACAATTAGACACAAAACCTGCTGACGGCGATGATGCTGATGCTAGATTTTTTTGATCTGGATTAAGATTTATCGCCGCGGTATTTACCTCTTGATATTCAGTCTCAGCAACCGTGTTAGCGAGTCTTAATGACCCTCTTTGATTACCAATTTGCGACACAGGCTGACCGTTTGTTGGCGTAATATAAGAGCCTTCAGAAATGTCACTTACCCACAAAGCCCCCACATTAAAGTAGTTTGCCAATACTTTAAAATCAGCCGTTAAATAAGGCTGAACGTTAGCGTTAAGGGTTTTAATGGCAGCTGTATTCTCATCAAAATTGGCATCCGCTACTGACGACCCATAAGGATACATACGACAAATTTCTGTCGCGTTACCGGTAATTGAAGTTTGTTCAGTTGGGTTATTAAAATCACAGTTTGCCTTATTATCTTTCAAGCTCGCCGTACAGGCTTGGCTAGCAAAAGACCAATTAGTGGTCGATTCGGGTAAGGTACAATCTGGGGTGTTTTGCTTGTGTTCAAAGGTGGCCCAAACAAACTCAGGGTGATTAGGGGTTGCGACTGCGACATGAAAACCAACCATCCCCAATTTAGTGGTTTTACTGTTTTTTTGGTCTGCTTTTACCAGGGTAATATTGGCATCCATAGTAATGAATTTACTTGGGTCATCATTAGCGCCAAGCACTTTCCAGGCAGTTTTAAGCTCAGTGGTTCCACCAGGAAAATTTTGTTTCTGTTGTATCGCTTTAACATCACACATGTTTTTACTAAAACGCACATCGTAATAAACAACGTTTTCATTTTGATCGTAAATAGTCGCCCCGCCACCAGCTTGGCCTATGCGCTCAGGTATCGTAAAAGTAGTGCCGTTTTCTTGCGGTTTCATAGAGCGAATAAACAGTACATGTGAGTCGTGCTTATCATCACAGGAGTTAGCTGGAGTACCATCACTATTAACTTCTAGCTCATAGAATTGGTCTGTGTCTTGAAAATTGAGTACATCAGGATGAGCTTGTGACTTTACCATTAAGTAACTAAAGGTTTGCCAGGAAAACTGATAAAAGTCGCAAAATGAACTGTCTCCAGGACCATTACTTTGCTTTACTTCAGAGGGTAAGCTTGGTGTTGTAAACCAGCTAGCATCAGCACTGCAATTAAGTACTGCAGGATCAGTTAGCTTACTTTTCGCTGTATCCGCCTTAGCCATTAGCCCTGTTTTTTCATATGTCACTTGCTTAGCAAGGGCAATACTGGAACCCGATATACACAGTAATAAGCCACTGACTAATGCGCTTATCTTTCTTTTATAAAATCTATTCATACAATATTCCCTTATGTAAATAATCACTGATCCACCTTAGACAGTAACCAGCCTCTTAACATGCATTGCCTGCATATTGCTCACAATGGTTTGCAAGCGTTATGACTATAGTCAAAATTATTTAACACCAACCTTCTGATATTATTCTATATTAAAATCATTGACTAACGACTTGGTCGACTGGCTGTCAATGGCATGCTCAGACATAATTTTAAGCAAGTGAATTGACCTAGCCGTGATACATCTATGCAAATAACAGGGCTTGTCGATGTAAAGTGAAAATGACCTAAGACAGTGGTTTAAGTGAGTAGCTTAAGTGAGGGGGTTAATTGAGAGGCAAATAGCGATATTCATACTAAGTCGACTATCATCTACTATATTCATGTAATCTCAACGTGATTGATTCACTGTATTATCATCCATCCTGCTTACTCACTACGCTAGGAAGCGAACCAAATGACAAAGATTGCCTTCGTTTTACTCACCTTTTTATCGATGACTTCCGTTGCTGACGACTTAATACTGACAGACAAAATGAAAGCACTAGATACAGCGCTATTTGAATCATTCAATCGCTGTCAAAATCCGGATGAGCTTGTTAAACATGCTAGTTTTTTTGCGACTGATGTCGAGTTTTATCACGATAATGGTGGCGTTACTTGGGATCGTGACAGCATGATAGCCAACACTAAAAACAATGCATGTGGTCATTACAGCCGTAAACTGATTGACGGAACATTTAACGTGCATTCGATTAAGGACTTTGGCGCCATCACTAAAGGGGTACATATTTTTTGTCAAAATAAGACTAATGAATGTGAAGGCAAAGCAGATTTTGTCATGGTTTGGCGCCAGGTTGACGATAAGTGGCAAATTACGCGAGTATTAAGTTACGGTCACCGGAAGAATAAATAACAAGATTATCGATAATAAACGCGACATATTGTCGCGTTTATTATTGCCTCAATATTGGCTTATTGAATGCCCCAAAGTCTATTTTAATGACTCTAGCCATTGATTAAATGATGCAGCTGGCATGGCTCCCGATTGCTGTGCAATCACTTTACCTTGCTTAAACACCATCAAGGTGGGGATAGATCGAATATTGAATTGAGCTGCTAAGGCTTGCTGCTCTTCGGTGTTGAGTTTACCAAACCGAAATCTGGGCTCCCATTTTTGAGCAGCTTGGGTAAATACTGGGGCAAAGTTTTTACAAGGCCCACACCAGCTAGCCCAAAAATCAACGACTAATGGCAATTCTGATTTAGTCGCATGGTAACTAAAATTGGCCGAGGTGAGTTCTATAGGTGCTGCCACAAACAAATTTTGTTTACACTTACCGCAAGTCGGTTGTTGTTCAAGACGCTCTTGTGGGACACGATTTAACGTATCGCAATGGGGGCAAGCTATTATCATCTTCAGTCCTTTATAACTTCATTATTACTGACATAAACAAATGATGTCAGAATATCATTTACCACCCATAATTGCTCAACAGACTCTTCAAATATAAAACGAAATAAATGTAATAATATTTATCTTATCGTTTTATCGGATGACACAGCCAAACATCAATACATGGATTAAAAACAATATTTAACTAACATCAGTAAAGATGATAATACTCATCTAAAAGCTGAATAAAAAACCACGATTATCCGGTCTTCTCTATTCTGACAAAAAATCTAAGGTATATGCCCTATGCTTCATACTTTTAATACCATCAAAGCTCGTATTTTATTAGGTTATGCCGCCACAGTAATCATGACGTTAATTGCCGCAAGCTTACTCGGTAATAGCAATCAAACGGTTAAGCATGAGGTAGCAGGCTTTGTTGATGGTACTTTACCAGCACTTAACAGCATCACTGAAGTACAAAGCCATGCTAAAGAATTAGTGTTAATGGGATATTCTCTTTACGGTACGACCATTAATATCAGCGAATTTAGTCAACAAAAAACCACCTTAACTAAAAATCTTAATCAACAACATCAACAGTTAAACAATCTAGTATCAACACAATTAGTCACCCAAATTGATGCGTTATACACGTCCTTATCTGCGCTCGAAACAACAATGAGTCAGCCGTCGGTAGATTGGGACAAGGCTCGAGATCAGTTAAGCCGCTTAAACGAGAGTGCTAATGAATTAAAGGGCCGGTTAGATATATTAGCGCAAGAGATTTCTACCCAAGCCAACAATAATGCAATCAATATCCAACAAGAATTGGGAGACAACACATTATTGATATATGTATTGGTAGGCTTAATGGTACTCGTGGCAATAGGCGCTTATTTAGCGGCGCAAAAACAAATTGCTAGCCCTATTCAGCAACTGTCTAACGACTTAACCCGCATTGCACAAACCCGTAATTTAACCACCAAATTATCAGATGAATGCATTGTCGAAATCAGTAATGTCGCCACCAGTGTTAATGGCTTAATTAACGTATTCCGTCTTGGTATGAACGATGTACACAATGCTATAGCTGGCATAAGTCAAACTGTTACGCAACTGAGTCATTCCTCAGGTACATCATCCGCTTCGGTCGACGAGTTACAACACACTATCGTCAGCTTAGTCGATGTCATGTCGCAATTAGAACATCATATGGAACAAAGTGTTGCACACTCTCAAAATGCATCAGACTCAGCCCAGCAAGGGGCTAAAAGTATGGCTGCAGGTCAAAAAGAGGTACAACATACCGCCACCAGCATAAGTGAGTTAGCTGACGATATTGAAACAACAGCAGGCATGTTACTCACCTTACAAAACTCCGGTAATCAAGTCTCAAATGTAGTAAAAACCATTGCTGATATTGCATCACAAACCAACTTATTAGCACTTAATGCCGCAATTGAAGCCGCCCGCGCGGGTGAATCAGGTCGAGGCTTTGCGGTTGTCGCAGACGAAGTCAGAACCTTGGCGATACGCACCCATCAATCTACCGTAGAAATTAATACCATGTTGGCAAATATTGTTGATTCGATACAGTCTGCGGTTGGCAATATGTCCTCTAATCAACAAAAAGCACAAGCATCAGTAGAGCTAGCCAAACAGCTAGTAATAACACTTGAACAAAGCAGGCAGACGATATTATCACTTGCTACTGTTAGCCAAGAAGCTGCAATGTTAGCGCAAGCATCACAGCAACAAGCCAATACGGTCAAACTTAAGGTGCAAGATTTTAAATTGCTAGGCGATACGGTATCAGAAGGGAATTATCAAATCAGTCAAGCTGGCAATAAGCTCAGTAACTTGGCTGATAAACTGACCAACACGGTCGACTTATTTGAACGCTAATATTTGAACGTTAATCATACTAAGCTAGGATGAACCCAATCATCCTAGCCACTTTAAGACAAAATCAGCTCACTATCTCAGCTTATTTATGGCGATGCCCCAAAAAACAACATTGCCCTAATGTAAGTGTTGTTACTACTGTGTTTCAACGGTGTTTTCATAGCATTCAAATCTGTTTGTCATCCGTTAATGAGTTAAAAATTGTGACGTTTATCGTCTGTAATAATACTTTTTATCTTGGAAGGATTGCCAATCCTTTGCTAATCTCAATTCCAATTAACAAAGACGATAATAACGAGCTGCAATTTGCAGGCTCAAATTAAAAGGTTGCCCCCTGAATGAAAACCACACTTTTAGCTACCGCGCTTACAGCACTGTTTATTGCCCCAACCGTTTCAGCAATAGAAATTTATAAAGATGATAAAAATGCTGTCGAAATTGGCGGTTTTATAGATGCTCGTATCATTAATACTCAGGGTGAAACAGAAGTGGTTAATGGTGCCTCGCGTATTAACTTCGGGTTTAATCGTCAATTAACCCATGGCTGGAGTGCTTTTACTAAATTAGAGTGGGGAGTTAACCCTGTAGGTAACAGTGATATTGTTTATAACAATCGATTTGAGTCTGTTCAAGACGAGTTTTTTTATAACCGTCTAGGCTATGTCGGGCTGGCACATGACGACTACGGCACGTTAACCATAGGTAAGCAATGGGGCGCTTGGTACGACGTAGTTTATAACACTAACTACGGTTTCGTGTGGGACGGTAATACAGCTGGTGTATATACCTATAACAAAGATGATGGTGCTGTAAATGGTGTCGGTCGTGGTGACAAAACGGTTCAGTACCGTAATGCTTTCGGTGATGTGAGTTTTGCAATTCAAACACAGCTAAAAAATAGCAGTTTTTATACCTGTGATACCAGTGAAGAAATTAGCCAAACTGACTGTGAAGAGCTATTTCAAGCTGGCGATAAAGCCGCCCAGCAAGTTGACTTTAACTATACCTATGGTGGTGCTGTAACCTATAACGCAACAGGTATGCTGACATTCACAGCCGGAGTTAACCGAGGTGAGTTTGATGTGCAATTTGGCAATGGCGAACAAACAACCGCTATCGACCTTATTTACGGCGCCGGTGTAACCTGGGGCAACTTTGACAAAAACGGCCTTTATGCTGCGGCTAACTATAATAGACAAGAAAACCATGACACGGATAACATAGGTCGCTTAATCAAAGACGCCTACGGTATCGAATCGTTATTGTCGTATAAATTTGAAAACGGTTTACGTCCTTTTATATCGTATAATATTTTGGATGCAGGTAACGATTATGTTATTCAACCCAACTTTAACGCCGATCCAAACGACGTATTTAAGCGCCAGTTCGTGGTAGTAGGTTTACACTATGTATGGGATACCAACACAGTGTTATATGTTGAAGGTCGCAAAGACTTCAGTGATTTTACTAGCGCAGATAAAGAACAAGAAGCCAGAATGTCGCTGTCAGAAGAAGATGGTATCGCTATTGGTATTCGTTACACCTTGTAATCGATTAGTCTGATACAAAAATGGCCATAATGCCCTAAAGCTCGAGATGAATATTTCGGGCTTTTTTTATGAAAAAATCCAAGAATAGACCTATAGCGGCGACTTAATTAATTATTATAAATCAGTGAACTAAACTATTTTGTACACTTATTCTATATTTGAGTTAGCAGCAAACGCTGACATATGGTGTGAGCTTTAATTTTTTAACATAGAAAATTAAATTATCGTCAATATAAATCCGATTTGAATAAAAACGAGTAAGATTTTACCATTCAAATTTTGCAGTCAACATCCTGCTAGCGGTGAAAACAAATAACAATAAAAACAATTATATAACCCCAAAAACCTCATAGTCACCGTTCAAACTATAATCACCGCGCTAGTATTTATACCCAGCTTGAAGCCCTCAAGTTTTTTATCTTTATCAATTTACTTCAAAAAAACTAAACGCCTGAAATATGGCAATTAAGACCATACGCCGTCTTCGGTTTTACCTTGAATTTTCACATCAGCCAGCTTGAATTCAGGCTTATTATTGATTTTTAACTTCATTTGATAATCGCGGGTTAAATTTACTATGGTCGGGGTCAGCAGCATAATGGCGCTGATGTTAACCACTGTCATTAATCCCAATGCCATGTCGGCCATGTTCCACACTTCTTTTAATGAAGCATTAGCCCCCCAATACACCATGCCTAAGTACAGCAAGGTGTAAGCTGTGCGGCCATAGATGTTATCTAGTTTGAATAGGTGCAAGTTACTTTCTGCGTAGGCATAGTTGGCAACAACAGAGGTAAATGAGAACAGGGTGATGATGATGGCTACAAACATATCGCCGCTGACGCCCATATGGTGAGTCATGGCATTTTGGGTAATGCGGATACCTTCTACTTCAGTACCAATATTGCCCTGGGCCAATAAAATCACTACCGCGGTGCAGCTACATAACACCATAGTGTCAATAAATACCCCAAGCATCTGCACGTAACCCTGCGCCACCGGATGGTTTGGTACTGGCGTTGCCCCTGCTGCTGCATGGGGTACGCTACCGGCACCTGCTTCATTTGAATACAAACCGCGTTGAATACCGTTTTTAATTGCAGCGCCCAGTGCGCCAGCGCCCGCTTCCGTTAGTCCAAATGCCGAGTTGAATATGTCCATCAATACCGCTGGTACTTGCTGAATATTGATTAAGGTGACAATAACTGCGGCTAAAATAAACGCCAGCCCCATAAACGGCACCACAAGTTCAGCAAAACGGGCGATACTGCGCAGCCCGCCCATGACGATAATACCAGCAATTAAGGTAATCACTGCGCCGGAATAAACGCTAGAAATGTCGAAGGTGTTATTGAGTGCATCGGTTATGGTGTTGGCTTGCATAGCGCTGAAACTAATGCCGTAACCCAAAAATAGACATAGCGCAAATAACACAGCTAACCAAGGTTTATTCAGCCCTGCACGAATATAATAAGCAGGCCCTCCGCGGTATTCTTTATGATCGTCTCGTACTTTATATAACTGACCTAACACGCTTTCGGCAAAACCAGTTGCCATACCCAAGAGGGCAATCACCCACATCCAAAAAACCGCGCCACTGCCACCAAGCGAAATAGCCATCGCAACCCAGGCTAAATTGCCGGTGCCGACTCGGGCAGATAAGCCAGTACACAAGGCTTGGTAGGAACTGATCCCTGATTTATCGCTTTGGGTACTGCCTTTCATGACTTTAAACATATACACGAAATGTCGAAACTGAATACATCTTAATTTTAATGAAAACCATATGCCGGCAAATACTAATATGTAGATCAGTATTTGATAATCGCCCCATAAAACGTTATTAACCAGCGATATAATGTCATTAACCATTAAGCAACTTCCTTTGTTTTATATTTAATTTTATATTCAGTGTTATATTATTTTTAATAAATTAAGGCTTATTGCTGCAGATTGAAAGCGTTATCTTTTCGATAAATGGATCCCTGCAAGCATACAACGTACAGAACCGCCTGCCAGTTCGATAGCCGATACATCTAATGGCAGCAGAGTCACACTCTGGCTTAATAACCCAATTTGCTCATCGGTTAACGCATCATAGGCACATTTGGATAACGCCAAAATACGCCCAGCCTTAGATTGCAGTTCAAGCGCATTGCCACAAAAGTGTCTAATTTGGCTTTCTGTTAGCTCGATAATACTGCGGCCACTGTCTTGGAAACGCCGAATAATTTGTTGGCGCCAGGCGCTATCTTTTATCATCCCAAAACCCGCCATTACAAAATCACTGCCAATACACATCAACACATTGGTGTGATAAATCGCCACGCCAGCTTCATCTTCTGCGTCAAACACCATAGGTTCAAAATTGAATTGGGTGCAAAAACGTTCTAACACCAATGAGTCAGTGCGTTTTGACCTTACCGCATAAGCAACACGCTCAACGTGGTCTAACACCATAGCGCCCGTGCCTTCAAGAAAGATGTTGTCGTATTCTAAACCTGAATAATCAATCACATCTTGCACCCGATATTGTGCCTTGAGCATATCAATAATGTCGGTACGACGTTCTTTACGGCGATTTTTGGCGTACATAGGGTAAATGGCTACATGGCCGCCCAAATGAGTTGAAAACCAGTTATTGGGAAATACTGAATCAGGCGTTTGAGTCCCAAGGTCTTCAAATACATGCACGTTAATACCCGCATCTTGCAGTTGCTGTTGTGCCAGGCTGACTTGATCATAAGCTTGTTTGGCAAGTAGCGCTTGGTCTTGGCTAAAATGCTGACTTTGATAACTGTTATCTGACAAGGTTTCCGGGTTTGGGCTGAAATAATGAGGACGGATCATCACCACTGCCGATGGCGCTTGTGGATTAATAGCCATTATGCACCTACTGCTAAACGAGTAACTTGCACTGATTGATGTAATAAACCAAATAAATCCCGTGGGTTTTGTTGGTTAGTTAATAATTCCAGTTGTTGCGGGGTCGATTGTTGTTGCAGTAAATCATGGACGTAACGCAGTGCAGAGAAGTCTTCGATAGCAAAACCGACACCATCAAAAATGGTCAGTTGTTCTGCATAGCTACGGCCTTTACGATCGCCGCGAATCACTTTATACATTTCGGTTACTGCAAATGAGTCGTTTAATTGCTGTATATCACCTTCAATGCGGGTTTGCGGTTCGTACTCAACAAAGACATCGGCGCGCAGTAACAGGTCTGCTGCTAATTCGGTTTTACCAGGGCAGTCGCCGCCGATGGCATTAATGTGTACCCCATCTAATACCATATCGCTGGTTAAAATAGTGGCATTACGCTTATCAGCGGTGCAAGTGGTAATAATCTCAGCGCCTTTGACGACCTCTTCAGCGCTGTCACATAAGATAAGCTCAATGTCTTCAGAGGCTAAGTTTTGTTGGCATTTTTGCATCGCTGCTCGGTCAATGTCGTAAATTCTGAACTGAGTAATGCCTAACACCACGTTAAATGCCATTATTTGAAATTCTGATTGCGCGCCACAACCAATCATCGCCATGGTTTTGGCGTTTTGTGGCGCAAGGTATTTGGCCATCATCGCTGAGGTAGCAGCAGTGCGCAGTGCCGTTAAAATGGTCATTTCAGATAACATCACTGGATAACCACTGGCAACATCAGCTAACACCCCAAAAGCGGTTACCGTTTGTAGACCAATATGAGTATTTTTAGGGTGGCCATTGACGTATTTAAAACTAAATTGTTGTTGATCACTTGTCGGCATTAATTCAATCACCCCATCGGCTGAATGACTGGCAAAGCGTGGTGATTTATCAAATAGCTCCCAACGCAAATAATCTTGCTCAATGTAAGCACTTAGCCCCAATAAAAAAGCGTCAGTGCCGACCTGTTTAAGTAAATCTAACATGGCGGTGACACTAACAAAGGCAACATTGTTCGGCTTATTATCTATGGCGCAGCTCATCCTATTAATCCCTCTTAAATGCGATAACCAAACTCATTAGTTGGCGGTGATTAATCATAGCGATGGCATCAGCCAAACAAAATGTCAATTCTTTACAAAATTTGTACTAATATTTGTCATATTGCTAAGCTTTATTGTATAAACTGCTAATTCAATCTGAATTTAAGGCCTTCAATCATATGCAAGCTTCTGCCCACCCTTATTTGTACGATGCCTTGGATAAGCAACTTATTGCCATTTTGCGTAAAGATGGCAGAGCATCCATATCAAAATTGGCGCAAGTATTACACGTGTCTCGTGGCACAGTGCAAAATAGACTCGACCGACTCGTCAGCAGCGGCGCCATTTTGGGCTTTACTATCCGCGCCCACGAGCAATTAGAATCTAATCTGGTTCGCGCCATTATGTTAATAGAGGTTGTCGGGCGCTCGACCACCCAAGTAATCAATAAGCTCAGGGGCATACCACAGCTTGAAAAACTGCACACCACTAATGGCGCTTGGGATTTAGTCGCCGATATTCGCGCAACCAGTTTAGAAGAGTTTGATAAAGTGCTAAGAGAAGTACGCAGCATTGAAGGGGTGCTTAACAGCGAAACCAGCATTTTATTAAGCACGGTTTAATCGCTACAACAAACTTGTATCAAGGTTTAATGCATCAATAGCGGATAACCAAGAGGCATGTTGATAAAACGCCAAGCCGTTACTGATTACACTTTAATACTAGGGTATTTATTCTTTGCTGGTTGCGGCCCCTTAGGGCAGCGTTTGTTGGCCATGTTTACTGCGTTATCGACGTTTTATCTAGCATAGCGACACCACAAAGTCTCAGCCTTGAAAGATCAGCAGGCCCTAGTGACCCTTCTATAAATGACATTTGCCGTATTATCCTCATAACTCGTACAATTATTGATTGAATAACCGCTTAATAATCGGTTATTGTCTAGACACACAAGGAATGCAGGCTCGAAAGCAGTCAAAGCAACACAAGTGATCAAATCAAAATCAGGGATGAAACCATAGCCACCGCTATCGTTTATACAAAGCCACAGCACAACGCTTAACGCCCTCCCCCCTTTGTCTTTTTGATGTATTTCTAATAAATTTTTGAGAAATTGAGTAAATTTTAAAGTGACTCTGATCTATTTTATTGACTTCAAGGAGGAAAGCCCATGACAGACCTAAATCAAAATGCACGAGATTTAATTGAATATTATTGTTCGATGGAAGTTGCGCCAGAGTATGCATTACTAGTCAAAGGTTTTTGGGGATGCGGCAAGTCACATCTAGTCGACGAGGTTATTAGTAAAATGAAATGCGCTAATAGTGACCTCAAGTTTCTTCGTGTCAGCCTTTATGGCATTGGGGATATAACAGATATTGAAGCAAAGTTTTTTGAGCAGTTAAACCCTATTATATCTAGTAAAAAAATGATTTTCGCTGGCCAAATTGCAAAAGGCATTTTAAAGGGAGCGTTAAAAATTGACTTGGATGGCGACGGGAAGACTGATGTCTCAGCCAATCTTAGTGTTCCAGAAATTAATTTAGCTAAATATTTAACGGATACAAAACATTGCATTTTGGTTTTTGATGATCTTGAACGATGCTCAATGGATATTCAAGTTATCCTAGGTTATATCAATTACTTTGTAGAGAAGGATGGCTATAAAGTTGTACTCATTGCGGATGAGTCGAAACTCATAGAACTTTCGAATTCAGACTCCCAGTCTCAGATAAAATATCAAAAAATAAAAGAAAAGCTTATTGGTAAAACAATAGAAGTCAAAGCCGATGTAGAAGGCGTATTTGACCATTTTGTAACAAATTTGATATCACCCGCTAACCTAGAAACACTTGCGAAGTATAAAGCCATTATAATTAGTACTTTTACTCATTCTGGATATAACAACTTAAGATCATTAAGAAAATGCTTTTTAGATTTAGAATTATGGTTCAGCAAATTAGACGCTGACATTAAGGATAAAGAAGAGCTAATGGAACATTTTCTTGCTTTATTTATCGCCGTTTCAATGGAAGTTCATGCCGGAAGTTTACCTGCTGATAAAGTGGGTGAATTTTTCAATTATGATTACATATGGGATGATAACTCGGATGGGGAGACCAATACTGAATCGGATAATAAGAAAAAAATAAAAGATAAGTATCAGATTAATTTTTCTGATTCAATTATTGATATAAGTGTTTGGCAAGGTTTTTTTGAAAGTAACAGTACCGATTTGACAAAAATAAATGCTGGATTTAGAGCTTCTAGATTCTATGCTCTTGAACAAGCACCTAATTGGAAAAAGTTATGGTACTTCTACAACCTAGATGATAATGAGTTTACTAGGCTACAAGGTTTGGTCGTCAATGAATTTAATAACAGAGAATATAATAACCTATGCGAATTAAAACATGTTGCAGGTATGCTTTTGCTGCAATCACAACATGAATTATTGAATAAAACGCCCGATGATATTGTTAACGATGTGAATGATTATCTAAAAGATTTGGATAAAGAAAGCTCTGTTGAAACCGGTGATGAACTACTAGAAGAATTAAATGAATTTGGTTCATACCAAGGTTTAAGTTATACCTGCGAACGGCACCCTGACTTTCAGTTAATATCAAACATGATTAATGATTATGCTATAAATGTGAATAAAAAGATAACGCAAGCAGAATCAGTTAAGTTAATTCAAGTTATGAATTCAGATCCCAAAGAGTTTTTGTCTTATTTTGAGTGGTCTGACAGCAAAAAACACTACAAAAATAAACCAATATTACAATTTATAAATGCAAATGAATTTCTTAATGCTTTTTTAAATTTACCAAATAAAACTAAACATCAGTTTATTGCCGTAATCAAAGACCGTCTAAATCGAATTCTCCGTGCTGATGATGAGCTATACCCTGAATTTGAATGGTTTAAATTGTTTAAAAAACAACTAGAAGCTCATCTAACGACTGCTTCAAAATCAATATCTACCATAATACTTGGACATGTAATTAAGCAAATATCTGAAAGTGTTGATTTTACTGAAAAACAACTTGCACGCGACAGATAAAGCTAATCCTATATGTTTTTTAATGGATGCTCACAAAGCTAAGAAATAAGAATAAGTGGAAGAGTTGCAGATAGAAGAGAGTTTTAGAGATGTTAAAACAGGGTTAAAAATGAATGATAGTAATAAGTGGGAATAAGTGAGTGGGAATAAGTGGGGTCAGAATAAGTGGGGTCAGAGTAAACTTAAATTTCTCAACTATACTCTCTAGTTCAAGTCACTTTGAACAGGGAAGTTGCACATGCCAAGATCCCCAAGAATTTGCCCCATCGGTATTCCTCAACACGTTATTCAACGAGGTAATAATCGCCACGTTTGCTTCACGTCTGAACAAGACTTTAAAGCCTATGCTGGATGGCTAAAAGAGTATTCACGTAAATTTCATGTTGAAATTCACGCGTGGGTATTTATGACAAATCATGTTCATTTGCTTTGTACTCCTCAAAAAGCCAATGCTGTTAGCCTTATGATGCAATCACTTGGTAGACAATATGTCAGATATTTTAATTACACATACAAACGTACCGGAACACTTTGGGAAGGTCGTTTCAAATCTTGTTTAGTGCAAACCGAAGAATACTTAATCCAACTATATCGTTATATTGAACTCAACCCAGTAAGAGCGAATATAGTTAATGACCCTGCCGAATATGTCTGGTCGAGCTATCAAATCAACGCCCTAGGTAAAGCCTCTCAGCTTTGTACTCCACATCAAGTTTACCTTTCAATAAGCAACGACCCTCAAGCAAGGCATTCATCTTATCGAGCCCTATTTCAACATCAATTAGATGCAAAAATGATTAACGATATTCGTCAAGCAACCAATAAAGGCTTGGTAATCGGCAGCGACACATTTAAAGACCAAATAGAAAAACTAACGGGGAAAAGTATGCATCCAAAGAAAATGGGACGCCCTTTTAAGCTAATTGAATAAAGTTTACTCTGACCCCACTTATGAAGACGCTACAATCGTTAATCAAGGATCCACAAGCATGCTATTAAATTCGTGGGGATCCCTCAGACTCTGACCCCACTTAAATCCACTCATTTACCCACGATCAATCACTCACAAGTTCTCTAACTTTCGCATTTACTTTTACATACTTCTCCAAGGGCGAGATTAACAAGTAAATCACGCCAGCAATTACCGACACACTCGCTACAATAGTGAATAACTCTTGCATCGGTAATGTGCCAATTTGCCCTGCTGCCAGCCCTGCAATTAAGTTACCCAGCGATGCGCCCATAAACCAAATGCCCATCATTTGACTGACTAAATGCTTGGGCGATAACTGCGATACCGCGCTTAAACCAATAGGGCTTAAACACAGCTCACCAATAGTATGCAAATAGTAGGTCACCACTAACCACATAGGGCTGACTCCCGCTGAATTGGCATCGCTAAAACTTGCGCCCCATGCGAGTACAAAAAAGCCTGAACCAAGCAGTAATAAACCCAGACTAAACTTGACTAATATCGACGGATTTTTATGCCCTAACCACAACCACAGTCCACCCATTATCGGCGCCATGATAATAATAAACAGGGCGTTAACTGACTGCAGCCAGCTGGCTGGCATTTGCCAATTGAATATTGAAAGGTCGGTATATTGCTTAGCAAACAGGTTCATTGAAGAGCCCGCTTGCTCAAACCCAGAATTAAAAATGGCGTAACCAATAAATAATAAAAAGATAAGGCCGATGCTTTTTTTCTGTGCGGTTATTAATTTGCCAAACACTAACGCATAAACAAAAAAACCAATCGCCATAGCGACAATAATCACTCCCGTGACACTGGCCACTGCGCTTAGGCTGAGATTAATTATTCCAGTACTTGCGGCAACGGTAACGCCTACAATCAAGCTTATGATGGTAAGCGATATTTTAACAAACAGGCTGCTATCTTTTGCGAGTTGTTGTGGGTTGGTGGGCTTAAACGTGCCAGCATCGCCAAGTTCACTCATCTTAAATCTATATTGGATCAGTCCGCATACCATACCAATGCCAGCTGCGCCAAAACCTAGGTGCCAGTCGATGTTTTCACCTAACATGCCGCAGACTAACGGGCCTAAAAATGCACCTAAGTTTATCCCCATGTAAAAAATGGAAAAGCCAGCATCGCGTTTTGAAGAATCGTTGTGATACAACTGGCCAACAATCGCGCTGACATTGGGTTTTAATAATCCGGTGCCGATAATGATTAAACCTAGTCCAGTAAAAAAGCCAATCTTGCCGGCAATCGCCATCGAGAAATGACCTAACGCAATGAATACGCCGCCGTAAAATACCGCTTTTTGCTGGCCGATTAAACGGTCTGCAATCCAACCGCCAGGCAAGGCCAATAAATAAACCAACGCGGTATATAAACCATAAATAGCGGCGCTATCTTCGGTACTCATACCAAAGCCACCTTGCTCTGCGCTGGCGACCATAAACAACAGCAATAATCCACGCATGCCGTAGAAGCTAAATCGCTCCCACATTTCGATAAAAAATAAGGTTGATAGCCCGCGAGGGTGTGATTTAAACATTAAGCTCTCCTGCTAACTGTGCAAATAGAATGCGAATAGAATCAAATCGAATCCAAATCGACTGTGAATAGAATCCAAATCGATGGGTTGCAATTATGTTAAGAGAGCGGCCGATGATGACCAACTGAGCTAAAGCTAACGGATGGGAAAAATAGTTTTGCAAGTTTTACAAGTGACTTTAAATAAGCTTTACAGCTTGATTTACGTTGGTTTTTTAGCTTTATAGACGTTATGCTCAAGCATAAGTATTTTTATCGCTAGCTGGTGTAATCGAACAATATACAAGCGTCTTTACATTAACAAGGTAACTTAATTCAGTGATCCCTATGCCAAATTTAACCGCAATAACCTTTGCCTATCCGCATTGGTATTTAATCTCTCAACTTTGTGTTTGTGGCATGGCGAGTTTAATTTTTTGGATAACCTATAAATACCCGACTCCAGATATAGAACCACACGACGCCCCACGGCGGGAAAAAGGGCTATTGTTTGTTGCCCTAGCAAGTCTAACCTGGGCAATTTGGCCTGCACTGGCGTTAATGTTTGACGATGTGAATGTGATGCGACTTTATACATCAACATTAAACAGCGTGTTTTTATTACTGACAGCGGCCTTTTTTGAATATGGCCCCAGACGCTTACGATTATTTCAACTGCATGAACGTTGGGTGTGGATGGTGATTTGTGGCGGTTTGGTGGTCGCTTCTATTACCTCCAATATTGAGAATCGCTATTGGAAATACATCCTGGATGTAATTTTATCTAGCCTAACCTTAAGTATTTTAGGTTGGGTAATTTGCGTGACCTTTTATCAACGCATCAGCAAACAAGCCGCATTAATTGCTGGCTCTATTATTTTGTATGCATTATTTGCACAAATGTTAGAAATAACCCATCTGTTTACCGACGCACAGTGGCACCCCCTAGCGAAACGCGGTTAATTATTAGTTTAACCTCCAAAATATTGCTATTAATGGTGTTGCTGTTGGTCGCTATCAGTTGGCTGCAAGAACAATGGCTCGCGCAAGTGAAAGAGAACAGCTTGGCGAAATTGCCAGAAAATCAGATTAATATTCATGTTACTGGAAAACGCGATCCTGACAATCAACGTCGTTGGTTGGTGAGTGTGCAGCAAAACGCATCAGCAGAAAATGAGCCTGTCATGCACAGTTTAACCAGCGTACCGCATTTATTATTCATTCAGTTTGCCCTCAGAAAACAGCTAAGTGATCAAATTGATGGCGGTATGATGAACACGGTTGAAGACAGTTTTTACCATGCAGATCTGAATAAAATACATAAAATGCTTGGCTTGAATGTGCCGACGTTATTTAAAAACTTCGGCCGTAATGGCTGTTATGCGATCCGCAACAACATCAGTGTGACCTTAAATGAACAGGAATTAGTTAAAGATGCGGATGTTTTAGGCTTAATGAAAAAAGAACAGCACAAATTAGCCGCAGTGACTCAATAACTGGGTGTGTAGCGGTAACTGAACATCAGGCAGAGACACTTGTTTAGACTGACAAGATAAAGGTTATTATCGTTTAAGCTAGTTGCCAAGGCTCTCTAGGTATTTAACGAACGGAGCAAAATTACCTTTGTCTGCCTCCTTAAGGCTAGTGATATAAGCTTTGCGCTCTTCGCTCACTTTTTCTAGGTTGCCCTCTGCCCAGTTAAGCGGCGGTTTTTTTAGTAGAACTATGCGAACAACATCGGTAAATATACGAGAATGCCTGCCGTTACCATTTGCGAAAGGGTGGATCTCAACAAGCTTGTGCTGTATACGAGCGCTGAGCTCTAAATGTGAGAAATGTTTGAACTTTACCCAGCACTTGGCATCTTCTAGAAAGTTATGGAGCTTGGGCCTGATTTGAAAGGGATCGCAGCCAATACTCAACTCTTTGTTCCAGGTGGTTCCAGCCCAAGCCCACACATCACCAAATAGGTTCTTATGAAGTGCAAAAACGAACTCAGTTGAAAAAATAGCATCCAGCGTTAAGCCAGAGATACCACTAACCCATTGCTGGCCTGCTAGTATATTAGATTGTTCAAGTTCGTTAAGTTGCTCTCTTGTTGTTACGTGTGGGTGTTTCAACCCTTCCATATCATCTGGATCAAGTGGTGTCGCACCTTCTGGTTCATTCATAATCAAAATACTTTGTCTTCCTTATTTTTACCCCATAGCTTGCGCCCACCGGCACGCATAATGTCTTCGGCTAGCTCACTTATTAAAATATTTTCTTTCTCTTTGCTTACTGACTGCGCCTCTAGAAACATATTTTTAGAGGCTTTCTTTACTTCTATTTCTGCAAGCTTAAGTGCACGATCTTGCATTGTGTCAATAACAGCCTTTTTAGGTTTTAGAGTGTATGAGAAATCACAGTCTAGAACTTCAGCTAGTTGCTTTAACTGATTTAGCGTTATGTCACCATCAGCCTCGCGCCTTTCAAGCACCGAAACTCTATTTCTTGTCATGCCTGCTCTATCTGCTAGCTGCGCACCTGACATATCAAGCGCCTTTCTTACTGTTCTAATCCAGCCCTCTTTAGGTGTTGAGGGTAATAGCGTTCCCTTAACTGCATCAACCAGTTCTCTGTACTGTCTTAAAACCGTTTTCTTAACAGGTTGTTGCTTGTGCGGATTGCTTTGAAAAGAGTACATAGTAATCTCACTTTCCATTGTTAATACCTTAGCGTAATCCAAATTGGATACACTTTCAACTAAATACATCCAACTTAGGTTACATAAAACAACAAACAGTATCTAAATATTAATACAATATATTGTTTATTGCACCCTAAAACAGATACAAAATATCACTTAATCGCGGCCTTTTTGTGGTAACGCAGCATCAATACCAATCCGCATTAATAAGTGACCACTCAGAATGCGTCCAGCGTTTTTTGATTAAGGCGTCGCTATGTCGTAATGGTTGTTCCCTTTCAAATAGCGAGAACGCAGAGAAAAAGCCTAAGCAGCCAAATAGCGTAACCGCTAGCAACAAAAAAGCGACCCGAAGGTCGCTTTTTTTAAGCTTTAGATTCCGGCTCAGAAGCATTACCGAAATGACGTTTGGCCCACTACCACCATAATTGCGTCGCTGGCGAAGTTAATGCAAGGTAAATTGAAAGCTTTCGCGCGGAGTTGACGGCTGTCAATGAGCACGAAAGCTGAAAATTTAACGAAGCAGTAGCAAGACTGAGCAGCAATTATTCGTAGTCAGATAATGGTGCACAACTACACATCAAATTACGATCCCCATAAACATCATCAATACGGTTTACCGTTGGCCAGAATTTATTGGCTTTAACTGATGCTGTTGGGAACACGGCCACTTCGCGGCTGTACGGACGTGAGTCAAACTCGCTGTCCATAATGTCTGCCATTGTGTGTGGTGCGTTATGTAATGGGTTGTTGTCTACTGGCCACTCGCCTGCTTCTACTTGAGCGATTTCACCGCGAATAGAGATCATGGCTTCAACAAAACGATCTAATTCAACTTTAGATTCAGATTCTGTTGGCTCAATCATTAACGTACCCGCTACTGGGAAGCTCATGGTTGGTGAATGGAAGCCGTAGTCGTTTAGACGTTTAGCGATGTCCATTTCAGTCACGCCTGAGGTTTCTTTTAGTGGGCGTAAATCAATAATACATTCGTGTGCTACGCGGTCATTACGACCAGTGAACAATACTGGGTAATGTGGTGCAAGCTTCTTCATTACGTAGTTAGCATTCAGTAGCGCTGTTTGGGTTGATTGCTTAATACCCTTAGTGCCTAGTAACTTAATGTACATCCAGCTGATAGGTAGAATACTTGCACTGCCGTATGGCGCTGCTGATACTGCGCCGTTATGGTCACTTACACGACCTGGCTTAATCACAACGTGACCTGCTACAAATGGCGCAAGGTGAGCTTTAACACCAATTGGGCCCATACCTGGACCACCACCGCCGTGCGGAATAGCAAAGGTTTTGTGTAGGTTTAAATGTGATACGTCAGCACCAATAAAGCCTGGTGATGTTAAGCCAACCTGGGCGTTCATATTGGCGCCATCTAGGTAAACTTGGCCACCAAACTCGTGCACTATGTCACACACTTCACGAATTGATTCTTCATACACACCATGGGTAGATGGGTAAGTGATCATGATGCACGACAGGCTGTCGGCTAACTCTGATGCTTTAGCACGTAAGTCTGCTAAATCAACGTTACCTTCTTTGTCACACGCGGTTACCACTACTTTCATGCCAGCAAGTTGTGCTGATGCTGGGTTAGTGCCGTGCGCTGACTGAGGAATTAAACAGATATCACGGTGCCCGTCACCGCGAGACTCATGGTATTTTTTAATCGCTAATAGGCCAGCGTACTCGCCCTGTGCACCTGAGTTAGGTTGAATACACACTTCATCGTAACCGGTTATTTTAACTAGGTACTCAGATAATTCATTGATTAGCTTAGTGTAACCCTGTGCTTGATCAAGTGGGCAGAATGGGTGCATGTTCGCAAATTCAGGCCAGCTTACCGGTAACATCTCTACTGCTGCGTTGAGCTTCATAGTACATGAACCTAACGAGATCATTGAGTGGTTTAGGGCTAAATCTTTGTTTTCTAAACGCTTAATATAACGCATCATTTCCGTTTCGCTTTGGTAGCGATTAAACGTTGGATGGGTCAAAATGGCGTCTTGACGTACTAACGCTTCAGGAATTGATTGGCTACCGTTTGCCACAATTTGCGCATCTAATGCGGCAACATCTAAGCCGTGGCCTGCGCCTAAAATTACGTCAAATAATGCGCTAACATCTTTACGTACGGTCGTTTCATCTAAGCTGACACCAAACACGCCGTCGGCGTCGATACGCAAGTTAATGCTTGCGGCAATGGCGCGGGCATTAATGGCAGCAACATCGGCGCCTTTAACACTGATGGTATCAAACCAAGTGTTATTCACTAGGCTTAAGCCTTTAGCTTGTAAGCCGGCTGCAAGAATATCAGCAAAACGGTTAATGCGTGACGCAATGGTTTTTAAACCTTGTGGGCCGTGGAATACCGCATAAAACGATGCCATGTTGGCTAATAAGATTTGGGCGGTACAAATGTTCGAGTTGGCTTTTTCGCGGCGAATATGTTGCTCGCGCGTTTGCATTGCCATACGCAGTGCAGGGTTACCACGGGTGTCTTTAGACACACCAATAATACGACCTGGCATTGAACGTTTGTGCTCGTCACGGGCAACGAAGAATGCTGCGTGTGGTCCGCCGTATCCCATTGGTACACCAAAACGTTGAGCACTACCAAATACTACGTCTGCGCCCATTGAACCTGGTGACTTTAATAACACTAAAGACATGATGTCAGTTGCAACGGTAACGATGACTTTGTTGTCACGTAATGTGGCAAACAATTCTGAATAATCGCTAATTTGGCCATGGCGGTTGGTGTATTGGAATAACGCGCCAAATAGCTCGTAATTTACCGCTTCCGCTGCTGGGCCAACGACAACTTCAAAACCGAAACATTCAGCACGGGTTTTAACGACGTCTAATGTTTGTGGAAATACATCATCAGCTACGAAGAAAATGTTGGCTTTTTTCGCTTTAGACACACGTTTGGCTAATGCCATAGCTTCTGCTGCTGCTGTGGCTTCATCAAGTAATGATGCTGAAGCTAAATCAAGACCGGTTAAGTCCATCGACACTTGCTGGAAGTTAAGAATAGCTTCTAAACGACCCTGGGCGATTTCTGGCTGGTAAGGCGTGTACGCTGTGTACCAACCTGGATTTTCAAACACGTTACGCAAAATAACATTAGGCACTTGCACACCGTAGTAACCCATACCGATATAGTTTTTAAATACTTTGTTTTGATCGGCAATATCACGGATGTAGCTAATACCTTCAGCTTCGCCACAAGAATCACCTATGGTGAGGTCTTGCGGTAAACGAATTTTTCCCAGCACAGTTTGTGCGGTTAAGTCTTCTAAAGACTCAGCGCCGACAAAGTTCAACATTTCTTGTTGTTGAGCTGCACTAGGACCAATGTGACGAGTTAAAAATAATTCGTGCTGTTCTAATTGTGTAAGAGTTTGCTTGGTCATGGTTAACCTTGTTCCCAAAATGCCAGTTGTGAGCTGTAGGGCACAGTAACTGGGTATGTGTAAAGTAGTGGTATGTGTAACAACAGTCTAATACGCCGCTATCATCAAAAAAGGCTCATTTTGGCTGACATTATTGACGCGGCATTTAGCAACACAAAACAAAGAAGCTCCCGAGGGAGCTTCTCAGTATCGACAAGATTTACTCTTGGTCGATAACTTCTTGATAGCCTTCAGCATCTAATAAGCCGTCAACTTCTGACGCGTCAGATGGCATTACGCGGAAAAACCAACCTTCGCCAAATGCATCACCGTTAACTAATTCTGGTGAATCTTCTAATGATTCATTCACAGCAATCACTTCACCTGAAATAGGAGCATAGATGTCTGATGCAGCTTTAACAGATTCTGCTACTGCACAATCTTCACCTGCAGTTACTGTGTCGCCCACTTCTGGTAATTCTACGAATACCATGTCACCTAAAAGCTCTTGAGCATGTTCAGTAATACCTACTGTGTAGCTACCATCGGTTTCTAGACGGATCCACTCGTGTGAAGAGGCGTATTTCAAATCTGCTGGAATGTTGCTCATTGTTATTATCCTTTATCTGATATTTTTGTGCTTAATCAATAAATTTTTGTAGTACAAAACCATAAACTTAGAATGCTTGCTTACCATTGCGTACAAAGCTTGGTGCGATGACTTTTACCGCAACACGTTTTTTACGCATTTCCACTTCTGCTGTAGCACCAATACCATTCGGTACACGTGCCAAGGCAATAGAATAGCCTAAAGTTGGCGAGAAAGTCCCGCTGGTGATAGCACCTTGATGCTCTACACCGTTTTCGTCGGTAAAAAACACTGCCATATCATGGCGTAAAACACCTTTTTCTTCCATCACTAGTCCGACTAATTTGTCAGTACCAGCGGCTTTTAATGCCGTTAATGCTTCACGGCCAATAAAGTCACGATCACTTGGCTCCCATGCTATGGTCCAGCCCATATTAGCCGCTAATGGATTAATGCTTTCGTCCATATCTAAACCGTATAGGTTCATACCAGCTTCTAAGCGTAAAGTGTCACGCGCGCCTAAACCACATGGACGTACTTCAACGTCTAACAAGGCTTGCCATAGGGCTTCAGCTTCGTCTTCAGGCACAATAATTTCATAACCTGCTTCGCCGGTATAACCTGTGGTTGCAATAAATAAGCTGCCTGATTGCACGCCAAAGAATGGCTTCATGCCTTCAACTGCGGCATTTTGCTCAGCATTAAATACTTTGGCGGCTTTCGCTTTCGCGTTAGGACCTTGAACCGCGATCATTGCAAGCTCTGGACGCTCGGTAATGGTGACGTCAAATGCAGCGGCTTGTTTGTTGATCCAGGCTAAATCTTTTACCCGTGTGGCTGAGTTAACCACCACGCGGTAATGGGTATCGGTAAGGTAGTAAGTGATTAAATCGTCTATGATGCCTGCGTTCTCGTCTAGCATACCGCAATATAAAGCTTTGCCCGCGACTTGAAGTTTAGCAACATCGTTAGCTAATAATTTACGTAAAAATGCACAAGCGTCTGCGCCTGTTACATCAACCACTGTCATGTGTGACACGTCGAACATGCCTGCATCTTGACGAACAGCATGATGCTCTTCTATTTGTGAACCATAGTTGATTGGCATTTCCCAGCCGTAGAAATCGACCATCTTGGCTTTTGATGCTAAATGCTTGTTGAAGAGTACCGTTTTGCTAGCCATTATTATCCCTTATTGTGGGTAGTGCCATGTTATAAACATGACCTAGGTATTTGCTAAAATTCGGACAAAATTATACTCGGCAGAGTGACATTGTATACCAGAAAATTTTCTAATCCGACTTACTACTCATTAGTTTAGCTAATGTGAAAGCTGTAATAAATTTACAGCCTGTTTAGATTCAAAACATCAATTGTGCTGTACGGCCTGATATATAAGCGATTTTAAAGATTATCAGGATGAAATCGATTCGCGACACAGTTTAGGTAATGTCATCTTGTTGCCCATGGCCTGTCTGATGAACACTGTTTTTAGCCCAGCAACATTATCAACCAGTGATAATCCAATGTCGCGGATGGCTTTTTTAAGCGGATTGCGTCCGGCAAACAGCCTTTTAAACCCTTCCATAGTCGCGATCATCTCCATAGCATCGGCTTTGCGCCAGCGTTCTAATGCGCGCAAATGGCGATAATCACCAATATCTTTGCCTTGCTCATGCAGTTCAGCCACGGTTTGAATAATACTGGCGGCATCTAAAAAGCCTAGATTAACCCCTTGTCCGGCTAGTGGATGAATAGTGTGGGCAGCATCTCCTGCTAACACTAAACGGTGGCGAGCAAAATGACGGGCATAGCGCATTCTTAACGGAAACGCATGGCGTTCGCTTACCACTTCACACACTCCTAAACGACTGTCTAATGCGGCGGTAAGGGCTTTACCAAAGGTGTTGTCATCTGCTGCCAACAATTGCTCTGCGTGCTGCGGCGATGTTGACCATACAATTGAGCATAAATTGTCATCATATAACGGCAGCATAGCTAATGGGCCGTCGGGTAAAAAGGCTTGGCGCGCGGTAGCGTCATGGCTAAGTTCAGTGCGAACGGTAGCCACAATAGCGTGGTGGCCGTAGTCCCAAAATGTCAGTGGTATTTGGCATTGCTGACGCACCCAAGAGTTAGCGCCGTCGGCACCAATAACCAGTGCTGCTGACATGTTGTCGCCATTTTCAAGGGTTAACCAGGCTTCGCGCTCACCAAAGGCAATGCGTTGCAGTTTTTGTTGTTCAATATGGGTGATGTTACTGAGTTCACTGACGCGTTTTGCTAAGGCAAAACTTATGGCATCGTTTTCAATAATAGCGCCTAGGTGATTTTCGCTGATCGCGTGGGCATCAAATTCTATTTTGCCCATGCCATCTTTGTCCCACACCTGCATTTTTTGATACGGGCTGACTCGGCTATGGTCAAGGTACTGCCATGCGCCTAAATTAGTTAATAATTGTTGACTGGCTTTGTTAATCGCACTGACGCGTAGCTTAGGTTCACCACTGGGGGCTTGTGTGCTGCTAGCATCAATTACCACCACATTTAAATTCGCCTCAGCTAATCCAATTGCGGTGGCTAGGCCGACCATACCGCCGCCAACTATGGCTACATCAAAGGTTTGGGTGGTATACATAGCAGTGTCCTTTTAAAGCGTCAGTGATAAAAATCGAACGGGTATTGTGTCTAAATGTAGCGCTAAAGTGCTTAACGCCACCCCATAGCAATTTGGGCTACAGGACGTTTTAACGGCGGCAGCCAAGATAATAATCGCAACCCAATTGAGCGACCTGCCACTAAGGGCCAGTATTGGTTAGAAAAACCTCGCACTAAAAATTCAATATTACCTAGCGTGCTGTCACGATCGCTTTGGCGAGAGGCTAAATATTGATGCAAAATAGCACTGCTTCCCACATCAATTACGTCACTGGTACTTACTTCAGCGGCTCGGTTTTCATCTGTAATCTGTTGATCATTTAGCGCCGACTCAATCACTTTGATCAACCCCACTACGTCACGTAAGCCTAAATTAAACCCCTGCCCCGCTATTGGGTGCAGTGTTTGCGCCGCATTACCAATAAATACGCAGCGATGAAATATCGGCCGTGCCATCGTGGTTAGTGTAAGTGGATAAGTGACTCGTTTACCCACTTGGGTAAAACGCCCAGCTCTATTACCAAAAGCTTGTTGTAATTGTTGTAAAAAATCAGCTTCATCTGTTTGGGCCAAGTGCTGCGCCTGCGCTGGGGATACTGCCCACACAAGCGATAATCTGGCGCTGTTTTTAGTCAGCATACCGTTGACATTACCCATAGGCAGCAAGGCTAATGGGCCTGTTTCGGTAAAGCGTTCATAGGCACGGTGTTGATGTGGTTTGTCAGTTTGAATATTGGCGACAATGGCGCTTTGGTTAAAGTCGATGCTGTCAGCGCCTTGATTAAGTTGCTGACGCACCACTGAGTTAGCGCCGTCTGCGGCCACCAGCAATTTCGCGCTTAGTCTGCTGCCATCGTCTAGGGTTAAATAATGGCCGTCAAGATCGGTGGTTAATTGGCTGAGTTTTGCCGGACAAAATAAGCTGATATTGGCGTGTTGAAGCTGCTCAAATAACACTTTACCGACTTGGGCTAGTTCAACCACTTGGCCTAATGCGCTTAACCCTAATGGTTTGGCATTAAGTTCTGTCATACCAAAATGACCACGATCTGAGATATGAATATCAGCAATGGCGGTGCCTAAATGGCTTAGCTTGGGCCAAATACCTAAACGTTCAAGTTCAAAAATAGATCCATGGGCAATAGCAATAGAGCGAGCATCAAACCCTGGGTGACTGTCGTCGGCTTGATGCGCCTCAATAAGAGCAATTGATAAGGCGTGTGTTCGGCCTTTATTTAGCTTAGCTAACCCTAAGGCTAATGTGGCACCCGCCATGGCGCCGCCAACAATCACGATATCAAATGGCTGTATTACTGCTGTGGATGCTGAACTCATATATCAACTCACTGGCTACTGGTTAAATCGCCCAATCTATTGATTAAAATACACTGCTTAAAAACACCAAAGACCGAAATGGGATTAAATATTAGTGCACCTTTTGGGTTTCGTCTGTGTTGTCCATTGATGGTTCTGGACCAAACTCGGCGTAGCATAAAATGGCTGCCATACGCACAAACTCTTGCAGCTCGACATATGCCGTTTCTGACTCTTCATCTTCGCCTACATCAAATTCAACCTGAGCAATCTCGGCTAAATCTTTAATCACTTCTTTAACGTCTGCTGATGCTTGATTCAATTTAGGCTGAATAATGGCAATGCCGGTTAAAAAGCTTTGGGTCCATAACGACAAGGCTTCAACTCGATGTGATAGCGATACCTCTTCTTCTGGCAGCAACAAGGTAAAGCCAAAATCAAAATCAACTAAACGGGCAACCGTGTCCTGATAAAGATCGTTTACTAGCTGCAGTAAACTGGGCTCTAGCGGTTTACCGTCATTCATTAAATCAATTAACGGTCCTACCCATGCATGGTTGTCTTGATCAACACCACCACAAATTAATCCAACTAATGCACCATGTACTTCAACAGGATGCTGGCCAATTTCGGCGTCGTCGAGGGCTTTTTTGAGGTTGTCGATACATAATGAAGGTGGGATTGCCATGGTGCTTTCCTAATGGGCGATAACTTTCCCAATGCTAGCAGAGTTCGCTATTTGCGCCAAATACTTGCAGCCATGATGTGAGATAAAAGCCAGATTTGCTCAGACATGCAGCAAATAGTTAAAAAGGCACGCGCTTGCCTTGCGCTTTGATAGGCACACCTATATAGTTCGGCTTTAACAATATAAGCTTTTATTAAAGGATCTCGTCGCGACATTATGAGTACTAGTGCAGTTGAAATAACCCTTCTAGGGCGCACCTACTCTATCGCATGTCCAAAAGGACGCGAGGATACCTTACGCTCGGTGGCTAGAGAAGTTGAAACACAACTGACCAACCTTAAAACCCGTACCAATAACTTAAGTCGCGAAGAATTAGCCATTATGGCCGCGCTGAATATTGGTAATGAGCTATTTGAAGAAAAGCAAAAAAATAGACAATATATGGCGCAAATGGACGAGCGTATTTCTTTGTTACAATCAACACTTGAACATTCGTTGATTGAAAGAAGCCACAAGGACGACTAAAATAAGTTTCAGATAGTTGCTTTAGCAATTATCGATCTGTTTTGCTCCCTGGGATACGCGTGTGTGGGTAATGTCCCTGTGCCGATATTTACAAACCCAGGGTGAATGCTTTCATTGACATTGTGCATGCTCGGCTCGTATCGAGAAGCCTTAGGATATGAACATTTACCCGCCTTGAACCTACGGTTCAAGGGCTTACACCTACTACGGTATCTTGGGGAGCATCCTAATTTATGAGCATTACTCGCTACATGAACACTGCTGAATCACCTGCAGAGTCAGAGCCCGCTAAAACCACTTACTTTTCATCAGTAAACAAACACTTAGACAGCGCTAACCAAGCATTATCTGCTGTTGATTCACATAATCAACATTTACATATTGATAATTTAGCCCATCAAGATTCTGGCTTTGAACTCAGCAACCAAGAGCGATATGCATTGTTTGATAGTCAGGGCATGAGCCGTGACTTTATTCGTCGCCACATTCGTCAAGAGCGCAAAAGCTTTACTGTTGCAGAACAACACCAATTAGCCTTAATTGCTAGCCGTCATATGTTGGCTGAAATTCAGCAGCGTAATGCGCAGCACGTGGCGCTGTACTTTAGCCATGATGGCGAGTTAGCCACAGAAAAGTTAATTGAAGCATTATGGCATATTGGGGTAAAAACCTATTTACCCTTAATACACCCTTTCAGTCCGGGTCATTTATTATTTTGTCATTATCATCGCGACTCTGTGTTGATTAAAAATAAATTTGGTATTTCAGAGCCCAAACTTAACGTACAAGAGATTATTCCCACCCCAAAACTAGACATGATTGTTACCCCATTAGTGGCCTTTGATGCCAGTTGTAATCGCATGGGTATGGGCGGTGGGTACTACGACAGAACCTTAAAAAATAGCGTGAACAATAAACCTCTGGCGGTTGGATTTGCCCATGATTGTCAACAGGTTAGCCATTTACCAATTGAGTGCTGGGATATTCCACTGCCGTTAGTGATTACCCCAACAAGACGTTTAGCCAAAGCAGGTATTTAGTGATTAAGCAGACTTAGTTTTATAAGCCACTTGCTAACAAAAAATCCCCATCACATACCAATGTGATGGGGATTTTTGTTTGAGCTAGCGTTGGCTTTTAACGCTTAATGGTATTGCAGTTAACAGCGCATTAGCTTGAAGCTTTATCCAGTGCCTGGCTCACATCAGCAATAATGTCGTCGATATGTTCAATACCGACTGAAATTCTAACGAGATCCTCTGATACACCCGCTTTAGCAAGTTCAGCGGCATCGAGTTGTCTGTGGGTGGTACTGGCTGGATGACAGGCTAATGACTTAGCATCGCCAATATTCACTAAACGTAACACCATTTGCAGGGCATCGATAAACTTCCCACCCGCCACTTTGCCCGCTTCGGCGTTATCCGCTTTAATACCAAAACTGACAATTCCTGACGCTTTGCCACCCGTAATTTTTTGGCAACGCTCAAATTGTGGACTATTAGGTAGCGCAGCATAGTTAACCCAACTTACTTGTGGGTGATTATCTAAAAACTCAGCTAAAGCTAACGCGTTACTGCAGTGACGCTCCATCCGTAAACTTAAGGTCTCTAACCCTTGCAGTAACAAGAATGCACTTTGTGGTGACAATGCAGCACCAGTATTGCGCAGCGGCACTACGCGACAACGGCCAATAAAGGCTGCTGGGCCAAATGCCTGGGTATACACCACGCCGTGATAAGACGGATCGGGCTCATTGAGTAATCCAAAACGCGCTTTATTCGCCACCCAGTCAAATTTACCTGAATCAATAATCACCCCACCAATAGTGGTTCCGTGACCACCTATGTATTTGGTTAGTGAGTGAATAACAATGTCAGCACCATGGTCGAATGCACGGCATAACACAGGTGTGGCGACGGTATTATCAACAATGAGCGGCACACCATGTTTGTGGGCAATGTCAGCTAATCGCTGTAAGTCGACCACGTTACCAGCCGGATTACCAATGGATTCACAAAATAGCGCTTTGGTTTTACCATCAATTAACGCATCAAGTCCGGCATAATCATCATAGGCTGCCATACGCACTTCCACGCCTTGGCGCGGCAATGTATGGGCAAATAAATTATAGGTGCCACCGTATAACTGGCTAGTACTAACAATGTTATCGCCTACCTGGGTTAACGCCTGTATAGCATAAGTAATTGCCGCCATACCAGATGCAACCGCTAATGCGGCAATGCCACCTTCAATAGCAGCCATGCGCTGTTCAAGCACATCGGTAGTCGGATTCATTATACGAGTGTAAATATTACCAGCGACTTTTAAATCAAATAAGTCTGCGCCATGCTGGGTATCATCGAAGGTGTATGACGTGGTTTGGTAAATTGGCACAGCAGCTGCCTTGGTGGTCGCTTCTGACTTATAGCCATGGTGTAACGCAAGCGATTCAAGCTTTAACTTTGCCGTGAACTGAGTATCTGCTGACATAGACCTTCCTTGTAATGATGGTTAGTGTGAAATATTGACTAATATCCACACTAACAAATAGCCATCC
The DNA here is from genome assembly GCF_021513195.1 of Shewanella sp. OMA3-2. Classification (NCBI taxonomy): domain Bacteria; kingdom Pseudomonadati; phylum Pseudomonadota; class Gammaproteobacteria; order Alteromonadales; family Shewanellaceae; genus Shewanella; species Shewanella sp. OMA3-2. Next base: position 1,152,049 of record NZ_CP090974.1, on the reverse strand, counting down.
AGAAGTCTAAATGTTTTTTATGTCTTTATCCTAATCTAGGTTGACTAAACTAGATGCCTGCCACCATCAACCGCATAACTGCGACCGGTAACATAATGGCTTGATTGCAGGTATTCTACTAGCGCGATAATTTCACTGTTGCCAGCTTCTTTGGGTAAAACGGCTTTAGCTAACGCCTTCACTTTATAGGCGTCATCATCACTATCATTAAATAAAATCATTGCGGGTGCGATAGAATTTACTTTAACGTGCGGCGCTAATTTTGCGGCAAATGATAACGTTAAGTTGTGCAGTGCCGCTTTACTAGCAGCATAAGCAATGTGTTTTTTACTGCCCTTTTCGGCAACATAATCAGTGATATGAATAATATTACTGGCACCAATTGACTCATGGTTTAACTGTGCTGTTGCGGTCAATAAATCCGCTAGCGCTAAGTTGATTTCGTAAGGCGCATTCACGTGCACTTGCATCATACGATTAATGGTTTCACTGGCACTTAAGCCGCTGTTATCGGGTAGCCAATCTGAGGCATTATGGATAATGCAATCTAACCGAGTAGAGGCATTAACTTGAACTTGCTCAATTAAATGCGCAATTGAAGCTGTGTCAGTTAAATCACATTGAACAAGCGTTGCCCCTAACTTACGTAACTGTTCTATGCTGTCATAGTGGCTACGATAAGTGCCAATAACATAATCTCCACGGGCTAAAAAGTGCTTTGCTAACGCATAACCAATTCGCTTGCCCACGCCTGTAATTAATACCGTTTTATTCATAACATCCTCTTTATTAACTACTATAGCGTTTTGGATATTCAAAAGCCGACTAGATTTAATGTTTTGTATAACGTCCTATGTAAAGGCTGATTTATGCTCAGTTTATACTCTGAAATGATAGCCTTGGGTAAAATAACATGGGTTAGATTACCCTATACAAAATACAAATAGATGACAGTTATTACGCTTAAAGTGACCGTTCGGTTTAATAAATAATAAAAAATAACCCCATACTCACAATAGTGGTTAATAAAGTATTTTTAGTCAGCCATGCCAGTAATGTTGCAACGATGGCGCAAATAAGATAAGGATTAGAGACTGAAATATCGAGTTGATTTTGTGGCGCAAACACAATAGGCGCAAAAATAGCAGTTAGAACTGCCGGAGCTGAATAGCTTAAAAAAGTCAGTGTTTTCTGGTTTAAGCGTATAGGTACTTTAGGCTCTAATAAAACATGACGACTGGCAAACACAATGATCGCCATCAATATAATGGTTAACCAAATCATTAGCGCACCTCCTTGTTTGAAATCTGCTTACTTGCCTTATCTGACTGAAGATTATTAGGCGCTGAATCGTTGGTTTCAGTATGGTTTAGCGGTTCTTGATCAAGTTGATATTCACTTGACTGGCTACTTTGTGGCTGTAATTCACCAGTTAATCTAGCATAACTGTAACCAACAGCCATGCCAGACAATGATGCGATTAATAATCCAGATTGTAATCCCAACACCGCACATACTACCGCTAACACTAATGACACCAGCACACAAATTAACACCGAAGGCTTAGTGACTGTAGGCACCACAATGGCAATAAATGTCGCAGCAATAGCAAAGTCGAGCCCTAACTCGCCAAGGTTATCAATATTTTTCCTGGCGATAATGCCGATAAACGTGGCAATATTCCACCCAAGATAAAAAGTAAAACCGCCACCAAGGGCATACCAGGGGTCGAACTTGTGCTGTTGACCATGATTGGCAATTGCAAATAATTCATCGGTTAATAAAAAACCTAATGACAGTCGCCACTTCAACGATAACGGACTAATACGATTGCGCATTGCCATGGCGTATAACACGTGACGTGAAGTGATCAGCAAGGTGGTAATAAGAATGCCGCTTAAACCGACTCCGGCTTTTATCATTCCTAACGCCACTAACTGAGCGCTACCAGCAAAAATGATCGCTGACATGGCTTGGCTTTGTAAACCTGTTAGCCCAACTTCAAGTGCAAATGATCCCGCTAATATGCCCCATGGAATAACCGCTATGGTTAATGGCATAACGGCTAACGCTCCTAACCAATAGGATTTAGCCCAGCTAGATGAGGCACTTTTAGAAGACAATACGTTCGGCGTCGACACTCGCATACCTTATGCTGATAAATAAATAGATAAGTTAGATTAACCTGAAGCCATAAAAAAAGCCCTTGAAAACTTTTAAGGGCTTTGTTTTTAATATCAACAGTTTTCATGCAGCTAGACGCTGCCAATATATAGGGTTAATACATTAACGAAACTTACTTCGCTGCAATATTGTCGCCACTATGAGTTGAACCAGATGCTTGCTGCTGAACCACCAACGCGGTGAGCTGATCTATTTTATCATGTAATTTTTGCATATCCTCTACACTCGCGTACGGCCTATCTTGGACCATGCTATGTGCAAGTTCAGTTGTTTGATGACCCGTTTTATAGCTGGCAGCAGCACTGCTCTTCATATCATCATCAATATGCTCATCAAGTGCTCGCTGTGCCTTTAGCTCATTCATCAGGCGACTTTCTTCTGCCATCACATCTAATATAGTTCCCACCATCATATTCAAAAAAGTGAAGGTAGTTAAAAAGATAAAGCTTAAATAAAACATCCAACTTAATGGATAAACAGCCATGGTTTCATACATAATTGACGTCCATGACTCGAACGTGGAAATACGAAACAAGGTCAACATAGCAATAGACACATCGCCCCACAAAAACTCATTAACGTGAGCAAAAAACATGCTGCCCACAGCGCCATAAATATAGAAAATGACAAACATTAATAACACTATATATCCCATCCGCGGGATCGCTTTAAGTAAGGCATTAATTAACATTCGCAGCTCTGGTACCATAGACACTAAACGCAGAACCCGAAATATCCTTAATAATCGAGCCAGTAAAACGGTTGAGCCGCCCGATGGAATTAAGCTGCCGATCACGATAATGGTGTCAAAAATATTCCACCCTTTTGAACAGAAGCTCTTAGCGCCATCACTGGCGATATAACGAATAATCAATTCAAACAAGAAAAACACTGTGATCACAATATCTAACACCCATAAACTTTTATCTAACCATTGGGGTAAATGATAGGTATGGGCGCCAATAGAGAGTGCTGAAACCACAATCACAAAAATCACAAAGCCTTGAAAAGTCTTACTGCGATCAATGATTTTCAGTTTATTTTGTATGGCGGTAACAGACATAAAAATGAGCGCTCCAGCAAGCATAAGTACAACAGATAAAATGTTGCAGGAGACTACAGAATTTGGCTTGATTTTGCACTAAAAATGATTGGTATAAAGCTCTAACGGTAAACCGTCGGGATCGCTAAAAAAGGTAAAACGTTTTTGGGTGTATTCATCTACACGAATCGGCTCTACTTCAATGTTATGCGCCATCAAATAGGCAACCACTTGAGCAATATCATCTACCCGAAAGGCTAAATGGCGTAATCCTTGCGCTTCAGGATAGCTGGGCCTAAGCGGCGCATGGTTAAAAGAGAAGAGTTCAATTTGACTACCGTCGGGCAAAGCTAAATCCAGCTTGTAAGAGTCGCGCTCGGCGCGGTAATGCTCAGCTAAAATACGTAAGCCTAATATCTGATGATAAAAGTATTTCGAGCGGGCATAGTCACTACAAATAATCGCCACATGATGAATACCAAGTAACATAGCCAATCCAATTTCAACCTATAATACTGCTGACTTTATAGTATCGTCAGGCTAACGCCTAGGATGAGATTTCAGTGTCCTTAAGCTTTTTAACGCCGCATGATGGCTTTTTTTCGGATAAGGATTGGTCAAGCATTTAAATCTTGCTAAAATCGGCAACAAATTTATAGGAGCTTTATCATGTCAATGTATGTAGTGGGTCACAAGATCCCTGATTCTGATTCAATTTGTGGTGCGATCGCGTTAGCTTATTTAAAAAATCAAATTGGTGAGCCTGCTATTGCAGCACGTTTAGGTGAATTATCACCTGAAACGGCTTTTATTTTAGACAAATTTGGCTTTGACGCTCCTGAATATAAAACCAGCTACGCTGGCGAAGAAGTGTATATTGTTGACCACTCTGAAGTGACTCAAGCACCAGATGATATTGCCCAGGCAACGATTGTTGGTATTGTTGATCACCATAAACTAGGCGACTTAACCACTTCAACACCACTAGAGTGTTGGATCCGCCCTGTGGGTTGTAGCAACACTATCATTAAAATGATGTTTGATTTTTACCAGGTCGAGATACCAGCGAATATCGCCGGCATTATGATGTGCGCTATTTTAAGCGACACGGTAATTTTTAAATCACCTACCTGTACCACTGCCGATATTCGCTGTGTTGAAGCGTTAGCGGTTATTGCCGGTATTGAAGACTTTAAAGAACTAGGCATGGATATGTTTAAGGTTAAGTCTGCGGTTGAAGGCACCCCTGCACGCGACTTAGTTATGCGTGACTTTAAAGATTTCAACATGAACGGTAACCTAGTGGGCATTGGTCAGTTAGAAGTGATTGACTTAGCCGTTTTTGATGCGATTAAAGCGGATTTAGTGGCTGATATCGCCTTATTAAAGCAAGAAGGTAATCGTCATAGTGTATTGTTATTGTTAACCGACATTATGAAAGAAGGCTCTGAAATGCTAGTAATTTCTGACAGTGCTGATTTAACAGAGCGCGCTTATGGCAAGCCAACAGTTGATGGTAAAGTCTGGTTAGACGGCGTATTAAGCCGTAAGAAACAAGTTGTACCGTCATTACAAGATGCTTTTGCCTAATATCGCTATTAGTTTAGATTAAGCTTGGCCTCAGTCGATTCTGAGCATAGCTTAGGCCTAAGCGGTTAAGCCGGCTTTAATGACCAGCTTAACCCCATAAAAAAGTCAGCCTTAATCGCTGACTTTTTTATTGCTCGTTTTTTGGGGTAAATCCCCGCTTCCAACATTTATTGTTAAGTATTTAACGCGACTCGATGCCAGTCGATTCTGCTAAACACAAAGGTTGCTGGTTAAATAATTGCGGCGTCAATATTGGCAGCATGCCCTTTAATACTTGTAACGGTAACGCGGAAGTAAAACTAAAGTCATCAGCTTCAGCACCAGGGACAAATGCGGTTAACGTACCAAAGTAATTGTCCCCCAAATAAAACACAAAGGTTGCGGTGCGGTTCATGGCGGTAGACGATACCTTACGGCCATTGCGAATTTCAGTGGCGATACGGTTGTCACCTGTGCCCGTTTTGCCACCTAAGCGCACCAAAGTACCATCAACATTAATAATGCTGCCATTCAATCGCCTTGCTGTGCCTTTTTCGACCACATTGGCAAGCGCGTTTTTCAACGCTATTGCCACTTCAGGCCTAAACACTCGAACCGGTTGTTGAGTACTATTAGCCAGCTTGACCTCATAGGGAGTATCTTTTGCAAAATGTAATTTTTCGATGCGTATTGTTGGCGCTCGCACACCATCATTTTGAATAATACCCATTAACTCGGCTAATGCCGCCGGACGATCGCCCGAACTGCCAAGAGCAGAGCCCAGTGATGGCACAATAAAATCAAACGGGTAACCCATTCTCTGCCAGCGTTGATGGATACTTAAAAATGCCTCAACCTCTAACATTACCTTAATACGACTATCACGCGCATTTTGATGACGAGTACGGAATAGCCATCGATAAACCTCAATTAAAGTCGCTTGGCTGTCTTCTAATACTTGCGTCATATTAGCGCTAGGGTAATCATTCAGATAACTAAGCACCCACAGCTCTAGTGGATGTACCCGCGCAATATACCCTTGGTCGGCAAGATTAAACTTATCTGGGCCATACTTGTTGTATAAGCTATTAATTTGTTTATCACTAAAGGTTTTATCAGGCATTTTTTCTGCTAAAAACAGTTTTAAATCCTGATCACTTTTATAGGGTTGTAAAAAGCGATATGTTGCACTGAGTCGATGTTCCGTTGCCTGTACACCATTATAAAAGGTCGTTAATCTTGCCTCTGGTGCTAACGACTGATACTTGCGATAAAAACGTCGTACAAAGGTGCTCCCTTCTCGCTTAGCAAACGCTTTTAAGTATTCTTCACGGCGAGGGTCTTTATCATTGCGCAGTAATTGCGCCATGCTACCTTCACTATTATAACTACTGCTGTAGTTAACAATATCTTGCATCAAACGCACAAACGGCAAGTTAACTGAGTCTTGCAAGGCTTCGTATAATGTAGGATTACGGCTATTTTCTTTCTTCTGGAAGTTACTGAAAACATGTAAGCCACCACCGGTAAAAAAGCGTTCATCGGCCGATGCTGAATAGCGTCTTTCAAGCGCGGCATTTAACATACGGGTTAAATTTCGGTCACGGGTTTCAATTAAATAATCAACGACCCAACGGGTAATTTTATCTTTGGGCTCAACATCTATTCGATATAAATCGGTGACGGTTTTGTCTTCAAAGCGATGTTGTAATTCTGCAATAATTTCCAGATATGTCGCTAACACCCGTAATTTAGCCGTAGAACCTAACTCTAGTTTACTGCCCTCGTTAATATCAAAAGGCTGATCAGTACTGTCTGTTTGTACCCGTACCCGATTAGCACCTTGATGCTTTTCAAATAACGTAAAACTATAAAGCACATTTGGGAGCTGTTCAGGTGTGAGTAATCGCTCACCTAACAGCCCTACTTTTTGGGCATATTCTGGTTGACCAAGGCGACGTAAGTAATCACCCACTTGCTGTTGTAAATCACCATGAAAGGTACTGTTAACCGTTAAGTCTAAACGGTCTAAATCAAATAAGCTGCTCGCCAACATACTCGCCGTTCTAATGCGAACCGCATTAACGCCCTTGTTGTTAGGATTGTCAGGATTACCCCTGCGGCGGTCAAACTTCAACTGTTGTTGCATGGCCGAGTTCATGAGTTTGGGGTCAATCAATGCATAGCTCACCAGCAAGCGCAAATGGCTGTCTACCAACTCTTCTAAGTCGTCATGGCCTTGGAGTAAGTAATAAGATGGCCGACGCTGGGCAATCATTAAGGCAACAATTTGTCGAAACACTTGACCACGTTCAGCGGCAGTGGCTGGGTCATGCCCTGACAGCAATAAGCTGTTAGCCCGATTAAAATCGGTTTTAAACCACGCCCATAAGCCATCACCAATTCCATGTACCTCACCAAAACCTGGCGCAGATGATAAGGGCACTGTATTTAAATAATCCTGCACAATACGTTGTCTGGCTGCCAGCGTGTTTTCGCCCTGTTGGTAGACGCGGATCATGGCTGAGCCAATTTGCAACAACTTATCTTCAATGCTAGAGGTTAAACCAAACTCAGAGTGGCGAAACTTTTCAATTTGGGTGGCTAAAGTACTGCCACCGGCCTTTGACATATTCAAGCCTGCTTTTTCGGCTATTTGACTAATACTTGCCACCACAAAACGTGGCCAGTCAATCACCGGATTATGCTTAGGCTCTGGGTTCCAAAGTTCACGGTTTTCAATAAACAGTAGTGTATTAACCACTTCACTTGGGATCATGTCGGTGTCTTGATAGGCACGACTTGGGTATAGCGCATCAAACACATCTTGATTGCGACAATCTTGAATCATTAAACCCGATTGGGCTTTTTCATGGTAAGGCGGGAAAAAACCATACTGGGTATAGTCCATTAACATAGGCGAAAAACTGGCTTGTTGTTCAACAACAAAACCACGTTTAACGAGTCTATCTATATATTTGGGTAATTGCGTATAGCCGTGACGAATATCAAATGGGCCGTACTTAGGATAGATAACCTTATCGGTGGCAAAGGGCACAACCTGATAGGTTAATTTGGTTCCATATTGGTTGAATAGCATCGCCTGATAATGAGACGTTTTAATTTCAAATGCTGTAAAAACACCAATAACGATCAACAAGAGGATGAAAAAAAATACCAATTTTGCTCGACGGTTAGTCTTTGGCTGTTGCTTTTCTTGAAAAGTTCGATCTCGATAATTATCAAACTTCATATCTGGGGTTGGATCTGACACAATCACTCCATTGAAACTAAAAACATACCAGCAATTTTGGGCGGCTAAATTAAGCCTAACATTTAATAAACCCAGTGTTAAATAGACATAGTGCAAAATGGGCACAACACAGTACAACAAAAGCCGCTGCATATTAGCAGATCTGACCTAAATAGAGATAGATGGATTGAGACTAATAAAGTATCTTTTTGCAGGCCTATTCTGGCCTAGCGTCAAAATAGCGATAAAAGCCACTGTTTTACTAGAAATGTAAAAAAGGTGAACAATGAATAGCAGTCAATCAATACTGAGAATAGGCCTCGCAATGTGGTCTCAACCGCAATGGAAACACTGTCTTTATGGTGATATACCGACATCTGCGCGCTTAGAAAAATATGCTCAAGTATTTAATACTGTCGAAGGTAATACCACTTTTTATGCCCTTCCGACACTGCCTACAGTAATGAACTGGCGGGATGCTGTGCCAGATGATTTTAGGTTTACTTTTAAGCTGCCAAAAACCATCACCCATGACTTACAGTTACAACATGCCCAAGCGGAACTAACCCACTTTTTTAATACTATGGAGCCGTTAATTGACAAAACCGCTATGTGGAAAATTCAACTACCTGCACAGTTTGGCCCTAGCTTGCTACCTACTCTGGAACGATTTTTACAACAATTGCCTAAGGGATTGACCTACGGTGTAGAAGTGCGCCATAGGGCATTTTTCAATAAAAGCGACCATGAAAAAGCATTAAACCGTTTATTAATAACCCATCAATGCAATCGTATTATTATGGATAGCCGACCACTATTTGCCGCAAAAGCTGACACCCCTATTATGATAGATGCCCAACAGAAAAAGCCTCAGGTTCCTGTTCACCCTATTGCGACCGCTCATCAACCTGTGGTGCGCTTTATTGGTCAATGTGACCCACAAATCAACCTAGCCTTTTTTCAACGCTGGCGAACTAAGCTTGCACAATGGATAAATGAAGGAAAGCAGCCTTATCTCTTTATTCATACTCCTGATAATATCCAAGCACCTGAACTCGCCTTATCATTTTACAACACGTTAACTGAGGTAATAAATCCAAGTTCGCTACCCCAAATACATTTACAACAAGGCAGTCAAAACACATCAAACCAATTAGATTTTTTATTCTAAAGAAATATCATTAATATAAAGGCTAATAACAACACGCAATAATGCCTATTACATAATAAAATATAACTATTAACTTGATAAAAACCATTTATTTAAATCAAAAGTAATAACAAAAAGTCCTGCGCTGTCATTAAAAATGACTTTTACATTTTTACTGTATATGCTAAATTCCGCTCAACTTTATGAACTTCTTTTGCACTGAATGCAAATTATATCGACTCAAGGATGATGGCATGTTTGAACAAAATATTATTACTGTGGATCTACCAGAAGACCAAGTAACTCAATTCGTTCATATCTCAAATTTATTAGAATTAAATCTCATTCAATGCCATTCTGAAAACATTAGTAATGTACTAGACGCGCTTGAACCTAGTAATAAAACCATGCACATCTTAGTTCACCATTTCGAAGCGCCTTTAATCTCGCTTGAGAAAGTCGACGGTGAATTACTAAAGTCACACCTTCATATCGCCATTTGCCCTAAACTCACCACAGAATTAGAAGTCACTTTTATCTCCTCAGGATTTCATTGCAACATGCAAGCTGATGATTCTGTTGTAGATAAAATCAATTCAATTAAACAAGTTCAAGCGAAAGAAATAAGTTTCAGCCATAAAGCCATTTCACGTTATGTATTACAAAAAAAGCGCTTACCCTCATTCACCAATCGAACAAAAATTCTCGCCCTGACAACCAAAAAAGAACAGCAAATATTAGGATTAATTTGGGATGGGCATTCCAATGAAGAGATCGCTCACAAGTTAGGTATTTCAATAAACACAGTCAAAATGCATGTGCAGAATATATATAAAAAGACCAAAATTAAAAATCGTGGTCAATTATTTGCACTCGCGTAATAAAAATATCAAAACTGATCTACATATTTTTATCTAACACGATAGCTATCTCTCACCTTAATCGTATACAGGGTACACAATGTCTACCAAATTATTTGTCATATTTGCATTCATCGCTATTTCACCCTCAATAACAGCAGCAACACAAAATGACACCTTGTTTAGTCCCCCTAAAGAAGTGAGTAAAACCAAAACGGAAACCAGAAACTTCATCGCTTATGACATCATCACTCAAATTAGCAAGACTAAAATAGACAGCCAAGTGGTTAAGGGACAACTCAGCAGTATTAATTATCAGTTGCCGGTTTTATTTTCACCAGAAAACCTAATTAGTAACTATAAACAACAAATTAACGCCCTAAAGGGAAAAATTATTTTTGAATGCCATACACCTACCTGCTTTGATATAGATGATTTAGCCAGATTTATTTCGCCGTTAGACACCACCCCAAAAAATGAACCATCATTAATAACAGCTAAGATACAGTTAGCTCAAAAACAGCTGTATGTTTCTGTGTATGCCATGAATTGGCATCGTGCGACTCACATTCAATTAGATATTATTGAAGTGATTGAAGAGCCTTTAGACCTACTTAAGATTAATCAAGCTTACCTAAGCACGGATATTATTCAGAAAAAGTTTGCTGACTTAAGCCATAAAGACCAAAAAAATTCTAAAGACCATCCTATGCTAACCCGTATTCCTGGGGCATACATTGATGAATATCAGCAGGTGGAGTTTGGGGAAACATCCTTAGTTACAGGCATTCTAAAAAATCAGCATCAAGTTAAAACTTACCAAGGTAGAATAACCGATATTGGTTATACTCTACCGCGTGGATATTCTGAATTCGAGGTTGATGCTAACTATCAAAACGCATTAAAACAACTCGGCTTTGTAGAGCAATTTAACTGTTTATCTAAAGCATGTGGTAAAACAAGTCAGCTTTATAACCATATGAAATTATTAAAATCTAATGGAATGGATGACAGCCAGCGTTACCGCCTATACCAATTACAAAGACCCCAGGGTAATGTTCAGGTCATGACGTTTGTGATTGGCTACGACAGAAATTTATCCGCTGAAATTCGCATTATTGAACAAACAGACCTTAATGACAAAAGGGTCGCAATTGATTTGGAAGGATTAACTAATAAGCTTGCCGAAACAGGTCATGTGGCGCTGGAAGGGCTTATTTTCAAATTCGATAGTGATGAACTAGAACCTGAAACCATAGATGTGATAAAAGTGGTTGCCCAATATCTACAAAGCCATCCAAAACAACAGTTCTATGTTATTGGTCATACAGATGATCAAGGCAGCCAATCGTACAATTACACTTTATCAGAAAAACGTGCCACAGCGGTTACAAGCATTTTGCAGCAACAATTTTCTATCCCTGCATCACAGCTAGAAGCCAAAGGTATTGGTGAGTACGCTCCAGTTGCAAACAACCTTAATGAAAACGGCAGGCATAAAAATCGTCGAGTAGAACTAGTGTTGCGCTCAGACGTTAAATAGCCTCAGTTCGGGAAGACTAAAGCGACTTAAGCAGTCCCAATAAATAGACATAAAATATGTCTGTTTATTGGGTTTTATCATAGGTTAATAAGTTGATATTGAAATAGACTAGTTATTTTGCTCAGCCCTTTGGCGTTCTACATCTGCTTTAGTCATCCCCATAGCATCTGTCATATTGCACACTTTTACTAACTGAAACATTTGCACTAATGCACTTATTTTTCCTGCATGCATTTGCACATTTAGTAATGCCATCGTCGCCCCCATTTCATCATCACCTACCGATGAAGCAATATGACTTAATGCTGAATTCGCCTCAGTAAGCTCAGCAATCATACGCTGGTATTCAGTCACATTTTCAGGTGTGTAACAGGTCGATGTTTCAGGAAGTTCGCTTAAAAAAATCTGATACTCTTCAACAAACTTATTGGCTTCAACCAGAGTCTGCTCGCCGAGTTGTTGCAACTGTCGCACTTTACCGCTTTTAAACACGTCTACAGCGCTAGTACGCGCTTGTGCCAGTTGATTAAACTCTTTCATTAGTGCTAGCTGTTTATCGGTTATTACTTGACTGCGTTCTGTTATCGGTAACGTTTTGGCATCAAACGATTTTATAGCCGCTTGGTTACTCCCAAATACCGAAAAGCTCATTACACTAACAATCATCAATATCGAAGTCTGTTTCCCTAAGTACATACCATTAAATCCCTTTATTTATATATGCAACATGCATAACAATAATATCAGCTTTATTTTAATAATTTTAATTCATTACTATTAATAATCATATTGCTGTTAACCCTTAATGTGACAACGCATTCTACCAACACTTTTAACATAATCTGTAAACCGTCGAGGCCTACGTACTAATTAATAATAAAAATAGCTTAATACTGGGCAGTGTTCATTTTACGAACACTTATTAACACATAGGAAATATGCCTTTAAACGTACTTGGCCTTACAAGCTAATACTGCGGCTTCATCTAATAATGCTTGTGATTTAAAGTGCCCTTCCCACAAATTTATCGGGAATAAATTTGAACAGCTTTAGCTGGCCCGAAGAGTAAGTGCCATGGATGGCAGCGAATAAAACCTCCCTGTGCATTTCTTTATTGGCGATTCGCGCAATTGGTTCACTTAAAGCACGCATAAACCAACTAATATCGACTAAGCGTTGGCGGTATAGGGCAATGCAATCATTCACCCTTTTCATTTCAAATTCGTTTAGGTCTTCACCTTTTACAAATCTCTGTGTAAGTAATGCGCCTTTAAAACCTTTGTGCCATTGAACTAGTACGTCTTTATCTGACCACCGCTTGGCTTTATCAGTATCCACTTTAATCACCACATGGAAATGGTTGCTCCCTGTTCATTACAAAGAATGCATAGGCACAGATATCGATAGCAAAGATGGTGGCAAGCTCAAGAATTCGAAAGTCAACCCATTCGCGTCGATGCTCAAAGTTTTCACCTGTTGAGTTATCAAAACCGCACAGAAAAGCCTTACGGACTAGTCGCGAACAGCAGTGACTACTCTCTATTTGCAGGAGCAGGTGTGTCATCTAAGCTAACAATTGTCTGTCTTGGTCTGGCCATGTTAATTACCTATGTTATGTTATTTTTATATTGTTAAAGGAGTCATCAGCACAACCATAAGGATTGTTAATGCGAAATGAGCCACTACAGGGAATGCTAAAAGCACGATTTTAAAAATATATTTAGCAGAGCAATGTCGTTGAATAATTTTGACTGGGTAGTCAAAATATACCATTAAATAAAACATATGTTTCAGTGGGTAATGAAGGACGTCTAGCTTTAATGACTTACCTGATACTAGGCAGATATGGGTTTCGTAAATGGTACGAGTGGTTACCCCCTTGTTGGTTTGCACCCAATACACAATATCTATACCGCTGATATCTGTTTTTGCTAGCTCTAATTGACCATTTGGCTCATTTACTAGACTGTTGACAGGTAATGAAATTCTGTCGTTATTGATGTGTATCTGTTGCGTACCATTCAATTTGTATTGACGCTTGATTAAGTAATGTCTGATTATAAAATGCCCCGGAACTAGGCACACATTGATAATGACAAGTGCCAGTGGCACTGTCGGGAAGTGTGGGTATAACGCAATTGCACCAGGAGTGATAAAAGGTAATAAGCCCATTAATAATAAGCCCAAAGTTAGCAATAACTGCGTAGGCATATATAGGGGATAGAAAAAAGAAACCACTTTAAGCGACATATCGCTAGTGGAACTAATAGTTTCAATCCCTTTAAAATTAGTTGTTTCAAACCAAGATTTGTCATTAATAGTTAACTTTTCTTGCATACTCTCGCCTTTGCTGCAGTAATCCAATGGATTACTGCAATGCCATATTTAATATTGTGAGTCTAAACTGAGGCTAAACAGAGTCAATATAGTTGTTCGCAATTTAACGCTTTATAACAAGTTAAGCAGATACCAATTATCTTCCACTAAGGCGAAGCGACAATGGCCTGAACTCTCTTCTTCTTTATTGCTTTGGGGGTTAATTGAGTCAAAATGGTAACCTATCCAGAGTTGAATGTTATGATCTCGACGTTTTGCTTCAGAGCTTACTGTATTATTTTTTGAATTTTTAGCATCTTCGAAATAATAATTAGCATACTCGGCTAAATTAAAATTCTTTATCCCGAAATGATTTTTTGTGTAGTATTTATCATGTGTTATTTTTAGATGTTGTGCGACTTGTGTATCCGTTACCGCAACAGGGTAAAAAATCGATTTAAAAAGTGCAACATCTTGGTTTTTTACAACATCAACGGCTTTTAAACAGTTGGCTTGTGGTACTGAGATATCAAGCTCGGCAGGGGGAGCAACCAAATCATATTCAGAGGCCATAGTATGGCTAGATACCAGCATTAGTGTGGCAGACAACAATGGTTTTAGCATTTAACTTCCTTATTAAGAAAATATGTTAATTGAATGATATCAAAAAAGCGCCCATAAGGGCGCTTTTGTTTAGTTTGTAGTAACCGGGCACTCGGTTGTATCTTCGACACTTTCTTGTTGCAAGATCATAGGAACACGCAGAGCCTGCTTAGGTGACTTTGTCACTTCGGCACCACTCTCTACGGTAATTTGATACCACTTATGGGTGACGTGGTTTAATTGATACGACTAACCCAGTTAAGACATAATTGATTTAACTGGAGATTCAAATGAAAACACGTAAATCCTATTCAAAAGAATTCAAGCTTGATGCCATTACACTGGTAAGAGAGCAAAATTACAGTATTGCTGAAGCCGCTAGAAATTTAGAGGTGACTCCTCAACTGCTCGGCCGCTGGATAAAAGAAGCAGAAAATGATGATGGTCATGCATTTAGAGGCAACGGCAAGCTGACACCTGAGCAGGAAGAGATCCGCAAGCTAAAGGCACAAGTAAAGCGCTTAGAAATAGAGCGTGAAATATTAAAAAAAGCGACGGTCTTCTTTGCCAAAGAAACGAAGTGAAATACGCGTTTATTACCCAAAATAAGAAGATCTGGCCTGTGATATTAATGTGTCACGTGTTGGGTGTGAAAAACAATAATTACTACAGCTATCAAAAGCGGAAGTCTCAGTCACCTGTTGATACAGAGCATCAAGAGATGTTGCAGTGGGTTAAGGATATTGCCGAGTTTAGCGATAACACCTACGGACAAAGACGCATTCAAAAGGCATTGAATTCCCTTGATTACCCTGTTGGGCGCAGGAAAACATCGCAACTGATGAAAGAAGCAAACGTTTGGGTGCGCTATAAAAAGAAGTACAAAGCAACAACCAACAGCGACCACAAGAAGCCTATATATGAAAATGAGCTTGAACAGGATTTTGATGTTCAATGCGCCAATCAAGCGTGGGTTCAAGATATTACGTACATATGGACTGCTGAAGGATGGCTGTATTTAGCCGTCGTAATCGATCTCTATTCCCGTAAAGTTATTGGTTGGAGTATGGGCAGCAGAATGAAGGCACAACTCGTTTGTGATGCGCTCACAATGACTATATGGCAACGAAAACCTAAAGCTGGATTGATAATACACTCAGATCAAGGTGTTCAATATGCGAGCCATCAATATAGACGAATACTGAGGCTGCATAAGTTTGTCGGCAGTATGAGTAAAAAAGGATGTTGTTGGGATAATGCAGTAGCTGAAAGCTTTTTCGGAAGCTTGAAGCAGGAACGAGTTCATTGGCGCAATTATCGAACACGCTATGCAGCTCAACAAGATGTCTTGAATTACATCACTATGTGGTACAACAGCCAACGGATGCATTCATACCTTAATTACCAAAGTCCCAATGAATTTGAGCGTACGGATAAGCCGTTAACAGAAGTGGCGTAACGAACTTAACTAGGGTGACCGAATTCAGTTGACCAGGTCAAAGTCATTTGGTTGAGTATTAGAACCACTTTCTAAATTATCATCGAGGCCATTGCCATCAGCATCTCGATCTAAAAAGTTTGGAAAGGAGTCATTATCTAAATCATCACTTGCTTCTAATTTATCGCTAAACCCATCACCATCAGAGTCAGAATCTAGCCAATTTGGAAGGGAGTCATTATCAAAATCTATACTTTTATTTATAGTGCCGAAGATAAACTCGAGTCCATCTAAAATCTTATCTTGATCCATGTCATTCTCAAGTAGATCAGAACCAAGTGCACGCTCTTTCATATCATCAAATGAATCAACGTCAGTATCGTTAAAAAATAAAATTTCATAAGAGAGATCTGGCCCTCCAGCAAAATTCTCATCTATCACACTCAGTTGATATGTACCTGGGTCATATATTGTAAAGTTCACCACGTAGATATTAGGTTTTGCATATTGATACAAAAAGATGTCATTCATAACAAGGCCATCTTCATTTGAAATATACACTTGTGGTTTAAATCGAACTGATGATGTTTTGAAAACAGCTGTGTATTGTTTAAGCTCAGTTGTTACAAACTTAAACAGATCGCCTTTGTCCAATTCAGAATCTATCACGCCTTGTACTATGACCCCTTGATCAATTTCTATTGGAGTGGCAACTGCAGGGTTATCGTTCGGTTCCTGCTCGATGAATAGGGGATATTTACTCTTACTAGCATCAAACGGATAATCATCCTGCTCATCAGGTACACCATCACCATCTTCATCCTTGTTTTCCCAGGTACCCACTAATTCAATTGGATCAGTAGGATCAATTGGATCCGTTGGGTCGACAGGATCTGTTGGATCAACCGGATTTGTTGACACTGTCGGAGTTTGCCCGCCTTCGCCCTCTTCTAACTCACCATTACAGCCTGTTATCCCGACACTAGCTGCTAATAATATAGCTAACCAAAGTACATTATGTTTCATTGAATATATCCCTATTAAAATCCATTTATTTCAATTTTTATCACTATTATATTTAAATTAATTTCATGTTACTTACATTCTAAATGGTGTTTGCATCCTCATTAATCTCTGCGAAACCATGGCGAGATAAATATCACCCGTTGCCTGACTTAATACATTGCAAGCCAGTTGTTCTGGTCCGGGCAAATACCAAGCTGAATTAACAATTTCTTCTATTACATAATTTGCAAATGGTACGATTAGCTTTTGACACCATCGCACTTCTATTTGTAATAAGTTGGCGTCTTGCACATCTAATTTTCGACCTTGCCCTACATCTTTTAACGCAGGGTTACGGTACATCAAAGTATTGATTGGAATTTCATTCACAAAACCTTGAGGATAACGACTGCGAATTTTAAATTGGTCAAAAGTGGCTCTGTCAGGGCTTAATAAGGTGATTTCACTTTGTATTGCCACGGCTATACGAGACTTTGCTACCGCCTCTAAGGTGTCTGACATATCTGTACCATGAGCAAAAAGCGGCATCATTCCTTCAGTAAGACTTGTTGTTATTTTATCAATATTACCATGATGCAATGTCCCCGCCCTAACGGCATTAACCGTTGCGGCATCAAGAGTGCTTTTAGCCGAGTAAATAAACCCCACTGTGCAATTAAAACTATCACTAATAATTACTCAAAAATCTAAATACATACTTTATGATGTATAAAGGTATTTAAATTTTACAATTCTTATTTAATCGTTATTATTACGTCGTTTTTTAATTAACTTTTAAAAGGATTTTCTGTGAAAAAAGGATATTTGTTTTCATTTGTGTATTTAGCATTGCTTTCTGGTTGCGGTGGTTCATCAGACACCCCTGCACAAGATATTCCAGACCAAAAACCACCTGTATCAACAACAGAGTATAATCATCAAGTAGCAGGTTTAGCTGTTTATCAAGGCGCTTTGTCAGGCGCTAGCATCTGCATCGATTTAAACCAAAATTTGCTGTGTGATAATGATGAACCCACCACTGTTACTGATGTTAATGGTCACTACCTGGTAGATTGGAAAAGTGAAGTTGAAATACCTGAGTATTACTTACTCGCAAATTGGACTGCTTTAACTGCGGCTTCAATAAAGCCTGAAAAAGTTCTCAGCGCTAATTTTAAAAATGCTCAACCTATTCAGGCACCGTCTTCAGTAGTCGATGAAAATGGCCAAGGTATGTTAATTGCGTTACCTGAACATAATGGTGCAATTAATGGATTAACTCATATAAAGGCCACTCGACTTGCAACAATGAAGTTGCAGGGGTTATCAACTGCCGAGATTCAAACTCAATCTGCTGAACTTGATGGTTATCTAGCATTTCTTTACGGGCAGCAGCTTAATTCTTTATATCAATTAAGTGCCGCGCAATCTATTTCAGACCGTGTAATAACTGTTGAACTATTACATGAATATTTGCAACAAATTATTGCAGGGCAAGTTGATGTTATTCTTATCATTGAGCTGCTACTTACTAATATCTATGATCAATTCGAAATACTTATTGATACTCTAAATTTAACTCCACAACAATTTGTACAATCTAATCCTCTTGATGCTCGTTTCATCATTAATGATGAGCTGATTCTGCTTGGATTAATTCAACAACCTATAGACAGCCAAATAGTTTCATTTGAGGAATGGGAAGCTGTGATGGCGAACCTAAGCGATATGAGTAATGTCTTTACTTTGAATTCCATAGGTGATTTTCATATTTTTTCTATGGCTAAAAGCCAACCAAAATCAACACTGGTAGGGATTATGGATGCTGGTCAGTTTTTTGGATTTGTGCGAGAAGACTCCCCTAATGAAAACATAAGACAGCAAGAATGTTGGAATAGCCAAGAGTCAAATTGGGTTAAGCCAAATAGCAATCCGCCACTTCCCATAGCACCTGATATCCAAGGTAACACGCTAAATTTAGTCTATGAAGGAACCAATGTACCAATAGCAATTACCGTAGAAAAATATGATACCACTGCTGAGATTTGGCAATCATTTTTGTCGGCGTCACCTTCATTTTTAAAGTTAACCGATATTGAATGGCCTGCCACAATTTACCGTCTATACTTTTCACAGGCGGAGGATGTGATGTGTAGAGAAGCTGATTCGTACGAGACATATGAATATGCTGATGTTTTTAATCCTGCCACCTTTGATACGCTAGGCGTTATTAGTACTTTCTACTCTTATATATTACCTGATGATGTATTGATTAATGATCAAGCTAACACATATACATTTATTGATTCTGGGGCAACTTATGAATGGAAATTATTGACCAGCCCGAACATGCTGCCTTTAATTGAAGTAACACAACAGTTAGCAGAAAACAAACAACAAAATGCGCTTTCAAGTTATTATTTATACACTGACGGAGTATTTATTGAAGTTGAATTACATGAAAAATTCAATTATGTAGACACACCCTCATCCCTGCAATTAAGCTTTGGTGATAATTATGAGTTTGGTAATCACCTTTTCCAAACTTTACGCAGCTTATTAATAAACTAAGTATTAAAAAAAGTAATAAAGCTGGCTAAGATTACCAATGTTTATGTATCGATAATCTTAGCTACTTTACTTACCAAGTATACTTAGTCATTAAATTTCATCCGCTGCGGCTGTTTTTAGAGGGGGCATACTTCTGTGTTAGTTAATCCTAATGGTTCATTAAGCTCGCCATTATTTAAGAACTACCGCTCTTTCATTGCTCCACTCTTATCCTTAAATAGTATTTGGACGATAATTGTTAAATAAAATCATATTATGACGATAGTTTGATATAGCAAACATATGCCGATAACAAAAGATATACTACATGGCTATTACATCGCGATAATATCTCATGTGGCTTAGCACCACTATCTTTGCGGAGAGATTAACCTATTCATTAATCTAGATCAAAATCCACAATGAAATTAAACAAAAAAACTAACGACACAACCCATATTGCGCAACAATCAGGTGATTGACACTTTCAATATACACTTGCATTCCCTGCTAAATTGGTGCGTTTTAACATTCAGTCAGCTTTATATCAATTCAGTTGATTATGAATAAATTTGGCTATAAACAATAAAAAAACCTGCAAAGATGCAGGCTTAATATAGTGACTTTGCTCAATAGTATTATTTCACTTTCCAACTCACTTGTTGACCTGCGAAAAATGGCACGATAGGACTACCATTAGGCAGTATAATTTCTTCTGGCACTGTCCAAGTTTCTTTTACTAAGGTGACCGTCCCCGTATTACGCGGTAAACCATAAAAATCAGCACCGTGTAAACTTGCGAAACCTTCTAACTTATCCAACGCACCTAAGTTATCAAACACTTGTGCATATAATTCTAACGCACTCCAAGCGCTATAACACCCAGCACAGCCACATGCCGATTCTTTGCGGTGCTTTTCATGCGGGGCCGAATCTGTACCTAAGAAAAATTTGCTTGAACCGGTAGCGACAGCAGCTTGTAACGCTTGCTGGTGAATATTACGCTTTAGCACCGGTAGGCAAAAATTATGTGGACGAACCCCACCGACTAACAAATCATTACGATTGAGCAATAGATGTTGCGGGGTAATCGTGGCGGCAACATTGGCTGATGCCGCGGTAACAAACTCAGCGGCTTCTTTAGTGGTGATATGCTCAAAGACCACTTTTAACTGCGGTAATGTTGAAACAATGCGCGATAAATAGCGTTCGATGAATAATTTCTCGCGGTCAAAAATATCAATGTGCGACTCTGTTACTTCACCGTGCACCAGTAATAACATGCCATGTTCAGCCATGACTTCAAAGATAGGAAACAGCTCATCTAACGCTTTAACTGCTGCATCAGAGTTAGTGGTAGCACCTGCTGGATATAACTTGGCCGCAACAACACCCACAGCTTTTGCGTCGATAATATCTTGCGCGGTAGTATTATTAGTTAAAAATAGGGTCATTAACGGCTGAAAATCACTGCCTTGCGGACGGGCTGCTAGAATGCGCTCACGGTAGTCAACCGCCATTTTCGCCGTAGTAACTGGGGGAACTAAATTTGGCATAACTATCGCACGCTTAAAAAGACGCGCCGTGGCCGGTACGGTTTCCTTTAGCATATCACCATCGCGAAAATGTAAATGCCAGTCATCAGGGGTGGTAAGGGTAATTTGCGTCATATTTATTCCTAAAAAAGTGCTGCCAAATTTTGCCGTTATTGTGCCTGAAAACGGTTTTACTTAATAGACGCGGAATTTGAACGCTGACTTTGCTATTGCAAATAGTATTAACCCATTATGTATTCTGATTTGTACCTCACCTCAAAGGCGATAATGATGGATGACGCATCAATCAAATTGATTTTTAGTCAGTCAATAACTATAAAAAAACCGGATATCGCTTAACGACATCCGGCTTTAAAAAATATATCACTACACCACTGAATTAAGTCACCTAACAAATAAGACTTATATTGAAATAGCTGCTAGGGCTGCCCCTTATGGCGACACAACCACATTAGATTAAAATGCTAACTCAACACCAGCAAATACGCCTGAAAACTGCATATCTTGGGTGGTACCAGAAAAGCCATCGACATCAAAACTAAAGTCACGATATCCAACACGAATAAGCGTATCGAGTGCAATACTATCAAACTGCCAACCCAGACCTGCACTGTAGTCATGCACACCGGTTTCATTGACGCCTATCATGACATCAGCAAAACCAAACAACCCTATTCCTGGTATGCCAACGTGTGCATTACCGTAAGCCATAATAACGCCGCTATCGATATCACGCTGTGTCGCGACAGCTGAACCTTCGCCTAATGACAGGCCATCTACGCGTAATGAGCCGTGCATTTGCTTGTACGCCGCACCTAAGTCTAGCGACACGACGTCATTATCTAAAATTTCATAATACAATACAAAATCAGTATTACTGAGGTCATTGTAAACGCTTGATGCCCCTTCAAAGTTCACCCCATTATAATAGAAACTACTGCTGTCTTTTGAAGCAGAACCTTCTAAACGGTTTTCACGAATTTTAAGGTTAGGAACAATCGGGATCGGATGCTCAATCGCTAACCATACACTACCCTGAGTATCAGAATCATAATCATAGGTTTGAGCCAGGCCTGTTGCATTGCCTACATTACTGTCGGCATTAAACGTCCCTGTTGCGTCAGTTTGCCATAAATCGCCACCGACTTTAAAGCCGACAACTGTTGCTGCTTGTGCAGAAGAAACACTTAATAAACCGAAAATGGCTGTCGCTAAAATAGTCTTGTTCATTGTTATCCCTGAGAAAGTAAATTAGTTAAATCAATTACCGCTGCATTGGCACGCGATATATAGTTGGCCATCACTAATGAGTGGTTAGCGACCAAACCAAAGCCATTACCATTTAACACCATCGGGCTCCACACGGTTAGCTGAGTAGCTTCCAACTCACGAATTATTTGACGTAAGCTGACTTCGGCATTTTTCTTTTCTAATACATCGGCAAAATCAACTTCAATAGCGCGCATAAAGTTTAATAATGCCCATGCTGACCCACGGCTTTCATAAAACACATCATCAATTTTCCACCAGTTGGTTTTAATTTCTGCACTCATTGCTGAAGGTGTTGATTGACGCGCGGCTGAATCACCGGCTAAATCGGTATTCAATCTATCTTGGCCGACACTCGCTGATAAGCGCTGAGAAATACTGCCTAATCGCTTTTGTACTTCTTTGAGCCATTCATTGAGGTTATCTGCACGAGCATAAAACTGCGCATTAGTATTACCAGTATCACTTATTCTAGCTTGGTATAGCTTAAGTAATTTAATCGCATCGCGGTATTCGCTCTCAGCACTGGGCACCAACCAACTGGTGTGTTCAATATTTAATTTGGAATGTGCAGATGATAAATCCGTGTCTGCGGTAGACTGAGATTGTGAGCGACTAAACTCTTTACGCATAACCAATGCTAAGTCGCGTGACTGTTCCAGCGCACCAAACTCAAACGCCGGCATATTATCCATAAATATCGACGGTGGCATCATATCGTTAGCTAACCAACCACCAGGCTTATCAAGTAAGGTTTCCATTGTGGCAATCAACGAGTTTGTCGTCGCATACCCCGTAATAAGCTTTCCCTGATCAGTTTGCATAGCAACGGGTTCAATAGGGTCTGGCTCTATACTCCACCAAACGCTAACAAAATAGCCTATTAAACCGACTAAAGCACCGACGGCAAAAACTTTATTCCTTGTAAATAGCATCAATATTACTCCTTAATGATGGTGATGATGTTCGCTATGATCTTGATGTTCAGAATCAGCCTGTTTTAACACAGGCAATTCCACCTGTAACCGCTGCTTATTATCAAATATCAATGTTAATACTACTTTATCGTTTTCTGCTAGTGGCTTATTTAAGCCTAATATCATAATGTGATCACCAGACGGTTTTAAACTGAGCGTCCCATGAGAAGCAATAGGCAAGTGTTCGATTTGACGCATTTTAACCATGCCATTTTCTTCAATAATAGTGTGCAGCTGTGCCTCTTTAGCAATAGGTGTTTTTATCGCAATTAAATTGACGGTTTTATCACCATTATTTTCTAATGTTAAATATGCGGCAGTATTAGGCACAGATGCAGGCATTGCGCGTACGTGCCCATCAACTAATACGACATTAGCTACTGCAGTAAATGATAATAACGATAGCGCTAAAAAATTAAACAGATGTTTGAATATTGGTTTCAATGTCTTAAACTCCATGTAATCCCTGCTCGTGTTCAAAAAGGAAACAACGAATGAGTCTTATAAAAGTACGTGATGAACAAGGTGTACGTATCATCAGCTTCAATCGCCCAGAAAAACGTAATGCATTTAATCTTGCGATGTATCAACAACTCACAGAATACCTTATCGAGGGCGATAGCAACAATGAGATTCGTGCCTTTATGTTACACGGTGAAGGAAATTGCTTTACCGCTGGCAACGATATTGCTGATTTTTTACAAAGTGGCGACCTTAATAATGATCACCCTACCGTAAAATTTTTAATGTGCTTACTGGAGTTAAAAAAACCGCTAGTAGCCGCTGTATCAGGCGCTGCAGTTGGTATTGGCACAACCCTATTACTGCATTGTGATTTAGTCTATGCCGACAATAGCGCAAAATTTCAAATGCCTTTTGTAAGTTTAGCATTAGTTCCAGAAGCTGCATCTAGCCTATTATTACCGTTAATAGTTGGTCAGCAAAAAGCTGCTGAGCTTATTTTACTTGGCGATGCATTTAATGCCAAAACCGCAGCTGAATTAAATATTATCAATCAAGTTATTGAAACTGATGTGATTGATTTTGCACTTACTAAAGCTAAAAAGTTGGCAAGTCAGCCACCCGAATCGTTGCAAATATCACGACAGTTGTTACGTCACAACCAGCAGCAAGTGAAACAACAGATGCAGCTTGAACTAACCCATTTCGGACAACGCTTAAAAAGTGATGAAGCGAAGCAAATGTTCCAAGCTTTCTTGAATAAATAATCATAATTTTGGTATAGCAATGATCAGAGTCTTGATATAGCAATCATCATATATGTGTACCAATGATAGCAGTAAAACCTTAATATTTTGCTGGTTTGAGAGTGTCATTTTGTAGATGCACTCTCTAATTCAGTGGTTATATAATCTTCACAATCTGGCATTGCGTTACTTATTGAGTACGTTTTAGAACTGAATTAGAGAGCCTTTAAGAGTGAGTTGATTTTTTATCCACCATAATAGCTAAAACAATATAGGCTAATAAACACGCTATTGGGTTAGCGAACAATACCAATACACTTACCACTCTTGTCCACATGACAGACCAACCAAATTGTTTTGCAAGATAATGGCATACACCACAAATGATCTTTGGTTGATCGGTTAGCTTTGCAATTATTCTATCCATAATACTCCTTAACATCTTCACGATACGAGCTAAACAGCTTCAATTAGCATCCGCTTAAATTAAGCTTGATTTTGTAACTTGGTCAGCAAATTAGCGATAACTGCACAACAAATAAAGCTCACAAAGGGCAGTAACACTATGGCCAGTAAAGGCATAACCAAGCCTAGTTGTTCAGCAAACATGATTACTTTTGACTCGCAGCTGTATTGACTGAGCGTTCCGTTACATCAGTGGCTATAACGTTATTGTCTGCATTAATACCACTATCAAATATTTGTTCAGCAATTTGAGTTTTTAATGACAGCAGCAATTCTTGCTTAGCTGACAAAATCAAATCCTGGCTGGCTGTAGAAATATTCTGTTCTAGCATTCTAAAGGTATCTTGAACTATTAGGTCATTGGCTTGGGCTGTAAAGCTACCTAGTGACATAGTTAATGCGACGACTGCCACTCCAGCAATACGGCTTAAACGACTTTTTGAATTGCTGGTAAACTTTGAGTTTGAAATAAACATAATGTCTTCCTTTTCTGTTTAATGTGCAGTGAAATCTATTTCTCCCTGCTGACAGATATAGCATTACAAACAACATGCCAACTTTTTCATACCAATGTAAGTAGTTGAATAATTTAAATTAAAATTATTTTTCAGTTAGAATTTAGTATATTAAAAATCATGTTCAAGCATGAAAAACGAACAATTAGTAAAATTAACCACATGATTGGTCAATTTTACTAATTCAGTTAAATCTGAATTAACACAACAAATAAATAGTTCAAGAAATACCAAATATATAATTGACATAATGCTTATAAAATCATCTTCCGAGCTGAATTTACGCACAAAAAAAAGCGCTCTTATGAGCGCTTAATTTAGGGATTAGTTAGGCTATTGGTTCTGGTGCATTTTCATCCATCAAGGCTATCGCGCCTCTCACTACCTCAATTCCTGCACCCGCTAAGTGTGCATTTTCACTTAAATAGCGGCGCCAGCTTCTTGAGCCAGGCAAGCCTTGAAATAAGCCAATCATGTGACGAGTTATGTGATTTAGTCGTCCACCTTGCTGAATATGACGTTCAATATACGGCAACATTAACTCGACCACTTCTTCGCGACTTAATTGTGCTGCATTACTGTGAAAAAGCTGTTGCTCCACTTGAGCTAAGATATACGGGTTTTGATATGCCTCACGGCCAACCATGACACCGTCAACATGCTGAAGATGTATTTTGGCTTGGTCTAAACTAGTAATGCCACCATTAATGCTGATATTAAGAGCAGGAAAATCACACTTCAATTGATAAACACGATCGTAATCAAGTGGTGGGATCTCACGATTCTCTTTTGGGCTTAATCCTTGTAACCAAGCTTTACGCGCATGAATAGTAAAATCGGTACAGCCTTTAGCGCTAACCGTTTCCACAAATCGCGTTAAAAACTCATAACTGTCTTGATCATCAATACCAATGCGGGTTTTTACCGTAACGGGAATATCAGCCGCCTGCTTCATAGCATCAACACATTCAGCGACTAATTCAGGTTCACCCATTAAACAGGCACCAAAACGACCATTTTGGACTCGATCAGAAGGGCAACCGACATTGATATTCACCTCATCATAACCGCGCTCAGCAGCAAGCTTGGCACAATGAGCTAAGTCTTTTGGGTTTGAGCCACCCAATTGTAACGCCAGAGGATGTTCCTCTTCGTTGTAAGCTAAATAGTCGCCTTTACCGTATATAATGGCACCAGTAGTCACCATCTCTGTATATAACAAAGTATTAGCAGACATTAAACGAGCAAAATAACGATAGTGACGATCAGTCCAGTCCAGCATAGGCGCTATGCTAAAGGTGCGATCTATTTTTACATTAGCAGTCATAAAAACCAATATTTGTAGCTGAAGCGGACACCCTAGTTAATCTATAGCGATAACCACTACATCATTAAAGAAGATATAACTAAGGTATAACTAAGATAGAGACAAACCTGCATAAGCTGGCGATATGAACTGATTATATCATGTATATATTAGGTTCAGATACCCAAATCATCAAGGGTGTTCTAGACTGTGGGTTAATGCTAGAGTAATTTATAGTGTAATGACTTTCCCCCTTAACAGCATGTCTCAATAAGGAGCAAGTTCAATATGAACGTTGAATTTATTAACCCTTTTCTTGTGTCGTTAGTGAATGTGATATCAACAATGGCAACCATGGATCTTAAGCCTGGCAAGCCACAATTGAAGAATCATGACCTAGCTAAAGGAGATGTCTCAGGCTTAATTGGCATGGTTGGGCCTAAAACTAAAGGATCATTGTCTATTACCTTCGAAGAATCGCTAATTCTAGAGATTATGAATAAAATGCTAGGTGAAAAACCAACTAGTATTAACGCTGACATTACTGATTTAGTAGGTGAAATTACCAATATGGTTACTGGCGGAGCGAAGAACTTGCTCAGCAGTAAAGGTTATGATTTTGATATGGCAACCCCTGCTGTGGTATCAGGAAAGAACCACACAATTTCACATCAAGCTAAAGGCAAAAAAATTATGATGCCATTTTCACACGAATATGGGATGGCTTTTATTGAAATATGTTTTGAAGAGTAATACCCATATTGTGAGGTCACCACTCTTGAACATTCACTCCATTTTTTTAGGCCAGGCATGATGTAATGACTGGCCAGCTACAGTTTGAAATCTAACTATTAAGCGACTGATTCAGCTTAAGGTAATAATTTAACCATCACTCTTGGAGTCAATTTAGTCACCAGTTCATAAGCGATTGTGCCTATGTGCTCAGCAACTTCTTCAACTGCCAGCTCTTTACCCCATAACTGCACGCTATCACCGACACAGTCAGTTGCATCTAAGCCCAAATCGACGGTAAGCATATCCATTGACACTCTACCGACTATGGGTACTCTACGCCCATTAAGCAATACAGGAGTTCCCTCTGGTGCATTGCGGGGATAACCATCTCCGTACCCTATGGCAACCACACCTAATAACGTGTCTTCTTTAGCTTGCCAATATGCGCCATAACCAACACAGTCGCCCGCTTTATGTTCCCGCACAGCAATTAAGTTAGAGACTAATTCCATAGCAGGGATTAATTGGTGGTTTGTGCCTTTATCACCCATTACCGGTGATACACCATAAAGCGCAATACCAGGACGCACCCAGTCAGCCTGACTTTGCGGCCAAAATATCGTGGCGGCCGAGTTAGCTAAGGTACGCTCACCATCAAGGCCGGCTATGAGGTTTTCAAAGTCTCTCATTTGCTTTAATGTCAGTGGATTATCGGGCTCATCGGCACAGGCAAAGTGAGTCATTAGATTAATCGGTTTAGCTACCGATTCACAGGCCATTAAGCGTTGATAAATTGCAGGAAATTGCGTCAAACTAAAGCCTAACCTATGCATGCCAGAATCAACTTTAAGCCATACTTTTACTGGCTTAGATAAAGCAGTTTGTTCTAACATTTGCAGCTGTGATTCATGATGAACGGCGGTTTCAATATCATTTTCAACAATTAATGGCAGATCTGACGCCCTAAAAAAGCCTTCAAGTAATAATAAACGCCCTTGTACTCCGCCATTACGCAGCTCAAGCGCTTCTTCTAACCTTGCCAATCCAAATCCATCGGCTCCACCGTCATAATTACTGACACATTGGGCAACATTGAGTAACCCATGACCATAACCATTGGCTTTTACTACCGCCATAATTTGGCTGTGGGGAGCTATCTCACGTAATCGGGCAAGATTATGTTTTAAGGCGTGACGACTAATTTCAGCGCGAGGAAAAGGTTTCAAAAAATGGCCTTATAAAACAAATGATGGCCGCAAAGCTAAGCCATCGTTAATTGTGTTGTTAAATTAAACAGGTAATCGATAAGATTAATCTTCTTCGAATTGTGGCCCTGAGTAATTATCAAATCGAGAAAAGTGCCCCTGGAAAGTTAACCTAACACGCCCAATAGGGCCGTTACGTTGCTTACCAATAATAATTTCAGCTGTGCCCTTATCTTCGGTATCGTCATTATAAACTTCATCACGATAGATAAACATAATAAGATCAGCATCCTGCTCAATTGCACCAGATTCACGTAAGTCAGAGTTAATCGGGCGTTTATCAGCACGTTGTTCCAAAGAGCGGTTAAGCTGAGACAGTGCAACCACTGGGATCTCAAGCTCTTTGGCTAAGGCTTTTAATGAACGAGATATTTCAGAAATCTCTAAGGTACGGTTATCTTTTAGCGCTGGCACCTGCATGAGCTGCAAGTAATCGATCATGATCATCGATAAACCGCCGTACTCACGTGCAATTCGTCTTGCACGACTGCGCACATCCGTTGGGGTTAACCCTGAGCTATCATCAATATACATTTTGCCTTGTTCAAGCATAATGCCCATGGTTGATGAAACACGCGCCCAATCTTCGTCATCTAACTGACCGGTACGAATTTTAGTTTGATCGACGCGGCCTAACGAGGCCAGCATACGCATCATAATTTGTTCTGAGGGCATCTCTAGACTAAAAATAAGCACAGGTTTATCTTCGTTCATAGCAGCCTGCTCACATAGATTCATCGCGAACGTAGTTTTACCCATAGAAGGACGTGCAGCAACAATCACTAGATCACCAGACTGAAAACCTGCGGTCATTTTGTCAAGATCAGCAAAACCACTGGAAACACCGGTGACACCGTTATGAGGGTTATTATAAAGTTGCTCAATTTTATCGACGGTTTTTTCAAGAATGGATTTTATCCCTTCAGGGCCTTCACTTGAATTCGCCCGAGACTCAGCAATTTTAAAGACTTTGCTTTCAGCTAAGTCTAATAAATCACTTGAATTTCTGCCTTCAGGATTATAACCCGCGTCGGCTATTTCATGGGCAACACTGATCATGTCTCTAACGACTGCACGTTCACGTACAATTTGCGCATACGATAAAATATTGCCGGCACTCGGGGTATTTTTAGCAATTTCACCTAAGTAAGAAAATCCACCAGCATCATCGAGTTGATCTTCTATTTCAAGTTGCTCAGATACCGTGATCAAATCAATAGGTTGCGCGCGCTCCATCAAACGCTGCATCGCATTGAAAATCATTCTATGTGATCGAGAATAAAAATCTTCCGCTACAACCGCTTCGGCTACGCGATCCCATGCTTCAGCATCGAGCATCAATCCACCCAACACTGACTGTTCGGCCTCTATTGAATGAGGAGGTAACTTTAAGGCATTTACTTCGGCATCTTTCTGCCTGTTTCTGGCTCTAAATGCGGTTGATGGTTGTGACATTAACACTCCAAGATTCCAACGACTTTAAAAAATATGGTATAACACCGTGGTCGAATTTAGCTGAGCGATATTAACCCAGCGGCGATTGCAAACATACGGAAAATAAACTGCATAAGGAAAAAACATGCGTATTATATTGATAGCCGCTTTAGTGTTGTCATCGGGTTTCACCTATGCCGATGAAGGGCAATGGCAACCCTATCAGATGCCCTCTATCGCCGATAAACTAATAGAACGTGGTATTGGCATTCCCGCAACGCAACTTGCAGACCTAGGCCAATATCCAATGAATGCGGTCGTCAGTTTGGGCTATTGTACCGCCAGTTTCGTGTCTCCCCAAGGCCTAGTTGTCACAAATCATCATTGCGCCTATCGCGGCATTCAATATAACAGTAAAAAAGAACATAATTACCTCACTGATGGCTTTTTAGCTAAAACAATGGCCGACGAGCCTTCTGCTGGTCCTAATGAGCGTTTATACATTACTGAAAATGTCACAGATGTTACCCAGCTGATTACAGCTGATTTAAGTGATGAGCCATTAATACGTTATGAGCAAATTCAAACTAACAGCAAAAGCTTAATTAAAATATGTGAAGCCGATGATAACTACCGTTGTTCAGTAAATAGTTATCACAACGGTCTAGAATATTACCTCATCAAACAGCTTATTATTCGCGACGTTCGCTTAGTCTACGCACCACCCGAAAGCATTGGCGGTTATGGTGGAGATATTGATAATTACGAATACCCTCGTCATTCTGCTGACTTTACCTTTTTACGCGCTTATGTAGGCAAAAATGGTAAACCAGCCGTTTACTCGGCTGACAATGTTCCTTTTACCCCTAAAAGCTATTTAAAAGTAAATGCTGATGGCGTTAAAGCAGGTGACGGCGTATTTGCCGCAGGTTATCCAGGCTCGACCAGTCGTTACAACCTGACGAGTGAACTTAAGTTTGCCAGTGATTGGTTATATCCAACCCATGCCACGCGCTATCTGTTGCAAATTGACACTATCACCCAAATGGGAAATATAGATAAAAACATCGCGATTAAATATGCGGGCACTATGGCTTCGATGTCAAATCGGATGAAAAAGCTTAATGGTTTATTAGACGGCTTTAAAGCGACAGATATTGTCGGCATCAAACAAAGTAGAGAAGACGGCTTTTTAGCATGGTTAAAAAAGGATGAATCTGCTAATCCGCTGTTAATTGCTGACCTTGAAGTCTTACTTGCTGAACAACAAAAATATGCTCAAATTAACTATTATTTTGAAAACGCGCAATCAAGTGCCTTACTGCTTGCCGCTAAAAGTTTGTACCGTTTAGCCCAAGAAAAACAAAAACCGGATGCTATGCGTGAATCTGGTTACCAAAAACGTGACATGAAAATGTTCCGTGCAGACATGAAACGTATCGATAGCAGCTTTGATATTGAAGTGGATAAAACCTTATGGTTACAGGACTTAAATGCCTATATGGCGCAACCCTTAAAAGTTGAAGTATTTGATAACGCATTAAACAATAGTTCTGATCATCAAGGATTTGTTGCTAAAGTTCATGGCATATATGCGTTAACAGAGCTAACTGATCAAGCTACCCGCTTGGCTTGGATGAATAAAACAGTTGAAGAGTTTCAAACCAGCAGTGACCCATTTATCCGCTTAGCGGTTGAGTTGCATGACACCAATATGGCACTGGAACAAGAAAATAAGGTCATTGAAGGTAAATTATCTAAAGCTCGTCCAGAATATATGGCCGCTATTATTGCCTACTATAAAGCCAATAACTGGCCTGTTTACCCTGATGCAAATCGTACTTTACGGATAACATATGGCATGGTTGATGGTTATCAATCTAATGATGCTTTATACAAGCAGCCATTCACCCGCTTACAAGGTATTACCGCTAAACATATTGGAGTAGAACCGTACAATGCTCCAGCCAAACTATTAGCTGCTATCGCGACTAACGACTATGGCAAACATACTGTTCAGTCAGTGTATAACGATCCACGCTCTTGGTTGTGTAGACTTATTTCCTGTATTGAGCCTAAAAGTGATTTTAACTCGGTTCCAGTTAACTTTTTATCCAGCGTCGATACCACAGGAGGTAACTCAGGCTCACCGATATTCAATGGTAGAGGTGAACTTGTAGGATTAAACTTTGACTCTACATACGAAGCAATTACCAAAGACTGGTTCTTTAACCCAACGATCACCCGCGCTGTTCATGTCGATATTCGCTATATATTGTGGATGATGGATCAAGTTGATCATGCGGATAATTTAATTAAAGAATTAACGCTAGTGCGTAACTCTGAGTCCCAACCTTTCATTCAACTAGATGAAACTCAACTCGATAAAACTCAACTCGATGAAACTCAACTAGATGAAACTCAACTAGATGAAACTCAACTAGATGAAGCTCAACTAGATGAAACTCAACTAGATGAATCTCAACTCGATAAAGCTCAACTAGATGAAGCTCAACTAGATGAAACTCAACTAGATGAAGCCCAATTAGAAGAGTCTCAACTCGGTAAATCTCAACTCGATAAAGCTCAACTCGAAGAAGCTCAACGAGAAGAAGCTCAACGAGAAGAAGCCCTACTGGAAGAAACCAAACAAGCTGAAGTTGAACAAACTGAAGTGAAACAAGCTGAAGTGCAACAAACTGAAGTGCAACAAACTGAAGTGCAACAAACTGAAGTGCAACAAACTGAAGTGCAACAAACTGAAGTGCAACAAACTGAAGTGCAACAAACTGAAGTGCAACAAACTGAAGTGCAACAAACTGAAGTGCAACAAACTGAAGTGCAACAAACTGAAGTGCAACAAACTGAAGTGCAACAAACTGAAGTGAAACAAGCTGAAGTGCAACAAACTGAAGTGCAACAAACTGAAGTGAAACAAACTGAAGTGCAACAAACTGAAGTGCAACAAGCTGAAGCACAACTCGATAAAGCACAGCTCGATAAAGCACAGCTAGATAAAGCACTGCTAGATAAAGCACTGCTAGATAAAGCGCAGCTCGATAAAGCTCAGCTAGATAAAGCGCAGCTAGATAAAGCGCAGCTAGATAAAGCACAGCTAGATAAAGCGCAACTCAATAAAGCTCAGTTAGATAAAGCGCAACAATCTGAAGTACAACAAAATAAAACCAAAGAGTAGACCCCCTCTAATAGCAATAAACAAAAATGGCGCTCATTTGAGCGCCATTTTTTACACTATATCAACTCACCTATCATTTAATAAAAGTTAATATTTATAATTTAAACTGTGACGTCGTATTTTTAAGTTGTACTGCAAAATCATCTAATCCTTGAGAAATATTATGCACTTCACTTAAAATATTTAAGGTGTTCTCAAATGATGCATTCATTTCAACTACATTACCGCCCACTTCTTCAGCCACAACCGATTGCTGCTCCGTCGCTGATGCTATGTGGGTATTCATGCTATTAATACTGACAATTTTTGATTGAATAGACTTAAGCACATCACCGGTATCTTTAGCGTAACGTTCATTGTCTGATGATTTAGTAATTGCAGCATTCATAGTCGAAACCGACGACACAGCGGCACCTTTTAATCGGTCTAACACTTCACGAATTTCTTTAGTTGCATCGGCCGTTTTAGACGCTAATGCACGCACTTCATCAGCCACAACAGCAAAGCCTCTACCTTGTTCACCAGCACGCGCCGCTTCAATCGCCGCATTTAGCGCTAATAAGTTAGTTTGCTCCGCTATCGAGGTGATCACGTTTAAAATAGAGCCCACACTTTCAGTATCTTTAGCTAATTCATTAATAGAATTAGAAGCGAGCTCAATACCTTTATTCAAGTCTTGGGAAATATTAATCGTTCGCTCCACCACCACTAAACCAGCGGTTGCTTCACGTTCAGCCTCTTGTGCGGCTTCTGCAGCTTGTTGGGCGCTGAGTGAAATATTATTAACCGAATGACGCATCTCCTCCATCGAAACTTGCACATTGCGCGCATCTTGACTTTGTTGCTGGGTCGCTTTAGTTGCCAAAGACATTCTGTCTTTTAGCGCTTTCGCGCTGTCCAATAATGGGCTGGTTACACTAACCACACCTTCGATTGAATCAGCAAGCAGACGTAAAAATCGATTGAAATTACTCGATACTTGGCCCAGTTCATCACTCCCCGTCACTTGTAATTGATGACGTAAATTACCTTTACCATCAGCTAATTCACCTAGCGAATTTGCAACATTACTGGCAGAGCTGCTGATTGAACGTGCAATAGATATGGTCGCAATACCCATGATAATTAACAAAGCAATACCAATACTTAACGTAAGATATAAGCTTTGCTCTGAACGATTACTGGCTTCTGCAAGTGTTGATGAGAACTCGTCTACTTTATCAATTTTATATTGATTAATACCACGTGTCAGCGTTTCAAATATTTCTGACTTCTTATGACTAATTTGACCCACTTGGCTCATGTCTATGCTGCCATCAAGCATGCCGCGAGCCAGTTTAGATGTCATATTATTATATTGTTCAAGTGAGTGGGATAATGATGATAGCGACTGAAACTGATTTTCGTCTATCGCACTAAGTTTATTTAAATTTGAATCTAATGACTTAAAGACTTTAGATGCATTGGTCAGTAAATCTTCGTCAGCAAAAGAAACCGACTGTGTGTATAGCTCATCTAATCGCTGCACAAAGATAACGTTTTGATTAGCAAGTTCTACACGCTCGCTAACCTTACTCTGCATAAAATTCATCGTGTCTTGATTTTTATTTATTGCCACTATACTAATTGCTAAGTTGACGGTAAATATGACCACAGACAATACGAATATTAATCCCACTTTTTTAAAAATGGACATGTTATTAAACCAATTCATACTTCGCCCCCAAGCGATACATAACATATAGTGAATCTTTATATAGATTGCACTGTGCTAGAAAATTGAACTTATCTCGGTCCATGAGAGGCTATTTCGATCATTTTTATTTCTATTTAATCTATAAAAGCTGGATTTCATTAATCATAGCCAACGGACACCTTGTCGGTATAAAAAATCCATAAAAAAGCAATCTTTAGTGCTAGTTTTTATAATCATCTCTTGTTATCGACCATACAAGTATAATCTAAATCAAATAATTGAAATCTTTATTATTATCTCATCACCCGAATACAGGCTAAACACGACCATTCGCCGTTTGCTTGTCATACTTCATTTCGTATAATTTCACCAACAAGATGGTTCAGAAAACATTCAGAAGTTATATTGAAATTAGCACAGTTTATCGCATGTCATTTAACACACAAAAAAGCCAGCACGATGCTGGCTTCAATCGATTAAACTGAATAATATTAAGCGACTTTTACTACGTTTGTGTCGGTGTCTGAATGACGAATTAAGTAATCAAACGCACCTAACGAAGCCGTGGCACCACTGCCCATGGCTATAATAATTTGCTTATAGGGAGTATTGGTCACATCGCCTGCCGCAAATATGCCTGGTATCGATGTCTGACCACGTGCATCAACGATAATTTCACCGCGTGGGGTTAAATCAATAACACCTTTCAACCACTCAGTATTAGGCACTAAGCCAATCTGTACAAAAATACCGGCTAAAGTCACCTCATGGCTGCCACCTGTTTGGCGATCGGTATAGGTTAGCCCTGTAACACGATTACCATCACCATTCACCTTGGTGGTTTGTGCTTGAGTAATAATAGTAATATTACCCATTGATTTTGCTTTACGCTGCAGTACTTCATCCGCACGTAAAATACTGTCAAACTCAAGAACTGTGACATGCTCAACAATGTTAGCTAAGTCAATGGCTGCTTCGATACCCGAGTTACCTCCACCAATAACAGCAACACGTTTGCCTTTAAATAATGGGCCGTCACAATGTGGACAATAAGCCACGCCTTTACCACGGTATTCTTTCTCACCTGGTACGTTCATTTCACGCCATCTTGCACCTGTAGCTAACAACACGGTTTTGCTTTGTAGTGTGGCACCATTTGCGAGCTCAACATCAAATAAACCGTTTGATGCTATTTTAACGACCTTTTGGTTTTCCATCACATCAACATCATAGTCTTTAACGTGATTTTCAAGGTTTGCAACCAATTTGGGGCCCTCTGTTTTAGACACCGAAATAAAGTTTTCAATGCCCACAGTTTCCGCAACTTGGCCGCCAAATTTTTCAGCAACAATCCCAGTAGTTAAGCCTTTACGGGCTGCATATATTGCTGCTGAAGCACCAGCAGGGCCACCGCCAACAACCAACACATCAAATGCTGACTTTTGGTTTAATTGCTCAGCTTTACGACTACCGGCATTTTTATCTAACTTGTTTAATACTTCTACTACGCTTATAGCGCCCACTGAGAATGACTCACCATTTAAGTAAACTGATGGCACCGACATAATATTGCGCTGCTCAACTTCTTGCTGAAATAACGCACCATCAATCATCACATTGGTGATATTAGGGTTAATGGCCGCCATCATATTTAATGCCTGAATCACTTCAGGACACGTTTGGCAGCTTAATGACACATAAGTCTCAAAATGATACTGACCAGGCAAAGTACGAATTTGCTCAATAATATCAGCGTCTAACTTAATTGGGTGACCGCCGCTATGTAATAACGCCAATACCAATGAAGTAAATTCATGACCCATTGGCAAGCCTGCAAAGGTAATGCTGGTGGCTAATTCAGGGTTAATCACTGTCATGCTTGGGCTGCGTAGTCCAGTAGCTTCAGTGCTACTAACCAGTGCAGAGCTGTCGACAATATCTTGCGCTAAGCTTTTAAGCTCAGCAGATTTCTTTGAGTCATCAGTTGATACCACGAGTTCAACTGGGTGTTTAAGATTCTGAAGGTACGTTTTCAGTTGATTTTTTACATTGGTATCTAACATAACAACTCCTAGGGATAATGTTTGTCTATGGAAAATAGAATTGGGAACTATAAAATATGCGAATAAAAGTTAGTTAGAGTAGGAGGTTGCCAGTTAATACGGGGGACATTAACTGGCTGGGTATACTGTCTAACGTGTTATAATTTCGCGTTAGAAGTTAGCCTTAGATCTTACCGACTAGGTCGATTGATGGTGCTAAGGTTTCTTCTCCTGGCTGCCATTTAGCTGGACATACTTCACCATCGTGACTAGCGACATATTGAGCAGCTTGAATTTTACGCACTAATTCTGATGCACTACGACCGATACCTAGGTCGTGAATTTCAGCAACTTTCACTTCACCTTCTGGGTTAATCACAAAAGTACCGCGAAGTGCTAACCCATCTTCTTCAATCATCACACCGAAGTTACGAGTGATAGTACCTGTTGGGTCACCTATCATTGGGTAAGTGATTTTGCCAATGGTGTCTGAACTTGAATGCCATGCTTTGTGAGTAAAGTGAGTATCAGTTGATACTGAATAAACCTCTACGCCCATAGCTTGAAGCTTTTCATAATGGTCAGCCATGTCACCTAATTCAGTAGGGCAAACGAAAGTGAAATCTGCAGGGTAAAAGAACACAACTGCCCATTTGCCTAGTATGTCTTGCTCTGTCACTTCAACGAATGCGCCGTTGTGAAATGCAGTGGCTTTGAATGGCTTGATAGTGCTGTTGATAATTGATTGTGTCATGATTAACTCCATTGTATTAAATAACTTAGTAAGGTTTTTAATATGGACTTAGTTTTAATTTAAGCTTGCTTTAAAACCGCGCCCTGTTTCGATGGAGTTAGAATACGCTGGCAGGTTAATTATGTATAACGGATAAAATCTATCATCCTAATCGGTTTTGCAATTGAACCATTAGCGGTTATCGATTTTTTATATTGAGCAACATAATGCTCAACAATAAATATTACTTCCAAGGCTCAAAACGGGTTAGCACCCTAGATACATTAATATCTAACGCTTGGGATAAGGTGTGTTGATTGGATTTATTACTCATTGCTACCAGCCCCTGGCTTTGGTTAGTGGCAAAAACCACCCAGTTTCCGCCGCCGGTTAAGCACGCATGAATATGACTAAAGTGATCCTGTAAGTGGCTGAGTAATGAAGTATTGTTACGGTGCTCTTTCCAGCAGTTAAGTACCAATATTCCGTCAGCTTTGAGTCCTAAATAACAATGCTCGGTAAACTCAGCAGATAAGAGTTTGGGGTCAACTCCCTTTTCGCTGTAAATATCGACAAACAACACGTCACATTTTTTAAAGTCGCCAGCTTGCAGAAAACAATTCGCATTTTGATGCACTACAGTCAGTTTTTTGCCTATTGGTAATTGAAAGAATCGTTTAGCGGCATGAATAACCTGTTCCCTTAATTCTACGGCGGTGATTTTAATCGCTGCATCATAATGACGTAAAGCATGCACTAGTGCGCCACCGCCTAGCCCCAATATCACCACACTTTTAGGCTGCTTTGCCATTAACGCGCATAACATTGCTTGCACATAGGTATGCTGTGGAACAAAAGGCTCTGTTTTATCCATTTTACTTTGTTCATCATTATCACCAAATGATAAGACCCTAAAGTGGCCATCATCAAGCACAAATATGTCACCAAACTCATCGGCACTTGTATGTAGCACTTTATAATCAGACATATCATTCCATATTTAAATTTAAAATAAATTAACTTTAGATTAATCAACAAGCCAAGTGGCTTAAAAAGCCGTATTATAACTGATCATAACTGCATATTGAGATTGTATTCTTTAGGACGTTTTATGTTGAACCAAACTATGATGGTGTTGCTGTATTTAGCGGTGTTTATCATTGCCCAGAATCAGCTAAAAAAGTTGATTAAGATTCAAGCCATTAAAAAACAGGTAAGCGAAGTCCGTAGCCGTTTGGTGACTAGGCTAATTTCATATTTTATGTTTTTTGTCACCTTGTCAGTTATTGCCATTTCATTGGGTTTAGGCTACCAAGAAGTGTCTTTATTTGTTTCCTCAGCATTTGCGGTATTAGGTGTTGCCTTGTTTGCTCAGTGGTCAATTTTGAGTAATATCACCGCGGGTGTATTGATCTTTTTTGTATTCCCGTATCGCATTGGCGATCGAATCAAAATTGTTGAAAAAGATGAAGATATGTCTGGGGTGATCGTTGAAATATCCTTATTTCATATTCTGCTTAAACGCGACTCAGGTGATGTAATGACCTATCCAAACAGCTTGATGCTTCAAAAAGGCGTTATTAAGCTAGCTAACGATGCACCTAGTAAGAAAAAAGTTACTGCTAAGCGGGTTATCCCTAAACGGTTATAACAGCCAATAACTGTAATAAAACAAAAAGGCGCAAATGCGCCTTTTTGTTATTTGTCACTATGCTAGTTGCCGCTCATAACATAGCTAAAACGGTCCACTTAGTTCAACGTTCTTTGAAAAAAAGCCACCGCTTGCAAGTACATTTGAAGAGCTAATGCTGGGTCGTAACGATCGCCTTCATCACGCATAAAGGCATGCTGAGCATTCACTTCTAGCCAACTAAAATTAGCGTTTACGCGTTCCAATTGCTGATAAATCGCTTTGCGTCCTTCACTTGAAACGTGGGGATCTTGCTTGCCAAATACCATCACTAATTCACCTTTAATATCACCGGCACGGGTTAGTGAATCATTATTAGGCTTACACGGTAGGGTATTAGAATGAATGTCGGTTGCATATAAACAAAATGCTCCCTTGATATCAGGATTCAATGCGGCACGAAAAGCTAAATGACCTCCTATGCATACCCCCATAGCGCCGACTTTGTCGCTGCAATAGGTTTGTGAGCGGGCAAAATCAATCAGAGCTTGAGTATCACTGTCATGCTGTTCAAGCGGTTTGGCGAACTTATCTTGGTTACCTTTATCTTTGCCTGCATCATCATAGGCCAATACAGTACCTATAGGGTTCAGCTCATGAAATACTTCAGGCACTAATACTACAAAACCATGCCCAGCAATAATGGCTGCCGCACGCGCTATCGGCGCTGTTAACTGAAAGATTTCAGAATAAAAAATCACGCTAGCAAACTGCCCTGGTTGTTCAGGGCGAAATACCGTGGTGCGCATTGTGCCTGTAGGCGTAGCAATATCATGTACTTGGGTTGAAATAATCATAGTATCTCTTACAAAAAATTGGAGCCATAAGGCTCCAATCTATCAATAATAAGCCTCAGTTAACATAGCTCGTTACCAGATTTCTCACCGGCTAAAAGCGCTTTAACATTATTCAGTGTGGTTAACGCTATCGCGTTTAAGGCTTCCTCGGTTAAAAAGGCTTGGTGTCCGGTGAAAATAACATTATGACACGCAGATAAACGCCGAAAAACATCGTCTTGAATAATCTCTCCGGACTTGTCTTCAAAAAATAACCCTTTCTCATTTTCGTAAACATCTAGCCCTAATGCACCTAACTGACCATCTTTTAACGCTTCCATTGCGTCTATGGCATTAAGTAGACCGCCACGGCTAGTATTAATCACCATCACCCCTTGTTTCATTTTATGAAAACTACTCTGGCACAATAAATGATGGTTATCCGCAGTTAACGGGCAATGTAGGCTTATGATATCGCATACAGGGTAAATCTCATCTAGACTGACATACTCAACCCCTAATTCAATAACTGCTGGGTTAGGATAAGGATCGTATGCCAACACTTTACAGCCAAAGCCTTGGAGGATTTTAATGGTCGCTAGGCCAATTTTACCGGTACCAATAACGCCAACGGTTTTGCCAAACATGTTAAAACCAACTAACCCTGTTAGGGCAAAGTTAGCATCACGAGTACGTTGATATGCTTTATGAATTTTACGATTAAGGGTTAGCATTAAGGCAACACTGTGCTCAGCAACGGATTCTGGCGAATAGGCAGGTACATTGACCACTTGTATACCCAAACGCTTTGCAGCAACCAAATCAACATTGTTAAAACCTGCACAGCGCATTGCAATCACTTTTGTGCCGCCTTTGGCTAATTCAACTAACACTTCTTCACATAATGAATCATTAACAAACGCGCACACAACTTGAAAGCCCTCTGCCAGTTTGACGTTTTGCATGCAGAGTCGATAATCAAAATATTCAATTTGGACCCCAAAATTTTTATTGGTGCAATTGAAATGATCAATATCATATGTTTTAGCACTAAAAAAACCAATTCTCATAATATGTCCTACCGCTAAAAGCTTATCAATACTGGCATATTTCAAGCTTCGTTGTTAGTTAAAAACAACTCACGTCTACCAGCCAACTTGTCAGCAAACTCAATTTTGCATCCAGTGTATGTGAATGAAACATTGTTGTCGTTAATAAGACATCCTTAAAAATGAAAATATGAACAAATACTTTCAATTTTTTACGGGCATAACAATAAAAAACGAGCCCGATTAAGGGCTCGCTGAGAGTTAAAATGATTAATTATGAAAGTGAATAACAGCTTATGTTAATGCTCTTTAGCGTATTTAGCGGCTTGCTCTCCGGCAATACGACCAAAAGTGACTATATCAGAAATTGCGTTGCCGCCGAGTCTGTTGGTGCCATGCACGCCACCTGTAATTTCACCTGCGGCAAACATCCCTGGAATATTCTTCCCACTGATTCCTTTTACTTCGGTTTGAGTATCAATAACAACTCCACCCATAGTATGGTGAACAGCAGGTGCAACTTCGATAGCATAATAAGGAGCAGATGCTAACTCTCGAGGTAAATCTTGACGCTCAAATTGAGTATCTTTGCCCGCTTTAACTATTCCATTGTAATCAGCTAATGTTTTGGTTAACTCTGCACTAGGCATGCTGAGCTTTTTAGCAAGCTCGCTCAAATCCTTGCCTTCATTCACTATGTGTAAGTGAATATAACCCTCAATTTTACTCAAACTTTTACGCACTGAGTCATCAAATACTAAGTAAGCACTTTCGCCTTTTTGATTTAAAATAGCTGCCGATGCTTTATCGCGAGTAGTTAGCTCATTTACGAAACGTTTACCATCACGGTTAACTAAAATAGCACCATTACCACGAACAGCTTCAGTCACCATCACACCACCTACTGGTGAGTAAGTTGGATGTGCTTGCACATATTGCAGATCTTTGGTTGCCGCGCCGGCTAACTCAGCAACATCGAGTCCATCACCCGTTGCGCCAGCATGGTTAGTGGCTTTAAAACCTTTTAAGCTAGGGTCATATTTAGCCACTCGCTCATTATTTTTAGCAAAGCCACCCGTTGCGATCACTACCGAGTCTGAATTTATCACGTAATAACCAGTATACGTCCCTTTAACTAACACACCGGTGACTTTTCCAGAAGCATCTTCAATAATGCGTACAACACGGCTATTAAGTCTGACATCAGTATCACGGCTTATTGCTGCATCCCAAAGTACTTGAGCAACATGTGCGCCAACACCTGCACCACCGGTAGGGCGATGGCTGCGGTTAACACTTGCACCGCCCATGCGACCAACATCGGTTAAATCCGCACCCAATGCAGTTAACCAGTCAACGGAATCAGATGAATTATTTGCCAGTACTTTTACCAATTCAGGATCATTTAA
Organism: Shewanella sp. OMA3-2; assembly: GCF_021513195.1. Taxonomy (NCBI): domain Bacteria; kingdom Pseudomonadati; phylum Pseudomonadota; class Gammaproteobacteria; order Alteromonadales; family Shewanellaceae; genus Shewanella; species Shewanella sp. OMA3-2. The sequence goes on along the minus strand of NZ_CP090974.1, from coordinate 1,109,215 downwards.
ATTACCGCCTCCCGTCATGGTGTCATCGATCATAATTTGTTTTTTATCTTCGATTTTTAATGCTGTTTGAGCTTTGGTTTCTGCAGCATTCATACCACCTGCCGCGAGTTTTGTATTACCGCCTGGCACAGGTTCTTTTTCTAACAAAATGACTTTAGCACCATTATTACGTGCAGAAACAGCCGCCGCTAAACCGGCTCCACCAGAACCGATAACAATAACATCAGTCGTTTCTTTCGCGCCTTTAGCAATAGCTTGATCCTGTGCGGCTTTGTCTGCATTCACAGGCACAAACTCACGTTCCCATTTGCCAGAAAATGGCATTTGATATTCAAAGCTATGGCAAGAATCACAATAAGTAACTGATTTTTCATGTCCTGAGTGACAACTGGTACAACTGATCTCACCAATTAAATGAGATTGATGTGGTGAAACAATACCTTTTCTTTCAGTTTCAGCCACTTCCTTTAAGGTTCCGTGACAACTTGAACATTGGGCATTTTCATAGGTTAAGTTGTCGTCAACTGGTCCTTTTTTACTCACATGGCAAGTATCACAATTGCCCATTTCACCATGAAAATCAGCTAAGTTTTCTGGTGCGGCATATGCGACTGAACTTAGTGCACCTGAAATCAGTAATGCTAGTAGTAATTTTTGTGTACGTGTTAACATTGTATCCCCCAGCCTTGCGGCATTAATCTTACAACTGAGCATATCACCCTCTAAAGGGGTAGACTGCTAGCCAGCTCACATACTAATAACCACTTTTAAATTGTGATCTTATCTGTGTACTTACGCATTATTTACCAAAATCAGATGTTGACTAGCCTCCCAAAAACGAAATTGATGTACTGCTAATTAATTGTCGGGTTGTTAATATGTTTAGAATAAACCAAAGATAAGAAGCTTTATGAGCAAACATACAAAACACCAGCCGCTTTCTGAAACACGCTTCTGGTTTCAGCGGTTAGCCAAAACAGGACTTAGAGCGTTACATATTATTGGTGTTGTCGGTGCCGGTGGCGGGATACTGCTACATGTGGATCAAAGTTTATGGTTGCCTTACTGGCTTATCACAATGACAACAGGCTTGTTGCTGATGACATGGGAAATTATTCGTGATTGGCAATGGCTCATTCAATTAAAAGGGCTGCTAACACTTGCCAAGGTTGGATTGTTATTTTTATTACTCCCATTTACTGATTGGCAGGTGGAAATTATCACCCTTTTAGTCCTACTTTCAGTGATAGTGTCCCATGGTCCAGCTGGACTACGTCATTATTCAGTGGTGCATCGTAAGGTTATCCATGGTAAAAAAGAGATTAAAGGTTAGTCTCTCACCAAAGGACACAGGATGTTCCCTTATCCAGAACAATATCGGACAGCTACGCCCCCTCTTACCACCACTTTTATGGTGTTTTGGGCGTTACTGAGTCACAGTCTTTTTGCCGATGCGAGTCCATTTGCACTTTACCCGCTAATGGTACTGTTTCCATTCGTTATTTTATTTCACGGCTATTTAATATGGCTAGCAAAAGGCATGAGTCGATTAGATCAATGTTTTTATGCGCTGGTGCATATTCCATTAGCATTTGTGGTGTGGACATTCACCATTATGCTGGTCAATGGTGAGGCCTTCTCTTAAATTAGCTTTTTACGATTCACTTGCATCTTATAAGGTGGATCAGTATCTTTGCCGTCCTTTTCTATCTCCTGTTATAGAGACAAACCATGGCTGACTTTATCTACCAACCAGCAACCGAACCTTGGTTGGATATAATCCATCAAGATAAAGATATTATTGTGATCAATAAACCGTCTGGATTGCTATCGGTTCCAGGCAGAGAAGCGAAATACCATGACAGTGTTTATTCTCGTGTATTACGTGATCACCCTAATGCACAAATCGTTCACCGCTTGGATATGGCGACGTCAGGCATTATTCTACTAGCCTTACGCAAAAATGCTGAGCGAGAATTAAAACGTCAGTTTAGAGAGCGGGAAACCCACAAAGTGTATTTTGCCCGCGTAGCTGGCCATATGCAGCAGTCGGTGAACCGAGTATCGCTGCCATTAATTTGTGACTGGCCTAATAGACCCAAGCAAAAGGTCGATCATCTAGTAGGTAAACCCTCTGAAACCCTTATCGATATTATCAGCTACGCTAAGCGTTCAACCTTAGTTAAACTCACCCCTATTACTGGCCGTTCGCACCAACTCCGCGTACATATGATGGCGTTAGGCCATCCTATTCTGGGTGATGGTTTCTACGCCGACCCCTTAGCAAAGCGTTTAGCGCCCCGTTTATTACTACACGCCACAGAATTATCTATAAAACATCCATACTCAGCAATTCCAATGCACTTTAGTGCATTACCGAGTTTTATAGAGCCAATGACTGAACAGTAATTTTGATAGTAATTACATAACAAAAGACGTAAATTAATGCCAATTCAAATAAGGAATAGGTGTTTTACTGTGGATAGTTCATTTCAGCGCGACCAACTTGACAATCAAATTCTATCAGCCTTGATGGAAGATGCGCGCACGCCGTTTGCCGAACTTGCAAAACGATTTTCAGTTAGTGCTGGTACCATCCATGTTCGCGTTGAAAAAATGAAACAAGCGGGCATCATTACAGGGGCACAAATCACCGTAAACCCTAAAGCATTAGGTTATGATGTTTGCTGTTTTATTGGTATTAATTTGAAAAGCGCCGGTGATTACCCTGCCGCCATAGCAAAATTAAATGCATTGGATGAAGTTGTTGAGGCATATTACACTACGGGTAATTACTCCATTTTTGTAAAGGTAATGTGCCAATCTATCGATGGATTACAGCATGTATTGATTAATCGCATACAATCAATTGACGAAATTCAATCTACCGAAACCTTGATTAGTTTACAGAATCCCATTGTTAGAGCGGTTAAGCCTTAGAACAATTAGTTATAAGTAAATATAAACAGCATCGAATTCCGTTTAATAAAAAACAAGAGTTTTTTCCATTACCTCATTACATTTGTTATCTGGTTGTGATAAAAATGTCTACGTTGCGCCACGATGCGCAACATAATCATTATAAAAATATTACAATTACACCCATAACTTATCTCAGAATTGATCCACAATTCTTAAGAATGTTTTGAGCGTGACTTGAAAACAAGGAAGACGTTGTGAAGACTAAACTATCACTCGCTATTTCAGCGGCATTAATTTCAAGTGTTACTTATGCAAACACTGATTACACTGGTTTACAGTATTCTCCAGAATTACAATCAACTGACAATTATAAAAAATCTACTGTCAAAGCAAATGGTATCACAGCTCCTCAACGTTTTATTATTGAGCTGTCGTCTCCTGCTGTGGCTCTTTATCAAGGTGGGATCAACAACTTATCCGCCACAGCAATCAAATCTAAAAATGGTAAGATTGATATTCAATCGGCTCCAGTTAAAGACTACGCCTCATTTCTAGCCACCGAACAAAGTAAATTTGCCAGTGCGTTAACTAAAGTTACAGGCAATGCCAAAGTTGAACGTAAATTCAAAACATTATTTAACGGCGTATCTATTGTTGGCCAAGGTTTAACGATTGAAGCGTTAATGGCAATCCCTGGAGTGAAGGCCGTTTATCCTGAAACAATGTATGAAGCACAAATGGATGCTTCTCATGAAATCATCAATAGCCAAGCAATGTGGAATGCAGTTAACGGCATGGAAAACGCTGGTAAAGGCGTTAAAGTTGCTATTATTGATGGTGGTATTCGCCCAGAAAACCCTATGTTTGCTGATGACGGTTTTGACGCACCAACTGGCGCACTTCCAAATGATGATTACTGCTCGACTGTAGATACCAGTTTTTGTAACAACAAACTCATTGTTGCTCGCTGGTCTGCTCCAACTTTCCCAGTTTGTGCCGACGAATATATGAGCCCACTTGGTTTTGGTGGTCACGGTACCCACGTTGCAGGTACTGCGGTAGGTAATAAAGTTGATGTGACATATGAAGGTATTGATGTCACGCTTTCTGGTGTTGCGCCAGCAGCTTATTTAATGGCTTATAAAGCACTTTATAGCAAAGCAGATTGTAGTGGTGGTAGCGGCTCTAATATTATGCTGATGGAAGCATTAGAACACGCTATCAACGATGGCGCTGATGTTATTAACAACTCATGGGGTGGTGGCGCTGGTGCCGACCCTGCAAGTAGCCCATACAAAACAATGTTCGAAGCTGCAGAAGCGGCTGGTATTGTTGTTGTAAGTGCTGCTGGTAACGACGGTAATGGCGCTAAAACTATTGGTTGCCCTGCTTGTATCGAATCTGGTATCACAGTAGCAAACAGCACTACAGGTCGTTTCTTTGCTAATGCATTCACTGTGGGCGGCGAAGAGTTATTAGCCATTCCTGGTTCTGATACTGTTTTTGAAATGGATGTTACTGCCCCGATTATTGCCGCAAAAAATATCAATGCTGAAAACTTCACCGGTTGTGCACCTTTTGCCGCTGACTCTTTCAAAGATGGTATCGCACTTATATCTCGTGGCGTTTGTAACTTTAGCTTAAAAGCTAAAAATGCTATGGATGCTGGTGCTAAAGCACTTGTGGTATATAACAGTGTACCTGGCGCACCAACAACTATGTCTATGCCTGGCGTTACTTTCCCATCAGTTATGATTTCAAAAGCTGACGGTGTTGCCCTTGTTGACTCATTAGGTGACACAGCTACTACTGGTACAGTTTCTGCTGAAGTTAAGCGCATTGTATCTCAAGGCCTTGCAGATCTGATCAACCAGTCAAGCTCTCGCGGACCTAACGGTAATGAAAATATCCTCAAACCAGATTTAGCCGCTCCTGGTACAAGTATTTTATCTGCATTCTCTCCGGATGAAGGCGGTAAGCCGTTCAATGCGATTACAGGTACAAGTATGGCGAGCCCTCACGTTGCTGGTGCTGCGGCCTTAATGGCGCAATTACACCCTGACTGGTCTGCTATCGACATTAAAACAGCGCTAACCTCTACTGCAAAAATGGCTGACATTTTAGATGATGACGCTGTCACTCCTGCATCGCCATTTGCTATGGGTGCTGGTCGTATGGACTTAGACGCAGCAGCCAAAGCGGTGTTAACGTTCGATAAACCTTCTATTGCTGCTGACTCATGTGTGGGTATATGTACTTTCACACGCACGGTAAACAATAAAAGTGCAGAAGCTACATCATGGACTTTAGCCGCTAAAGCTGATTCTGCTGGCATCATGATTTCACCAACATCATTAGAGCTTGCTGCAGGTGCTTCGGCGACCTTTACTGTTACCGTTGACTCTTCTTACAGCACTTACGGTGATTGGATATTTGGCAACATCATGCTTACAAGTAATGATGGCAAACAAGATGCACATTTACCTTTAGCTGTGCTCGCGAAAGAAACAAGTGATTCTTCTTTAATCAATACCTTTACTACCGATACTGATATTACGACTGCTGATGAGTTTGAAGTAAAAGCGGTTGTTAATAACACTATGTTTAAAAACACCACAAATGTTACCGTTATCGCGACAGCCCCTAAAGGCACCAAACTGACAAACAAAGACGATGTTATGGTTAACATGACAGATGCGACTCAGAATGGTATGAGCGTCAATGCAGATACTGGTGTTATTACTTGGGTAGGTACCATGAAGCAGCCTAAGATGGTTGCGACTAAGGGAAGCGGCTCTTATCCAAATATCGCTAACTTAGGATTTGGAAGCACGCCTCCTTGTGCTGATGGTTGTGATGAAGTTAATTTTGTCTTTGACGTACCAGCTTATAAATACAATGGTCAAACTTACACTCAGATAACAATGTCAGATAATGGTATTGTTATTCCCGTAGTAGCACTACAGCAGGTACTTATGCGAATAAAGCATTACCTGACTCAGGTAATCCTAACAACATCGTTGCTCCTTTCTGGACAGACTTTGACTTGAGTGATGGCACTGTAGGTGATACTGGCGGTGGTACAGTATCAATCGACGTGCTTACAGCTGGTGCAACCAAGTATATTGTTGTTGAATGGAATGATGCGCAGATATACGGTGACACTTCAGGCAATCAATATAGCTTCAGTGTATGGTTTAAAGCCGGTGACACTGAAGAAGTGACATTTAATTACTTCAAAGTTCCAACAATTCCAGCTGCTTTAACAATCGGCGCTGAAAATATTGGCGGTTCAATTGGGGCGACTTATCACTTCAATGGTACTGGTGGAACTGTAGCAGCAAATGATTATGTAGAAATTTCTGCAGCATCTGCTGGTAATGTTGAGTTAGCGTATAAAGTGAAAGCGACTGAGTTTAATCTTGGTCAAGCAGATATGCTTGACGTTGTTGAAGATAGTACAGCATCAATGAATGTGCTTCTAAATGATACTAAAGCGGATCAAAAAGTGGCTCGCGTACAAGTATCTGGTGATGGTATGACTGCCAAAGCTCAGAATCTAATTGATGTCATGCCATCTGGAGCGCTAACCAAAGCAATGATTTCTAAGCAACCAACCAATGGTACAGCGATGATTTCTGAAGCAGGTGAATTAACATACACTCCAAAAGCTAACTTCTTTGGTAAAGATACTCTCTCTTATACCGCTGAGGATGCTGCAGGAAATGTAATTACACCAACGACTGTTTCACTAACGGTGAGCAATGTTAATGATGCGCCAACTGTTAACCCTTCAGCAGTCAATGGCCTCGTAAATACTACACTTACTGTGAAGTCAAATGCAGTTGACGTAGATCAAGATACATTAACGTACACTTGGACACAAACTAGTGGTCCAGCCGTTCAATTTGATGCAACTAAGAAGAATGTTACATTTGTACCTACAGAAGTAGCTACATACTCATTTAGCGTAGTAGCAAGTGACGGTGTTCTAAGCAGTAATATGGGCGAAGCATCTGTTAAATCTATGCCAAGAGATGATGATGCGGGTTCTTTAGGTTGGTTAACAACGTTATTACTACCTTTAGCGGCGTTCCGTCGTCGTAAGCACTAATAAATAAAGTTAACGCGTAAAAAAACCAGTTGCTACGGCAACTGGTTTTTTTTATTCATTAAGCTTAACTCAATTTATTCATCTTCATCTGAAACATCTGCATGAGAGGTCGCATCAAACTGTTCAATTTCAGCTAACTTGCTAAACCAAAAACTTGAACTAACCATTTTAAATTGACGGCTCAATCCTTCTGCTGCAGTTTGTTGCAATTGCCACACAATGCCTGCGGCTTCAGGAAATTGATAACCTGATATTTGATCCTCATATAATCTATGCAACAAAGCATCTGGAGTCAGAGCTGAAGATAAAAGACGAACCATAGAGGCTGATAATGATTCATCAAAAATATGTAAATCATCGATATCGTTAGCGACAACATTAACGGTGAACTCCACACCTGTAGGCTGAGCAAAGATACCATTAAACGCTTCTCTTAATAGTGCATAGGCACTGAAGAAACGCTCATGTAACAAACAATCTGAATACTCTTCCCACATTCTGTCACCGACCATATCGTGACTTAATTGATCAATTTTTCCTTCAGTTAATTCATTATCAAATAAGTGAGTTAACACAACTTTTGCCGCTTCATTCGCCTCTAAATCACTCAGAGACATCATGCACATTTCTCTTAATTCAGCCGCATCCATTCCCTCTAAGCCATCATCTAAACCCATTATCGCCATTAATTGATGATAATCCTCATTGGACCAAGCGTTAGGGATTTTAGTTATTTTACCAAACGAGCCTACTTGAACATTAAATTGTGTTTGCATAGATGATTCCTTAACGTTTTGAATTTCTAATATATATAAATGTGCTGAAACTAATATGCCACCTTACATTGCTCAATACTGTTTAGATAGAATGTTATAACTGAAAATCATCCAGGAAAACCACGCAAGTATAACCAACTGATTTATATGATCTAAAATGAATTTTAGGTTAAGTGAATGATTGTTAATGGTTAGTTTCTCATTTGATATAATCCACTGATAAAAATTTTAGTGCAATATTTATGTTACCTGTTAACTTTTTAGAATGAAATTGACTTACCGACCTTCGTTAAATCATAAAATAAATTACAATAAAAACGTCAATTAAATACCTACACGCATATCCTGCTGTAATGTAGTTTCCGCTTAAAAAGACAAGTCATCACTTGCTAAGTGAATTAAATATGGTTTAACCCTAACCTTAGCAAATGACTCGTTTGATGAGATCTACTCTCACTTTGAGCATCATCAAGCCTTTCAAAAGAGTAACCCAGTCACCTGAAACATCATTTATGTAAACAGTCCATTATGACCCGTTCTCGCCGATAACTAGGCTGTTAAGAAATGACTACATCTGTCATTAAACACTTGGGGGTTAATTAGACATATTTTTACAATTATCGATTGCTAGAAAATTAAATTAACGACTTAGAACCGACAACAACGGAGGAAAATGAGAGAAAGGAATATTTGTCATGTTATGGCTAAAAATTGAATATAAAAAAACCCTGTTTCGTTAAGAAACAGGGTTTTAAATTATGGTACCCGAGGACGGACTTGAACCGTCACTTCTTTCGAAATCGGATTTTGAATCCGACGTGTCTACCGATTTCACCACTCGGGCATTGCTCTTTAAGCTATATTTAGCTTTGCAAAGAAATCTAAAAAAGACCAAATATCTTTGCAAAACTTAACAACTCACATTTTATTATATTTATACATTTTTAACTAAAACTACAAAATGCTATAAAAACTTAACTTAATCAGTACCAATTAAGTGAACAGAATTATACTCATGCTTGTGACAATGGCAAGCCCTTTGGAGAGACTTTACTGACAATCGCCTAAATTCTCAACGTATCTTCAAAATAAATTGTAAAAAACACCGCTAATTAAAAAAACTTGCTGTAAGACTAGATTCTACGGCATGCAAACTAGAATACATTACACGTTACAAAGATCACATTTACACATAAATATACCTAATAATAGGGTGAACCATTGATCAAGATCAGCTTCATAAGCTTATTTCAGCATTATGATAACGATGACTTCACACCTAAAAGGATAGCTATCATGGCATTTTGGTTAGATTTAATGTTTGGAAACCCAATTGGATTAATGTCTATGCTTGTCATTTTTAGTACTTTGGGGATTGTTTCTTACTTAATGTGGATGTTTATTGTGAAGTCGGCTCCAGGCAATGATGGGTAACATTATTGTTGTAATACCTCTTGTTCCTAGTCATTTGTGTTAATTATATATTGAACCATTTCAGGGGCTAACTTAGCCCCCTTTTTTATTCTACAAGTTTCTATACCGCAAGGTTTGTGACACTCTGTAACTTAAACAGAAAATGCTATTAAGCTGCATGTTTACGAGGCTGAACTAAACCGCTAATAAAGTGAGGTCTGGCTTTTAATAAATAGGTTAGCTCTTCTTGAGTCGGCTCTCCTGCTGGTAAACGTAATACATCGCGATTTAAATAAATCCGCGCAGACATTGATATTTTATATTCTGCCGTAGGTCCTTGAATCGCATAATGACGTTCATTACCCAGCTCTTCCAGTATATTAGTATGCAATAAGCTTTTTACTGCTAACTCATTTTTTGGCAAGGCTAAGATAGTTGCACCTTGCAAAAAAAACTCTCTGAGCAATGCCCTTTCAGCTGGGTCAAGTAATTTAACTTTAGCTTCAACGGTTTCAACCGTACGTTTTTGACGCAAATGTTGAATAGACTCATCAGCAACAAAGCTTACTAATTGGCTGAGAAAATATGCCGAACCCACGATCAAACCTAAACCAATAAGATAATTATACTGCGCCACAATTTCAGCAAGTGCTAACTGAGACAATAGCGCTTTCGGGGCAAATAATAATCCCACACATGAAACGACCAACCACAACATAGTACTCATAAAGGTACGTTTTGCATTACTCAAGCTAATAGTTTTAATCATCATTTTTTTCATCACAGCCTCAGTGTCAAAAATTTGAACATCTAATTATACCAAAGCAAAATTAATGCCATATTGATACGATAAATTAATAAACATCAATATAGTAGAAGAAGCTTTAACCATTAAAAATTCAGTCATCAAGCGGTTAATTAAATATGGCTATAATATAAACTTTGAACTAACTTATTATATAAGCACTTAGATTAATTAAATAAATACTATGCTGAAATTCTCCAGACAATTATTCACTAGCCCTATCGGTCGAAAGCTTATGTTGTCGATTGTACTTTTTAGTTCGCTTATCACCCTGCTTACGACTATTTATCAGTTATTTAATGATTACAACAGTGATGTAAATCGTATTGATAGAGCCTTTTCTAGTATCGAAAAGGTTAACTTGGAAGTGCTAGCGGCAAGTATTTGGGTAATTGATGAGCGCTTAATTAGTACTCAGCTAGACGGTTTAAGCCAATTACCCGATATTACTTATATCTCAATCAAGGATGATAGCGGCCAAGAGTGGCAGGCAGGTAAATATCATCAAAAATCGACCATTGAAAAACAATTTGATCTCATTTACACCAACTCAAGCGCAATAAAGGTAGGTACTTTACTTGTCCAAGCAGACTTGAACATTATTTACGATAGACTTTATGACAAAGCCATTCTTATATTACTGTCAAATGCGATAAAAACCTTCTTAGTGGCTGGGTTTATTTTATTTCTAGTTTGGTTGAACATTACCCAACACCTACTTAAGCTCAGCCAATACTGTAACCAAATAAGCCTTGATAAACCTTTTAACCCTTTGGTTTTTGATCATAAAAATAAACACGACGAATTTGCTATGGTGGCAAAAGCGATTAACACTATGCAGCAGCAAGTACGGGCATCATTTTCTGATGTACAGGAATCGAAAACTGCGCTGCAAAGTGCGCTAGAAGACCGTGAACGATTACTTAAGCTTGAGCGCAGTTATAAAGATGAGCTAGCTCGTCAGGTAAAAGAGCAAACCAAAGAACTAGAACAGTCATTACTGATTTTAAAACGCGCGCAACAGGTTCTTGTCGAACAGGAGAAAATGGCGGCATTAGGGGGATTAGTTTCGGGTTAGCGCATGAAATAAATACTCCTATTGGTATTTGCTTAACCGCGGCAAGCTCGCAGCTTTCTCATGTAGAAGATTTAATTAAGCTAATCCATAGCGAACACGCCACCTTAGAAGAGATAAACCGTATTCTCGAAGAGTATCAACAAAGTTGTCAGCTAATAGTCAATAATATTACTCGAGCAAGCACGTTAATCCAAAAATTCAAAACTGTTGCTGCAGAGTCACGTTACGAAAAAAACACGCAGTTTAATTTAAAGCAACAACTGGAAGATATTATCGATTCGACTCAAATTATGTTTTCACCACAACATGTTGATATTAATATAAATATAGATGAAAAATTAGAAATCATTAGTAACATTAACTTACTCAACCAAATTATTAGTAATATTATTTCTAATGCTTACACCCATGCCTTTAAAGGCATTGAACACAGCAGAATAATGATAAATGTGGTAATCGAATATGACAAAGTGAATATTGAAATTCAAAATAATGGTTTGAGTATTCCTGAAGAGATAGCAGAACGCATGTTCGAACCTTTCTTTACCACGGCCAGAAATAGAGGTGGAATAGGTTTGGGTTTAGCCGCAGCATTTAATGCCGCGACTTTACTTAACGGTAACATCCGATATGAATCAATTTCGCCATTAGGCGGGCCGATGTTTACCGTCAGCTTCCCTTATGAAAGTGTGCAAAAATATGCCGACAATACTTTAATTGTGGAGTAAATGAACCGTGATGCATACAAGCAACCAGTAACATTTTAGTGTACAAGCTATTGAATATAGAAATCTAACATCTCATGACTTAACGATTTAAGGGCGATTATTTCGCACAAGCCTTGGCGGATATTTTAGCTAACACACGGCTGGCAGCCATAAAACCGAACGTTCCTGTCACCATGGTCACGGCACCAAAACCAGAAGCACAATCCATTCTCATACTGCCCTCAGCAGTCGCTTTAGTCGCACATACACTGCCATCAGCCTGGGGATAAACTAAGTGCTGAGTAGAAAATACCGCATCAATAGCAAAACGTCGCTCAGTGTTTTTACTAAACCCATATTCTTTGCGTAAAATACCTCGTACTTTAGCTAATAATGGATCTTGCACTGTTTTGGCTAAATCTGTCACTTGAATTTGACTAGGATCGGTCTGTCCACCTGCACCACCGATAGTCACAATCGAAATTTTATTACGTTTACAATGGGCAATTAACCCCGCCTTTTGCTTTACCGCATCAATACAATCAACAACATAATCAATTTTATGACCATTAGAAGAATCATTTTCTCGGGGGAAATATTCACTGAGATTATCTAAGGTAATAAAATCTTCAATTTCATTAACCTGACATTCTGGATTAATGTCTCGAATACGTTTTGCCATGACTTCGACTTTTGATTGCCCCACGGTTTGCGCTAAGGCATGAATTTGTCGATTAATATTTGTCACGCATATATCATCTAAGTCAATTAAGCTAATTTGACCGACACCGCTTCTTGCAAGGGCTTCCGCTACCCAAGTACCCACACCACCAATGCCGACAACTACCACATGAGTTTGCGCAAAAGCATTTAACGCTGCTTGACCATATAAACGCCCTATACCCGCAAACCGATTCATATATGCTTCTGACAACATCACATGCCTTTATTCTGACTAACCTAATTAGTTGTCCATTTTAACGTAGTCGTCATCAAAGCTAAATGACCTAGCTTTATTTAATCGCTATTTGCACAAGCTTAACTATCCGCTGCCGTCACATCACCCAGTGTTTAAAGTCAACAAATGAACATTGTCCCTAAACGTTACATAATACTGACTGAGATAATGAAAATCTTAGCCCATATTTACGGTGTAATAAGTTTACGTTTAGATAGATTATTAATGTCGGTAATGAATCGCTAGATAACAAACCAAACTCATTTTTATCCTGTTTAAAATATACCTCTTAGTTTAACAACTGCTAAACTACTTTGTTACTCATTGAATTTTCAATTATTGATTGAGACTGAGGCAACTTAAGCGCTTATAAAGGTGTACTGATAACTTTTTAAGCACAGTGACATATGAAAATACTGAATACAGTATAAAAACAGTCGCCAAATATGCTCCAGTCCGATTTATATATAAAAAACAGCCTAAGGTTTAAAAGTTTGATCTCTAACACACACTAAGCTTAGTAAAACTGTAAAATCTCAAACCAGATTGTTACATAGCCACTTTCTGGCATTAGTCACCATTAAAAACCATTCTTAAAATGGAATCATAGAACATTAAGTTCTGGGAGTATGAAAAATGAAAAAAACCTTACTATCTGCATCTGTTGCGTCTGTCTTAGCTATTACCTCATTTGCAGCCCTTGCTGATGGCCCTGATTTTTACGGTCGTTTAGATTTATCGCTTACTAATTCAGATACAGGTGCAACCCTACAAAGTGGCACTAACGGTGTAACGGTTGGGAAAAGTGGCACTTACTTAGAAAATAACTTTTCGCTTGTTGGTGTAAAAGGCAGTGAAAAAATTTCTAATGCTGTAGAAATTTTATATCAAATGGAATTTCAAGTTGAAAACACTTCTGGTTCAGGTGACACATTTAAGGCCCGTAACACATTTTTAGGTATCAAAACCTCAGCGGGCTCTGTGTTAGTCGGTCGTAACGACACAGTATTTAAACAAGCTGAAGGTAATGTTGATCTTTTTGGTAATTCTAATGCCGATATCGACCGCTTAATCAGCGGACAAATTCGTAGCGCTGATGGCATATGGTACTACTCTCCAGTTATTGCAGACCTGATCACGCTTAACGCAACCTACTTAATGGAAGATAACCAAGCTTCTGATGATTCTCAGTATGCATTAAGCGCCACGATTGGTGATAAAGGGTTAACCAAGCAAAATTACTATGTTGTTGGTGCTTATAACAAAGCTATCGGTGGCATTGATGCTTACCGTGCTGTTGGTCAAGTTAAGTTTGGTGATTTCAAAGTGGGCGGCTTATTCCAAAATTCTGAAAGCGTAGCAGACACTAGTATTGACGGTAACACTTACTTCATTAACGCAGCTTACAACTTAAATGGTGTTAACTTGAAAGTAGAATACGGTCAAGATGATGCTGGTTTGGGTAAGTACTACCAAGCACTCGGTCAAGCGGGTGCTGATGATATTAATGTACAAAACATCACTGTGGGTGCTGATTACCGCGTCGCAAAGTCGACTTTATTATTTGCTCATTATGCAATGTATGAAGGTGACTATACTGACAACAACGTTAAAACAGATCTAAAAGATGATAACGTTTTATCTGTAGGCGTACGTTACGACTTCTAATCTGATTAGACGCTAACATTAAGGCGACCATCCGGTCGCCTTTTTTATTGGGCTACTTTTAAGCTTTATAATTACTTTTTGCGAGTTAACTTATATGCCGCTTCGTTTAACCAAGGCACCTGCTTATTCACAAACCTTGGGTTATCAGCCAGTACATCGTCACAGGTAAGCAAGGTCACCTCAAAATACGGCGATAAATATTGTTCTATCCAGTCAGGACTTACAGCAAATGGTGGGCCTTTAAGCGTGTCTTGGGGATAATCTAAGGTAATTAACAACCCTGATATATCGGCGGGAATAAGCTTAGCAAGCGTTTGTACATATTGTTGACGCATCTCTTCTGGCCAGGCAATTAATGCTGCTCTATCATAAAAACCACCAATATCAGCCGTTGCACTAGGGGCTAGAGCAAAAATATCACCTTGTATTAGCTCGACTTGGTCGGCTGCATAAAACTGATGTTGCGCATGTTGTGCAACTTGAAAGGGTAATTGATTATCATTAAAAAACTGTTCAATTGCCGTTTGGCTTAACTCACAGCCCAGCACTTGATGACCAAACTCAGCTAAATAACACATGTCTAAAGACTTACCACACAGCGGCACAAAAATTTTACTCTTGGGCACTAACTTCAGTTCAGACCAAAAACGAATTAATAACGAATTAACTTGTGGTTGGTGAAAACCTATCTGTTGCATCTGCCATTTTTCATGCCAAAATTGGGGGTCCATCTTAGTCTCTCCAGCGAGTTCAATTACCGCCCACTTTATAAGCTTGAATCAACAGAAGCAACTTTAATCCTGCCACTATTTACTTAATGAATCTCCCTGTAGAACCAATTGAACTTTAGCTAACCACACGCAGTTCTCACACTGACAGTTACGACGGGATAAATGATGTGGCGACAAACTTGAGTCGACAAAATCAACTGCTACCAGTAATTGCTGTGTTAAATCATTGACAGATTTTTGCTCCATCGCAACCATCTCATCATTATGATTTATCCAGACACACTCTTCCCCTTGATGACAGGTAATACATTGTTCGTCCGCAGCATTAAAAAAAACCGCATGAGGACAATGTGCAACTTCCATAGATTGCAGAATACGCATTCTAGGAAAGTCAAAAAGTTGAATTAAATCCGCTTTTATTATCTTTGGCATAACTCATTCCCGATCAAAACGATTGCTAAATTCACCTTAATCTTATCGACTCAAGGGTAAAAGTAACTTGATACAGGTCAAGGTTTACTTAACCGATAAAATTAGTTAGGAAGCGCTTGAAGTCGGGCTGAGATAAGGCTTAAATAACCTAAGCAGTTTGAAGGGGATATCATTTGCAAACGCCACAACTACAACACTTTTATATTAATGAAGAACAGTCTATTTATTTGCTTAAGGCAAATGATGCCCGCAAGCATAAAGCTTGGGTCAGATTATGTAAGCAGCAGCTGATCAAGCTTGGTTACTCGACAATAGAATTTATTGGTAAAGGTGCTTACGGCTTTGTATTTGCTGGCATAAATAGTGTCGGTGATTCACATGTGTTTAAATTTTCCCGCCTGACGTTACCGCAAAACATTCAAGACAGGCTTGAAGAAGAAGCCTACATGCTTAGTTTAGTAAAACACCCTAATGTGCCCGCTGCAATCAAGTTTGAACGTGTCGGCAAGCAAGGTATTTTAGTGATGGAGCGCGCTAAAGGAGAAGACTTAGATAAAATTTGCCTGCGTATGGGCGCATTGCCAGCATCAATGATAGTCAGTATCGCGCGACAACTTGCCAATATTTTGTATTATCTGCGTAAAGGTAAACCCTTTGTACACGGAGATATTAAACCGTCGAATCTAGTCTATGACATCGAAAATGACAACCTGTCGCTAATCGATTGGGGCTCAGCTGTTTTTGCACAGCGCGATGAGTTTAACCGTCCTGTTGATGATAATGTAATGTCGTTAATGTCTAGTGATCAGCACCAAACAAATGCCCGCATGGGCGATGTCTATTTTATTGGTGAAGACCAACTCAGTGGTGCACTTTCTTCAGCACGATTTGATGAACAAGGTGTAGCAGGCACATTATATGCACTCGCGTCAGGGCAAAGCAGTCGTTTTGGTACTAAGGTTATTCCCGCCACAAGTATTGGTCTGCCGATTGAATTAGCTAAAACTTTAGATGGCATGTTAAGCGAAAACCCTGAATTAAGAGCCCGTGCTGGCGATTATTTTTTAAAAAGTATGCGTCATAACCATAGGATGCACTTACCCGACATTCCCTATCTGCCGACTAAATCTGAAATTCCGGTATGGCTTCAACCGCGTTTAAGGGTGATTGAAACCGTTAGTTATAGCTCGCGTAAATCATTTTTAAAAGAGCATAATAGTCATGACCCCATTGCCAATATTGATGATGTGCAGGTCGATAAGTATTATCGAAACTTTATGGTCGGAATGGCAGATACAGAAAAAGGCTTTATTGCGGCTGTCGGACGTTTAGCTCAATATTCTATCGTCGGCGGATTGGTAATACATTGGCAGCCAACTGGGGTGTACATTGACTCAAACTTAGCAACCTATGACCCTAGCCATAAAAGCGCACTAATGCTTGCGGTGAATAACATGGTCACTATGGCACGTGGAATTAAGCGTATTGGGGTGTTTAAAGCCTGCTTCTTTAACGCAAAAGACACTTTGCATATTGAACGCAGTAACCCTAATATGCCCTTTGAAGTAACAGGGGAAATGCAATTACCTTTTGAAGTTGGAGATGTGCCGTTGTTGGAAGATAAATCACGCCTGCATTCCTATTTTGAAGACGGTAAAGACCCTGAAGAAAACCTCGAACTCCCAGGCCGAAATAATGACCGAGTTAGGCTGGCTTAACCAAATCCATCACACTGGCTGTATTATTTTTGAAGCGCTGCCGACCCATTTAAAAATTCACAGCTATTTAAGACTACTGAATCCGCGCAAACAAGCCGCATTCAGGGCCTGCCTTGATAGAATTATTGCTAATGCTGATAAAATTCAAGGTCATGGTATTAGTGGCTTTATGAAGTTACCTTATAAAAATACTCGCCAGTTTTCTCATTTAGATAAAAAACCTGACTTGTTCTACCCTAAAAACCCCAAAAAACTGATTAACCTCAACGCAGGTTAATAGATGAACTCAAATAAAAACGCCCTCAAGCTCGCTTGAGGGCGTTTACATGGTATTTAGCAACTGGAACTGAAAATTAAATAGGCGAACCTGGTGGCATAGTCAGTGGCTTAGCAATGAGTTTATATTCCGGTGTTTGCAGACTTTTCTCAATGCCTTGAAATAACCAATCGTAATGTGCCGCTTGATATTCACTTGCACGGGTACTACGGCG
Source organism: Shewanella sp. OMA3-2 (assembly GCF_021513195.1). Lineage (NCBI taxonomy): Bacteria > Pseudomonadati > Pseudomonadota > Gammaproteobacteria > Alteromonadales > Shewanellaceae > Shewanella > Shewanella sp. OMA3-2. Next base: position 1,091,402 of record NZ_CP090974.1, on the reverse strand, counting down.
TTTTAATTGTTTCACGGTATAGTTTAATTTAGCCAATAATTGGGCTTTTACTTCACTGGCAGTATCTTGATGATGATATGCCGCCAGCATACCTTCAATCACAACGGTATTAACTCGCATATTAATACCTAACTCAGTCCCACGGGATAAGTCTTGGTATACGGTTGCCCCAATTAGTTTATCTAGCAAAGTGACGACAGATAATTGCTCAGCATCTTCCATATAAGCCTGATTAACACGATTTAGCCGCTCTGGTGACAATAACTGAGTCACAATATGGCGGCTCATCACTTCGGCCATCCCCAAAGGATCGCTCACAACCCCCATATTGCCATTAAAGCTTTCACGGGTTTTACGATAGTTTCCAGCTTTAGGCACTAAAGCGTGCAGTACATTATCAGGTATCGCTAAACTTTGCGGTGATAGCCCTTCCACTAACGCATCCAGAGCAGCATGTTGCTTTGCTGGCGCGGCAAAAAACCAGCGTAATCCTGAGCCTAATTGCTGGTAGTTATAGTCGGTTCCACCAATCCATTTTGCAGCGGCTTCTATCTGATAACGAGTGAGTAAATACATAGGGACAAAAACGTCTGCCAACTCACCTTTAGGCTCATCTTTGAGTAACGCTTCACCATTGAATTGCGTAATTGCATGACGACGTACGGTTTCTAAGCGAGACAGTTCAGCAATAGCATCATTGCCGTTATCCCACAGGCTGGCATAAATATGACTGGCGCCATTTCCACGCGAATCTGCTTCGCCAATATAACGATAGCCTTTAGTGAGTGCTTGATTAAGCAGTTTGTCTTGATTAGCCGCAGCACCATAGCCAAAGGCAACGGTGTATTTATCCCACTCGCCTATGCCTTCAGCATACGGATTATCAATCGCAATGGCATTGTTCTCTAAGCGCACATACGGATGGGGGTAATCCATCACAGACGCATTATCGTTAGAGGATGCGGCAAAGTTATGATCAAAGCCTAAAGTGTGACCAATTTCATGGGCTGATAATTGACGAATTCGTGCCAAAGAAAGCGCCATAGCAGCATCGGCGGCGGCTTGTCTGTCAGGCCAGTCTGCGGTTAAGCCTCTGGCAATAAGGTGATCTTGTTTAACCCTTAAACTACCAAGAGTAACATGGCCTTTAATAATTTCACCGGTACGTGGATCGGTCACAGCAGCGCCATATGACCAACCACGTGTGGCGCGATGCACCCATTGGATCATGTTATAACGCACATCTTGCGGATCAGCGCCCTCTGGCAGCATGGCCACTTTAAAGCCATTAATAAACCCTGCCTCATTAAAGGCTTCTTCCCACCAGCGCGCACCATCGAGCAATGCGGTTCTTATCGGTTCAGGCACACCTGGGTCAAGGTAATAAGTAATGGGTTTAACCACTTCACAGGGGGCGTCACCCGGAATGATTTTTTCAAGACGATGACGCAATAAATAACGCTGCACTATTGGTTCATCAACCTTAGCGGAGTAATCTAGATATTCATCAGATAAATAACCACTCATTGGATGATAGGCACGGGCTTGATAACCCGCATCGGGCAACTGAATAAATGAATAACGCATCCGCACCGACATAAACTTACCATCGGGGGTGACCTCGGCAACTTGCTGGCCAGCTTGTTGCGCTTTAAAGGTCAGGTTAACATCGACATCGGCATTTTGTGCAAAGGACTTAATATTATCGGGCATGATCACCGACAACTGACTATCAAGGGTATAAGCACCTTGATCTGTGGCGGCTAATACGTCTGACACACCATGCAAGTCGTTAATCACTAAATCATTAATCGACACTAACGCTTTTTTCCCAGGCAGTAATTTACCTCGCCACAAAATAGATTCAGCAAAAGCCTGTTTGACTGACTGCTGTTCGGCGACATTATCACTGCTGGCTCTATAGTTGGTATTCAATTGTTTCAATACTATGTAGGGCCCCTGCTGCTCAAACTGCACCATACGAGTTCGCCCAAGCTGACCTCTATCTAAACCAATATCATTTGAACCAACACCTTGAGGCAAACTGGTTAATAGTAACAAAGGTTGATTTAACTTGTTGGCTTGTAAGTACAGTTGACCGTCGGTGTCATCGTAATAAAAATTAACAAAGCCTTCAGCCACTTGGCTAGTCTTAATGACGGTGTCGGCCGTCGCAGCCAATACTGGGCTAGATAGCGTAGTGAGTGATAATGCAGGGCTTATGGCAAGCATTATCGCCAATGAGAGGTGGCGTCGATTCATGTCAAATTCCTTGTAAAAATCCCTAAAAAATAGTGCGACCCGCTGCAATTCAACCCCGCCAGATCACACCTTGTTATTATTCTTATATTCAATCCAATGGGATAAGGTATCGAATAACTCATTCAATACTATCGGTTTGGTAATATGGGCATTCATGCCTGCCGCTAAGCTTTTTTCACGATCGCCAGACATGGCATGGGCTGTCATCGCAATAATCGGTAATTGTTCTGGACTATAACGTTTACGTAGCGCTTTTGACGCGGTTAACCCATCCATCACTGGCATTTGAATATCCATCAATACTGCGTCAAATGCGCGGGTGTCAATTAAGTCGAGGGCTATTTGGCCATTGTCGGCCATCACCACTTCATAACCTGCACTTTTTAATAATTCCGATGCAACCTGCTGATTAATAAAATTATCTTCAACTAACAAAATCAACCCTGACTGTTGTTCTTGAATATCTTCTTTGGGAACAGACTGTACATTGAGTTTTGGCTCTTTGGCAAAGGCACCAATGATCTCATCAAACAAAACTGATGCCTTAAAGGGCTTTTGTAAAATGGCATGTACATTTCTATCGGCAACATCCTTTGCTAAAGGTTCTGCACTGTATGCTGTCATTAATATAATCACCGGACGTTTTGCCAAGCGCCCATCGGCCACCATCTCATCCACTTTGGTCAATACTTCTAACCCGCCCATTTCAGGCATCATCCAATCTAATAAAATCAGATCAACAGGCTGCCTAGCCAAACAATCTAATGCTTGCTGGCCACTCGATGCGGTGCGAACCCCAAAGCTGAAGTCCTTCATTAAGGCTGAATAAATTTGCAAGGCACTGGGGTTATCATCGACCACTAATGTGGTTAAGTTATTCAACTGCTCAGGTACGATTAAAGGCTCAACAATATTTTCTTCAGCAATTTCAAAACTAATGGTAAAGCTGAAAGTACTGCCTTGATCCACTTCTGACGATACCTGCATAGTTCCGCCCATCATAGACACAAGGTGTTTACTGATAGATAAGCCTAATCCAGTACCACCGTATTTTCGGGTAGTTGAACCATCGGCCTGGGCAAATGCATCAAACAGTTTTGACTGCTGCTCTTTGTTAATGCCGATGCCAGTGTCTCTCACCCAGAACTTTAAGGTAATACGGTGATCACGCTCGCCTACATCTTCACAGCCCAGCTCAATTTCGCCATTTTGGGTAAACTTAACGGCATTTGACAATAAGTTAACTAATATTTGCCCTAAACGCAGTGGGTCTCCATTTAGAATAAGCCCAGCAGTAACAGGTGCATAGAGTAATAATTCAACACCCTTTTCTTGTGCTTTAATGGCATTCATATCCAGCACATGATCCAATACCTTGTCTAACGGAAACGCTACCCGCTCTAGTTCTAACTTACCGGCTTCGATTTTAGAAAAATCGAGAATATCATTGATAATCCGCAATAAAGATTGGGCAGAGAAGCCCGCTTTACTGAGATAATCCTCTTGTTGGGTCGTCAAACTAGTACGTTGCGCTAGCTGTAACATACCGATAATCGCATTCATTGGAGTGCGAATTTCATGACTCATGTTGGCCAAAAACTCACTTTTATACATGTTCGCTAATTCAGCATCTTGCTTAGCTTCCAGCAAGGCCACTTCATTACTTTTTTGGCGGGTAATGTCTTTATGAGTACCAAGCATACGTTTAGTTTGGCCAGATTCTAAAAACTCTACCGCACGACCACGAGATAACAACCAATGGTATTCACCCAGCTTGCCTTTCATCCTAAATTCAATTTCATAGGCATCGGTAGGGTCAAGTAAATATTGGCTACGATACTCCTGAACTCGGTCACGGTCATCCGGGTGGGTTAAACCGTCAATGGATGATAATAAAGCAGGGAACTCATTGGGTTCATAACCCAACATTGAATAGAATGCAGGGTTACAGATAATTTGCTCTGAATCGATATACCAATCCCATAAACCATCTTCAACCGCATCCATCGCCATGTGATAACGCTGTTCTGACAAACGTAATTGTTCAGCAGATTCATACTCGCGGGTAATGTCTCGCCAGATCGAAATCAGCCCCAGTAATTCATTACGGCGGTTATAAAATGGCAGTTTAAAGGCATTTAATAATACCGGTTTTCCAGCTATTTCAGTGCGCTCTTTATATTGCAGCGGTTTTTTGTCGTCTAAAATTTGTTTATCTTCGGCTAGAATGCGCTTACCTTGTTCTGGGCTAGTAAAGTCACATGTGGTTAAGCCAATAATGTCACTTTCATTGACACCTAGCATACGTTCTGCTGACTTATTACAACCTAAATACTTACCTTCTTTATCTTTAAAGACAATCGCTTCAGGCAATGAGTCAATCAGTGATCTTAATAAGGCAAATTCCCGTTCACGGCGCTCAGTGGTGTCACGTAAACGCTGAGTACGACTGGCAACTAGGTTATCAAGACGTTTATTTTGCTCAGCAAGATGGCGGGTGTATTGTTTGTTTTCTTCAAAAATACGACTGACCAGTAAAAACCACGGCTCCCATCCTGGGCTGATGACCTCTGGTGGCGGTAACGGTGATTGGGAACACGCCTCTAAATGAGTCAGTAGTTTTGATGCAGGGCTAACAAACGCCCGACGGGTTTGCCAATGCACAATGGTCACTAACACAGACAGTGCTAGCACAACCAAGATAAAAGTCAGTTGCAATTTTTCCCATGAATCTTGAAAAAGCGCACCTTCTTCTTGGATGTACAATAATCGCCATGGGGCATTATGTAATGCAACCGAATGAATATAATGATTATTACGTAATATGCCTTCATGGGCATCAAACAATTCAGATTCTGATAATGAATGTAACTCTGCTGGAATACGTTGACTGATATGATAAACGCGATTCATTTCATTGGAGTCAAAATCACTGTGGGATAAAATGTTATTTTGTTGATCCAATAAAATTACCGTACCAGGCATTTTGAAATAGGTACGTATTTGTTTAGCCAGTGATGCTAAGGTCATGTCGAGGTTAATCGTGCCGATAAACTCATCTTCAAGATAAACCGGTAAGCCTAAGGTGGTGAGTAGGCCTTGCTCGACACCATCAACATAAGCCGGACTCCAAAAAGCATTTCGCTGCGGATTTAGCTCTGGTGTGGCCAATTGGAATTGCTGCTTATTAAGTTGCTCTTCTCTGAAACGTTGATCAGAGCTGCTCCAAGGAAAGTACGACATCATTTTTCGCTTAGAGACGTAGTAAATAGATGAAGCTTTTGGTGCGGCTTCTTTGGCAACGGGAAACGATAGGGATAGCTCAAACAACATTTCTAATTCTTGATAAAACTGCTCATTGCGCCCATCAAGTGACCCCATACCTGTGATGCGCCCCATATTGGTAAAGGGTTCACCACTTTTGACATAATTAGGTTCTAAACTAAAAAATTGTCCGTCAGCATTGAATTTTTCATATTGGGGTAGACGATCTTTACGCACTTGCTCGCCTAGGCGCAGATGATCAACCGCCACATCACGTAAACTTTTTACCGCACGAATACTGGACTCTAATAATAAATCGATTTGCAATACATGCCGCGCAACTTGATCTTCACGCTGTTCAATTTGCACTTCTTTTTGGCGTTCATAAAAAATGGCCGCAGAAATAAGTGACATGACAATCACACCAATATAAGTGTAAAAAACCGCGCGATTATAATTACGTTGAATAGGAGATTTTAGCTGTAAATCAGGCTCTGTTGGTTTCATTCCATACCTTTGGTGACAGCGCACCCTTTGCGGTAGCACAAGTGTCGGCGCATTATCAAAAGTTGTTTAATGCGCGCAATAAAAAAGACAAAGGTCATATTATCAGGAACATAATCTCAATCACATGAATAAATCTCAATCTGTTTTTTATGACTTGGATAATTGAACGATAAGCACATTACTAGAAAAGATAAATTGATAATGGAATTTAACATCAGTGTATCAAACCTATTCCGCTGGCGGAGTTAAACACACTCGACAGCTATAATTAAATAACTGAAAGATTTGATTTTATACCAAATATTAATCAAAAAATCTGAATATAGTAGTGATTCGATACTTGAATGAGCAGAGTTGATAAAACGGTAAAATATCGCAGGCACAGTTTAATCCTGTGCCTGCGATATTTTTAATCCAGATTACTTAACTAATTCGATTTCACTTGGTCGCCATGTTTTATTCAACCAAGGTTCAAGTGGACCGTACATACGTAAAATCGTAAACCAGCTTTTACCTGGAACAGTTTGTACCCAGTTACCTTCTTTACCTTTAGGAGGTTGAGGTGAAAAATAGATATCAAACGAGCCATCGGTATTCATTTCGATTGCCTTGTCCTGACTACTTACTGTTGGGAATGTTTGCCCCGTCTGCAATAGCGATCGTGTTTGAGTATCATATAAAGTGGCGGCCCAAAAATTATTGACTGGCACATTCGGTGGCAGATGCAATTTATAGGTTTTAGCACCATCAAATGCTTGTTTATTCGCATCAACATACGCCAATGCATAATCAGACCCCTGACCCGCTCGCGCTATTGCCATGGCTGGCGTAACACCGGTAGCGTTATAATAAAATAGTACTCTTGCATCCAACCCCATAGCGCCATCAGTTTCAAATGAGGTATTTTTATTCGCGTAACCTGTTGTCCAAGCACTTTGTGTATCAGGGTAAATAAATACGCCATCTATACGCGGTTCATAGGTAATAGCTCTTGCAGTTGCTGCACCGATAACTGCTGCCTCATTAAGTAGTTTTTTCATTCTGTCATCAGGTGTGAACGCTTGACCTTTCACAATCCCAATCGAGGCTAACAAACCTCTAGACTCTGCACTGATAGCATCTATTGGTTCGACTTGAACAAGCGTATTAAGATCTTCATAAAAGCTCAAATCATTAACTAAAAGAGTGCTATAACGCTTGCCCGAGATATTGGTAAATTGCGTGGCAGGAGGGTTAGCTACTTTTGATAATGGATATACTTTAAGGCTTGACTTAATGTTATTAACCGCAGGCTCTAAACCATTATCAATTGATCCTCTCAGAAACATTAAGTTATTGTAAGTTTTAGATTTAATAACGAAGTAACCTTCAGGCACTTCGCCTTTATAACCTGGCGGCAACCATAAATATTTGCCCCCTTTACCTTTATTCTGACCGATTACACCAAGATCAGTAACATATCTGAACCAAGCATCATCCACAAAACCCAGCATCCCAGGAGGAAGTTCTACAACTAGTGGGCCTTCCGTTTTTAAATCTATATAAGCCAGTGCATATAAAGTCGACGTGTTGCCGGTGAGATATAATGATTCAGACTTAAGTAATTGTTCTGTAATCGTAATATTATTTGAGCTATCGGCGCCAATACTGGCATTGCCTTTACGCATAGCATTAAGTGAACCTGCACCTTGATGGTCCAAAAAGACTTGTACCGCACGCATCCTATCAAGGTTGTCATACACAGTATCAATCGTTGCTTTGTTGGGAACACCATCAAAAAACTCAAGTGTTCCTATTGATGTTTCAACCTTATTTGGCATTGAAATTTGCTGAAGTTGTTGTTCTGATACATTTGCTTGAGCCGTTTGCGCTCCAGTCAATGCAACTCCAATCGAAGCCAATATCCAGGCCGCTTGGTTAATTTTTCTCATCGATTAATTCCCTCTATTTCTGATACTCACTTAGGTTTTAATTTATTGTGTCTTCATTGTATTTCTACACAGTCAATCAACGTTAATCATAAAAAAACACCGACAAGGCTTAATGCAGTGTCGGTGTATGTTGTAATCTAGATTACTTAACTAATTCAATTTCACTCGGCCGCCATGTTTTATTAATCCATGGGTCTAATGGACCGTACATACGCAAAATTAAAAACCAGCTTTTACCTGGTACTGTTGCTAACCAATTACCTTCTTGCCCTTTAGGGGCTTTAGGGCCGAAGAATAATTCGTAAGAACCATCACTGTTCATTTTGATCCCATCGGTCAAACTACCCACTGTAGGAAAAGGTTGGCTTGTCTGTAACTGTGAACGAGTTTGAGTATCGTACATAGTTACGGCCCAAAAGTTATTCACCGGCACATTGGCAGGCAAGTGCAGCTTATAGGTTTTAGCACCATCAAACGCTTGTTTTTGAGCATCTAAAAACGCTAGAGCATAGTCAGAACCCGCACCCGATTTAGTCACCGCCATTGCAGGCGTTACACCACCCGCATTGAAATAAAACAGTGTTCTAGCATCTAAGTTCATGGTGCCATTAGCTTCAAATGAAGTGTTCTTATTTGCATAGGCCATTGTCCAGCCGCTGTTTGAGTCTGGGTAAATAGCCACGCCATCGATTCGAGGTTGTACCGTGATAGCACGAGATGTCGCATTACCTAATGTACCTGCCTCTAGCAACAATTTATTCATCCGTGCATCGGGTTTAAAGGCTTGCCCTTTAACGATACCGATACTTGCTATTGCACCGCGGACCTCAGGCCCGATAGCATCAACAGGTTCACGCTGAATAATGTCGTTCAATATTTCAAAATAGCCTAAGTCATTTGGAAATAAAGTATTAAACTCTTTGCCAGATACATTAACAAACTCAGTTTTGGCGGGTTTGGTAGCATTTTTAAGTGGGTATATTTTCAATCCAGATTTAATATTATTAGCCGCTTTTGCTAAACCATTTTTGATTGATCCCCGTAAAAATAAAAAGTTTCGATTCGTTTTAGGCTTAAGGAGGAAATATCCATCGGGCACCGGTCCTTTATAACCTGGCGGTAACACCAAGTACTTACCGCCTTTGCCTTTATCAGGTCCAGTCACGCCAATATCACCGACAAACCGTTGCCAGCTATCATCCAGAAAACCCAACATGCCTGCAGGCACTTCAATAACCGTTGGGCCATCATTAGCTAAATCGGTACCAGCATAGGCATAAAGTGTCGATGTATTAGCCGTAATAACCAGTGTCTTTGAGTCCATTAATTGTTCAAATAAAGCAACCTTATTTGATGTATTCGCCCCTGCGTCAGCCAGCCCATCAAGTACCGCATTAATTGATACGGCACCCATATTGTCTAGATAAACACCCATGGCACGTGAGCGGTCAAGGTTGTCATACACTTTATTAATGGTGGCATCTGATGGAACACCATCAAAAAACTCAAGTGTGCCTATCGGTGTTTCGACAGTGTCAGCGATTGAGATAGACTCAAGTGTTTTTTTAGACACTTCTGCTTGCACAGATGAACTGCCCACTAAAAGTAAACTGGCAACAGCGATGTGAATGGAGAGTGAATTTAATATTTTCATACTATTCCTATCGATTTTTGACTGAAATGCACATTGACCTGACTCGAACCCAGCTCTGATTTAGTTCTGATTTAGCTCTAATATAAGTGCAGGTTAATGTGCATGGATACCTCAAGTGATGATAATGAATATGATCAACCTTGAGGCTAATGACATTACTGAGTTTTAACCGCTTTAGGCATGTTATAAGTTCCGTCTGTTAGCGGTACTAATGGCCCATAAAAACGAGCGGTAAAACGCATTCCTTCAGCAGGTGCTGGCAACCAGTTTTTTAACTGGTCAGCGTCGGTTGGTTTATCTTTTTGAATATAAACAACTAACTTACCATCTTTAACAACTAAATCGCCTGCAGCAAGCATGAAGCTGTTTACGGTATAACGATTGATTTCGTTAGCCACAAAGTAACCATTTGCATCATATAAAGGAATTGACCAAAATTGTGTCACTGGAGGTAAATCTGCCATATCAAATGTCATGGTATATTTATTTTTACCATTCAACGGATTACCGTCAGCGTCAGTAAACAAGAAAGCACCAGCATGAGAAATATTTTTATCCGGCGCGGCCCAAGCTGCGTCAGCAATAACTGCACGGTCCATCCAACGAGTTTCAAACCCACCAGCATTACGTACAGACCCCCAACCGTTCATGTTAATCAGGTTGTTTTTTAATGTGGTGCGCACACTTTTGAAGCCATTTTTAAAGCCGACTTCAAGGGCAGATTGTTGTTCTTTTGACAATTTAGCCCAATCAAATGTTAACCCTTTACCAATATTAACCACTTTAAGTTGTGCCAACATATCCGCTTCAAGTGCAGAATCTGGCAATAACGTCATGGTTGGATCATTCAAAATAACACTCAGTAAAGTGAAATATTGTTTGGCGGTCTGTTTGTCTACTTGGCTAATTGCGTAGCTAGGTAGATCTTTAGGGATTACATATTTTCCAGGTTTAATAGTGCTTGTGGCTTGTGATACGCCTTTATTACCATTAGCGACCCACTCACTCACTGGTGTAGTCGTCACTTGGTCTTGATAATGATTGATGGTTTTAATCTCTTTATCAGATCCTGTTTCAACAGCCATACGAACAACGATATAAGCGGTTTTTGACTCCCACTGAATAATGTCAGTTGTTGGAAAGTCTGCGGGTAAGTTTCCTTCGTATCCTGGTGGCACCAGGATATATTTTCTTGCCTGAGTACCATTAAACGGTGAACCCACAATCATCCTAAAAATACCATATTGATCCATCACTTGAACGCTAAAATAGCGATCAGAAATTTCAGGTACTTCCACTACGATAGGACCATTTTGTAAATCAAGAAATCCTGAACCATATAGCGTTGTGGCGTTAGGCGTTACCACAGGGAAATCAGGGGTGATTTGTTTACGGACCCAAAAAATACGGTTAACACCCGAATAGATTTCGTTTGCTTTAACGTTATTCTGAGTGTAAATCCAACGTTGACCATAAAAAATGGCTTGTTGTAACCCGTACAGATAAGCATTTTCTGCAACGGTATCTAACTTTTGGTTTGTTTGAGCAGGAATACTCATGGAAAATATAGCAATAAATGCAGCAAAGCTTATTACTAGTGTTCTAAATTTAGTCATAATTAAACGTCCAATGTAGGTTGATACTCAATGTCATGGGAGTTTAAGTATACTAAGTTATCTTAGAACTGCGACTGTTTTTTATTCACCATCTTGTTTTAAGTAACGTCTTAATATAAATAAATTTTTAAATCAGCAATAATATTAAAATGTCATAAATTGTGCTCAGCTTACATGAATAATGTGCATTCCTTGTTTAACGTTTATAGCAGCACCGTGATGATATTACCGCAGGCTACTTATCATCGATATTCTGCAGTAAGGTTTCGGCCAGTTGAAGCCCAGCTTCAATACCTATCAAACACCATAGTTAGCAGTCCTCCGGGGATAGAAATCAAACAAATCGAGGCCAACAAGATAGTGTTAAAACGTGAGAACAAGATTAGGTGGCCGAACTAAGATAGTGCTCATTTTTACACCACAAAGCACTTTGTTATAAAAGGTTAAGGCATCAGTGCTGCCGTTATAAAGAAGAACAGTATGAAGTGATATGAAGTGAATGATACAAGTATGTAGACTGGCTTAAGTCGAACGACTCTTGATAGCCAGCCTGCATCAATTAAAGTTACATTGTCATAAAACGATTTAACTCATCAGATATTAACGATGATATTCACCGGCTCTTTCTGGTTGATAGAAAATCTCTTCTATTCTAATTTTGATAAATCCTCCACCTGGCTTAGGCCATTCAATTTCATCACCCTGCGACAAGCCAAGTAAGGCGCTGCCTACTGGCGCGAGTATAGATATTTTATCACCCGCAGCATCAAGGTTTTTCGGGTATACCAAGGTCAGCATGAACTCTTCTTTGGATGACTCAACAGAAAATTTAACGGTTGAATTCATCGTCACAATTGTCGGCGGGATCTCTGTTGGTTCAACAATGTTCGCTCGGGCAAGTTCCACCTCAAGCTCAGCTACGCCTACCAAATTTTTTGTCGGTAATGACTCAATTAAGTTATACAGCCTATCTGCATCTAATGATGAAATCGTTATTTCAGGTCTGTTGTTCATTTTTTCCTCAAAAGTATACCCATTAATTCAAGAGTAATGGGTGGGTTGTATTACGCTTAAATTAAGATGTTGCCAGGTATGCTATTGCTTTAAAAGATAATGTTTATTTTAGTCGACTTTTTATGACTACAAAAAACATACAGCGAAAATTATATCGCTGATTCATTAAGAAAACCTTAATAAATCATCTTATCCATATTTTATTTTTTATACTATAAACAGTAGGATACAAAAGATAGCAAACCTGATAGTAAACATCCAAACCAATACTATTGCACATCTAATCATTATTGTGTAACAAATGCTTCACAGGAACTTGAACAGTATCATCTGTAATATCGAGCTCTCTGGCAATTAATTTATTGGTTAGCCCTTTGGTAGTGTCAATTCAGCCAATCAGTGCCCTTCTTCAGGCAGTGTTTAGCCTTTGCGTATAAGTAGTTGACCATCAATTTTATCATTGCGCTATCCTTGTTCATTTTGTAGCCCTTCAATGCTTATAAAATAAAACCCAGGTCACAGTAAGTAACACTGATAAAAAGTTGATTTACACCACAGTTATGCTGAGTTTCATACAAATGAATTGTCGGAATTCATCCGTTTGTCAGTCTAATCCGTGTCTAATTAACACACCTTAATTCTGCTAGTATTTTCAACCTCAACAAAAAATATAAAATATCATTACTTTTCATATAAATAGCAGTTTTACACTAACCTATCAAACATAGGCACAATTGTTGCTTTGTACTATTAAAATAGTTTACCCGTTAAGGTGATATATGCTGCCATTTACCATTATCGATGAGCCCGCTCGTTTATCTGCACATCAGTCATATCAACAACCGTGTCAGGTATCAAACACTACAGATCCCGAGGCTAGGCTACCTGGTGACATTGCAATGTGGTTTGTCATCATGATGGAATTAACGGTATTTGCGCTTTTTTTTATCGGTTTTGCGGTAATGAAGCGCTTAGAGCCACAAATGTTTGCCGATGGGCAAGGGATTATACATATCAGCATAGGGCTTGCTTGTACGATAAGTTTATTGATAAGCAGCTATTTTGTCGCGCTAGCACTCGACGCAGCAAAATGTGGCGATAACCCTAAAGTAGGCAAACAACTTATTGCCAGCTTATGTTTTGCTTTTATCTATCTGATGGCTAAAAGCTACGAGTACTCTTTACTGATAAATGCTGGGTTTAGTCTGTCTACTAATGATTTTTTTACCTTATATTATCTGATCACCGCATTCCACTTTATGCACGTAGTATTAGGTTGTGGCATTTTATTTTATTTGTATAAACAAAGCCGTAAACACTTTTATAGCACCAATGAAAATCAAGGTTTTGAAGCCGCAGCGACCTACTGGCACATGGTTGATCTAGTGTGGATTTTAGTTTTTTTCTTAATTTATATTGCTCATTAAAACTCTGCTTACACATGACAGGAATACCCCTATGAATGCATATATCAGTAATACTAAACCCATACATCTTGCCGCCATTACCTTGGTCGGGCTAACCTGCTTTACTACGTTTATTAGTTATTACCCCGCAGCTTTACTGTCTTCAAATGCATTGTCTTTAGAAAGCATACGACCCAGCGTGCGGCTTATTGGTATTTTAATCATAGTGTTAATGACCATAGTTAAAGGCGTGCAAATTGTAGATACATTTATGGAAATGCGCCACGCACCTAAGCACTGGCGTTGGTTAGCATTAAGTTATCCTATTCTTATCCCGCTACTGCTTACCTTAATTCTCTACCTTTAAATATGGCACGCTACTAATTCTTAGCAGAAGCAATACAGGAGCCATTAAGTCCCCCCGATAAAACTGTGTGGTTGGTCACAACTCTATCAGTTTGTTACAGGGCAGAAGCTTAAACGTTGATATATTGACAACATAAACTCACGACCTAGTTATTTTGTTGTCAATTACCCCACGGAGCCTGTCATGTTAGCGCAAACCTTACTGGATATTGCAGTGGATCTTAGCCAAAGCTTGCCTAAAAAAGCGCTTTATCAACGCTTTATGACAGCAGTTAATCAAGTCATGCCCTGTGATGCGGTTGCCTTATTAGAATACCAAGGCAATGAACTTAGACCTGTTGCGGTTGATGGCCTATTACCTGAAGTGCTGGGTATGGGCTTTGCCCCCCATGAGCACCCAAGATTAGAAGCCATTATGGCCTCTCGCCACCCTATTCGCTTTAATGCAGACTCAGAGCTTGCCGATCCCTATGATGGTTATCTAGTCATCGATCCCAAACGCGTGTTAGATGTCCACGCCTGTATCGGCTGCAGCTTATATGTTGAAGATACCCTAGTAGGGGTACTCACCTTAGATTCGCTCAATGTCGGTGCATTTGATACCACAAGCGATATTAGCATTGCTACTTTAGCCGCCCTTGCCGCTGCCACTATACGTAACGTTAACTTGCTTACCCTACTTGAGCGCCAAGAAAGCCATTGGGCCAATGATATTGAAAGCTCGTTTAAACAAAAGCCATTAAAGAAGTCAGATTTTATTGGTGAAACCCCTTGCATGCTGTCGCTTAAAGACGATATTCGCATTGTGGCTAATTCCGATTTATCCGTGTTAATCAGTGGTGAAACCGGTGTAGGCAAGGAAGTGGTCGCCCGTACTTTACACGCCCAATCTAAGCGTAAACAGCAAGCTTTAGTGCAATTAAACTGCGCTGCATTGCCAGAAACTTTGGCTGAAAGTGAGCTGTTTGGCCATGTAAAAGGGGCGTTTACCGGTGCGACTAAAGATCGTATGGGTAAATTTGAATTAGCCCACCAGGGCACCTTGTTTTTAGACGAGGTAGGTGAATTATCTTTAGAGTTACAGGCTAAACTGCTGCGGGTTATTCAAGATGGTGAAATTCAGCGTTTGGGGCTAGATCGCAATATCCATGTGGATGTGCGTATTATTGCTGCCAGTAACCGTAACTTACTCCATGCGGTGAGTGAAGGGCGTTTTCGTGAAGATTTATACCACAGGTTATGTGTTTATCCGCTGCATGTGCCACCACTACGTGAACGCCAAAGAGATATTCCGCCCCTGTGCGGCAACATTGTCACCAACCTAAAACACAAAATAGGCTTAAGTAGCGCTAAAACCGTGCGCCTAAGTGAAGATGCCATGCAAACATTGTTAACTTATTCATGGCCAGGTAACGTGCGTGAATTACAAAATGTGTTGATGCGCGCCGCCCTTAAAGCCAGTGCCGAAGGTAAAAGTGTCACCATCATTCAACCTCATCACTTAACTTTTGCGGGTGAACAATTTAAACACGTGTCCACCCAGCCAAGGAGCTCTTTATCAGTTGCATCAGCGGCTCAATTTTCTACATCATCGCCTTTGCAGCCAGAGCCTTTAAAGCCAGAGCAGTTTAAGCAAGGGCTTACCAATCAAGAAAGCCCTAAATCAGAACCTGCCATCGCGGTTGTAACATCCACAACAACAGCTAATAACACACAGGGTGATGACGCACTGAATAATAACGAGAGTCTGTATTCACTGTTCTTAGACGATGGTCAGTCGTTTAACGACAAAGTGGCAGACTTTCAACGTCAAATCATACGCCAAAGTCTTGAGGACAATAACCAAGTCTGGGCTAAAGCCGCACGACAATTACAACTAGACAGGGGAAATCTACACCGCCAAGCCAAGCGATTAGGGCTGATATCTTAAGGTGGATATTTTATAAAGATTTGCTTTAACCCAACTAAATTATGACCCAACAAAATGACTGAACGGCAATCACTCTGGTTAGTGTAGCCAGCCCAATACTTCATCGGGACTATTGCCTGCCGCTGAGATGTTCAGAATAAACGGAATGTCTTGATCACATGGATGTGACAGCGCGACCTTTAGTGCCGATGGTTGTCTCTTCGAGTTAGCTTTGTTGATGATTGTGGCAAAAGCTATGTAACAACAAGAATCAATTCATTTATGGGCAAAAACTGAGCAAGGCTAAAACTCTATCTACTGGCTTACCTAGCCTTACATTTGGACAAAAGCGGGTTGGAAGGTTTCATTTTATAAAAGTGTAACCGAATACAATTAAATACTCATAGACCTCATATTGACTTCAAGTGCAAATGATCCCGCGAGACGCCGCAAGCACATCCATGTGGGCTTAACCAAAACATCCCTGTTTTGGATACTCGCCGACTCATCTGCACCTGAATCTTTGCCTCTTCGATTTAGCTTTATTGATAGCTGTGGCAAACAATAAACATAAAAAGTTAACTCATTTCTGGACAAAGTGGGTTTAAAATGTAACTTCAAGTGCAAATGATCCAGCGAGACGCCGCAAGCACATCCATGTGGGCTTAACCAAAACATCCCTGTTTTGGATACTCGCTGGCTCATCTGCACCTGAATTTTTGCCTCTTCGATTTAGCTTCATTGATAGCTGTGGAAAACGATAAACACAAAAAAATTAGCTCATTTCTGGACAAAAGTTTGTTAGTGGCAAAAGGTCTAAAAATGGGTAGTGGGATTAGTAAATGTATGGGGTTCAATTAAAGTTTACACTGACCCACATATCCTTGCCCCCACATATCATAAATGTTTAACCTGACCACTAAATTAAGTGGTTAGATGATTGTGATAAAAGCGCTATTAAAACATGAATTAATTACTTTGTGTCGCCAAGGGGTAGAGATTTGAACCCTCCCCCTAATTCTAAGACGCCAGTAAACGCGGGTTGTACGAGTATTGGATTAGTTAATTGTTACATTAAACTGTTGTTTTTTATCATCAGGAAAATGATGTTTAGTCTCAAATGCTAAAGCTTAATCATAGTTATTGTGTCATTGTCTCTTGTTCGCTGTTATTTCTGCACCAACGAAAGTACATTTTCAAAAACACTAGGGATAAAACGTCCATTTGTGAGGTTTACCATTGATTTACTTACTATGGAATACTTTAGCTCACCTTCTTTTCCTGTTTTTGAAAATTCATTCAGAGCGCCATATTTTTCTTTGATTAGCTTTTCCAATGGATGCCCTTTCATTTTCAAATATCGAGAATCAGTAAGTAACGTTTTCCCTGATACATAAGAAAGCTCCTCCTCTTTATTGTTGTCTTCACCCAGCACCTTATAAATAAAACGATTTACAGACTCTTGTAGTAGTTTGTCATTATTTAGCCAATCTGACCAATGAACTTCAACACCACAAATTTGGGCCATAGTAAAAACATCAGGTTTATTAGTATGAAGCAATAGAAGTATGCATATAGGATCAAGGGTAATATTTTCAATAGAGTACGAAAAATTTTGAGCTAAAACCGAAACGTGCTTGGAAGGTTTATTTTTCAAATCCCAGTCTATTATTCCTCTTACTGTTTTATTATCCCCCTGTTCTAATGCCTTTACTTGACCAACGACTTGTACACAATTTCCAACACCGTTTATTGATTTTATGAATTCATTCAGTAGATTTTCATCATGAATTTTTAAAATCTGTTTAACCTTATCCTTCAACTGCTGTTCTGGCATTTTAGGGCCTGAACTTACAAAGTTAAGTGAAATTTTAGGATCTAAGCATTTTGAACTATGTAATAGTTTTGCATAGATAGATTGATATACATCAGCATCATATTGGCTTTCGACAAAAACCTGCCTTCGGTTCTCTGGATTAATTGATATTTGAGTGACACCGTCTAATAGCTCCGCAACTCCCTCATCTTTAGTAACTGGAGAAATTGAGTTTTCACTAACAATATATGTACTATTTTCTGGTGACAAGGCGACAGTTGTTGGGGAGTGTGTAGTAATAAATATTCGTGATTTAAAACTTTCAGAAAATTCAGTTAGAACTCTGTACATTTTAACTACCATCTGAGGGTGTAAAAATGCATCTGGCTCATCTAGCAGTAGCAATTTAGGGGCTTGCACGGCAGTGTGATCATAATATTGGCTGTTAAATAATGTTAGAGCCAACCAAAGTAAGGTTTTTTCACCTGATGATAAAGCATCGACCGCGACAGGAAGGCCGCTACCTTGTTGTATTAGAGTGGCGTTATACGAATAACTTTGTGACAGAGTATCGGGTTCAGAGAATTTAAACTTATTATCAAAAGTTGACTCGATAATTTTATTTATGATTTTCCATGGCTCATCGCCGAATCTGTTTAAAAATGATTCTTCGCTAAGATATGAAACATCCTCTCCCTCTTGTTCGGCACAATATTTATTATATTTATTAAGTTTTTTTCGTTGAATGTATCGATTACATATACTCGATATATTTTGAGAACCTAGAACACTATGAATATGGTCTTCGAAATGCACTTTAATTTCATCATGTGTTAATTCGCTTGGTCGCTTATTTAAATATTGACTAATTGAACTACATAATCTAAAAAGTGATTCATAAGGTAATGAATCTTCTTGCATCCTTCCATAATTTCTAGCATTTTCATGAGATAAAGGTGAGTCGAATTGATTTTTAATTCGATCAAACATTTGGAGTGATGACGTTATTTTCGTCTGAAACTGGCCGTCATTATATGCACCACCAAAATTAGGAGTTAGTTGGGCTTGACCTACAAGCATAATTTCTTGATTTGTAATCCTAACGCCTGCTAAATCAACTACTGACATTTGATTTTTGATGCTTTCTAGAAGGCGTGTCTTACCACATCCGTTTCGACCTGTGAGTACTACCATGTTACCGTTATGAATAAATGGTTCAGACAATATGAATCCATTATGTATTGTTTGACCCGATACATTAATAGGCACGCTAATCTCCCTGAGATTCAAAGCTTATTGAACGGCTCACCCGATAAAGTCGGCTGTTCAAGTTATTGATTTATATCATCCTACATTCTCTATGTCTTTGATGTAAAGTGATAAAACACTCTCAACATACCAAAATAAATCGAGGTTGCACGATAATGTCGTTTAAAAAATAAGCGATGATGTTTATTTACAATATTATCAATCAATTATAGTTTTCTAATTAAACCTACGTT
The DNA here is from genome assembly GCF_021513195.1 of Shewanella sp. OMA3-2. NCBI lineage: Bacteria > Pseudomonadati > Pseudomonadota > Gammaproteobacteria > Alteromonadales > Shewanellaceae > Shewanella > Shewanella sp. OMA3-2. The sequence continues at coordinate 1,072,155 of NZ_CP090974.1, read as the reverse complement.
ACGACTTTAGGCTGACTTAATGAGTTGTTTGATTTAAATTCAGCCAAATTTCATTATACCTGTGTTTAAAACCAGTTCATTAAATTATGCAATCTAGGCAGTAAGAATGGCATCGGTAAAAGAGCAATATCAATTTAATTTTGTATGGAAAACGAAGGTAAGCATTGTTAAATAGAGCTTTGGCTCTAAGTAGCTTTGGGGCAAAACCAAGTCAGTGTTAAAAATAATCTTATTCTACTCAATCTTTAAAACCAGCAGATTAAGAAAATACTGAAAAGGTTCATTATGGTAGTTTGCGAGCCGACCATCCGACCCAGGGATGGGTCGGTTGAGCTACAAGGACGTACTTGCGCGTGTCGGTGAGTAAATGCCATGCTGAACCTACATAAATAAACTTCACGATACATGCTTTGCTATAAACGAAGCACCATTCTCATAGTGGCCCTAGGCCATACATCTAATCAAACTTTGGGGCAAAGGCGTGTTTCAAGGTGGCCTAGTGAATGACCGTAAATTGCACAGAATGACTAAATCTCTACTACGTTCTGCACCTGATAATGTTAAAATATCCGCATCAGAATTACAGAGAAACTCAATGTTTATCCATCATGTTAACGGCATCGACTGGCTAGTGATCACCGCTTTTGAAGAGCTGAAAACTATGTTTATCGAAGAAACCGGTACGATACCCTCTTGCTTCTCTACCGCCAGCGAATTAAACCTGGTTGATCAAGCAAAGCGAACTTATAGATATTTGCCTACTCTCAGCGGCGTAATCACTGAAATCGGCACATATCAAAGACAGGGTAACGAAGAAGATTTGAACCCACAGCTTGCCTGCTTAGTTGAGGGGCGTGGTCGGGTATTTATCTATCACGGCGGCTTTGTCGCTTTTGTGAATGACGAGCAAACCTTTATTACCCGAATAGACTGAAAAATATTCAGTAAGTTGAAATCGGCGAATTAGCATCCCTAGCCCTTAATGGGGCAAAACCAAGTCAGTGTTAAAAATAATCTTATTCTACTCAATCTTTAAAACTAGCAGATTATGAAAATACTCGAAAGGTTCATTATGGTAGTTTGCGAGCCGACCATCCGACCCAGGGATGGGTCGGTTGAGCTACAGGGACTTTTTTATTTCGAAAGAATGTTGCGTGTCGGTGAGTGAATGCCATGCTGAACCCACATAGATAAACTTCACGATACATTCTTTGCTATGAGCGAAGCTTCATGTTCATAGTGGCCGTAGGCCATATTTGAAACACACTTTGGAGCAAGAATATTTTATGCCCCTACTTATATCGGACAAAAAATGCTTTAAATGCTCAAACGTTACATATACCCCCCATGTAGATATTGGCTGTCTAAGCAAGTTGATAATGAAAGATAAAGCTAGGGGGAGAGCAATTAATAAAAAATAAAACAGCCGCCAATCAACAATAGAACTAGCACAAGGTAGCCTTTCATTATTCGTTGTGGCCAACCTTGGGTGTGTTTAAGCCCCATGAAATAGTTAATCACTAATAAGCCTTTGACCAACACTATCCCCAATACCAGCAGTAAACTTAATTGACTGATGTGATTTATGTGGATTAACTCATTAACTTCAATGAGTTGAATATTATTTCCAACTGCGGCCTTTATCAAACTCCCTTCGGCAAGCGCGGCACTTAATAGCGTTAACAACACTAAAGTGACCCACACCCAAATAGGTCGAGTGCGAGTGCTAATGTTAGTGCTAAGCGCTGGAGTCAATCGCAGCTTAATGTGCGACTTTAACCTTTGCATAAGTGACTTTAATAATTTAGTTGTCATAGCCACTCGCTCTTTCTAGCCATTGCCGCTTTAGCGCAGTACATACATTAATGCAGTACATATAAAAGCGGAAAGATGATAATCCACACCATATCAATCATATGCCAATAGGTTGCTGCGCTTTCTAATCCCTCATGGTTTTTAGCATCATAAAAGCCAAAAGCGGTTAATAATGCCACAAAACCTATGGTGGCCATGCCTATCAACACATGCAGTAAATGATTAAAACCAATGTAATAATAAGCGGCAATAAAGTAGTCATCTCTGGGGCTAATACCCAAGGCCTCATTGCGACCAAACTCCCAGTATTTAACAGTGCAATACAGTCCACCAGCAATAATAGTGAGCAGTAACCAATTAATTGTACTTTTAATATGGCCAAGCTTAATCGCAGCCATAGCCTTAACCACGCATAAGCTGCTTGAAAGTAATATCAAGGTATTAGTTATACCAGCAAGCGTGCTGAGTTTTTGTGGGCCTTGGCTAAAGTCTGCAGGAAAATAAGCTTTAGCCACTAAAAATAAAATGAAAAATAGCCCAAACTCGGTCAATTCAGCGTAAATAAATACCCATACGGCTAATGAACCCGGCGCTTTGGGCGCGGGCTCAGCAGCACAATCGGGTGTCACTCTAACCGTAGCGTCAATCATGCTAGCGGCTTAAAAATGAGCATTAACAAGTTTAACCAAAGCTTTAATGGTTTCAGTTTCATCGGTTAACGGCTCGATAATACAATGCAGACAGGCCACTTGGGCATGACAGCCGCTGGACATCATTTTTGCTGCATAGATTAATAAACGGGTTGATACCGCGGCCTTTAAATCAATATCACTTAAACGGCGAATATCAGCGCCTAACTTGACTAAGGTTTTAGCCAGTTCAAGATTTATTCCCGCTTCATGTACCAGAATATCGGCCTCATTATCTGGGCTTGGATAATCAAAAGACATAGCCACAAAACGCTGGCGGGTACTGGGCTTAAGCCCTTTCATCATATTTTGATAACCTGGGTTATATGACACCACCAACATAAAGTCTTTATGGGCTTTGATCACTTCACCTGTGCGTTCAAGATGCAGCTCGCGGCGATGATCAGATAACGAATGCAGTACAACGGTTGTGTCTTTGCGCGCCTCAATAATTTCATCTAAGTAACAAATACCGCCATGACGCACCGCACGCGTCAGTGGGCCATCTTGCCAAAACGTGCCGTCAGAACTGACTAAATGACGGCCAAGTAAATCGGCAGCAGTTAAATCGTCGTGGCAAGAAACGGTCACTAACTCGCGCTCAAGTTCTTGTGCCATATACTCTACAAAACGCGTTTTACCGCAGCCGGTTGGCCCCTTAATAAGGATCGGTAAATTGTGTGCCATGGCAAAGTTAAAAATATCGACTTCGTTGTCTTGCACTTGGTAGTAACAATTGTTAGCTGTTTCAGTTTTATGGATTTGCGTGTCTGTTGTCATTGCCGTTTCTCTTATATCGAAAAATGATTAAATATAAACTCACAAGAAGTCTCTAATGCACCGCAGTAAGATGCAGATAAATTTTAGGTAAAACTCGCGGTAACTCACTGGCGTTACTCACAATAGCAAAGCCATTGCTGCCAAATAGATAAGGTAAATAATCATGGCCTTTTTTATCTATGGTGACGCAATAGGGGACTAAACCTAATAGTTTGGCTTCAACTATCGCTTGGCGAGTATCTTCAATACCGTAACGACCTTCATACTGGTCTAAATCGTTTGGTTTACCGTCGGTTATGATCAATAACACCTTGTTCGCTCCGCCGCGCTGCAATAATAACTGACTCGACTGGCGAATAGCGGCGCCCATACGGGTGTAATAACCGGGTTCGATGCGGGCTATGCGGCCACGCACATGATCGCTATGGGGCATGTCGAAATTTTTAAGAATATGAAAACGAACATGTTGACTGCGCACCGATGAAAAACCATATAAAGCAAAGTCATCACCCAAACGCGTCAATGCTTCACTGAACACCATTAAGCTGTCACGAATAACATCAATGACCCTTTGTTTATCATCAACATAAGCTTCAGTTGATAGTGATAAGTCTGCCAGAATAAGACAATTCACATCCCTGTTTTGGCGCTGGGTATCAATATAAAAGGCTTGTTTACTGCTGTCTTTAACCGGTAAAGCAAAGTTATCAATCCAGGCATCAAGATCGATTTCATCGCCGCTAGGTTGAGCTTTTCGACGATTTGGGGTTAAGCCTATGTGCGCAAACAGTGCCAGAATATCTTGGCTAAGCTTTTGGTATTCACAGGATAACGCCATCGGCTCAACATCATCACTTATCATGGTTTGCAGCACACAAGCATTGTCTACTAAGCGCTGCTGTTTATAGTCCCACTCAGGTAACAGAATACCGTCGCCAAGACGTAAATCATCTTGGGCGGCTGCGGGTAAATCTAAGTCGAATCGAATCCGAGCCGCATTGGCTTTTCTGTGCCTAGACAAACTAATGATATCTAAGTCTTTGGCTATTTCAGTGACATCGGCATCATCGTCTTCATCGCTTTGGCAGCGATCTAAATTGATCTGTTCAGTCCAGGTCATCAAGGCTTCAGCTTGAAACACTAAAAGACCATCGGTTTTACGGTTGTCGTCGGTATATTGCGCCTTCTTACGTTGCTCAATTTCTTGCAGTTCGCCCGGTTTTCGCTTGCTGTTTTTCTGATTGTTTTTCTCGTCCATAGGGTCAAAATTAGCCCCTTGCCCTTGTACATCTACTGGTGGATAAAGCCATAAAGGCACAGGCAACACGTCTTTACTGCAAGGGGGATATTGATTAATAACCCCAGGAATTTTAAGCACGGTGGCAATGGCTTTCTCTGCCTGATCTAAGCCATTATCTTTACTGAAAAAATCACCTTTAAAAAAATGATGGTTTAATGAAGAAGTTGGTTTTTTTTTAAGGGATGCATCAATTTCGATACTGCGCAGACGCAGTACCTCGTGCGCTAAGGTGCTGTAAAGTCGCCTTAGGCCGGCGTATTCAGTTATTAAATGGCAAGTTGCCTGCTGATTGTCATTAAACCAATCATGTTGATTTTGATTAAATACAGGACCGCTATTATTTGCATCAGGGTGGCCTACATTATGATTGTTTAGCTCAGCACTGCGGCGCTGTTTATCTAGCTGGGCAGCTAATGCCGTGAGCCAAAAATATAGCGACTGATTAAGATTTTTATCGGTAAATAAGGCGATATAAGGTGGTAGTCTAAGGCTACGTTCATCTTGCCAACTTACATAGAATTGTTTATGACTGCCGGCAATTTTTTGCATTGTGCTGCGGTGAATATTAAGTTCACGCTTTTCAGCCATTTCAACACTTTTGGCGCCATCGCCGCCCATAGCGCGGTAATAAATAAGTAACTGTGATTGTAATTCACTGAAATGAACCTTGGTATCGTCATGGTCAGTAGTCACTTGGGACGTTAACCATTTGTCCCATATTTTGCCGACGACTTCTTCCATTTTTACCTCGATAATTAAAGAGTGACTCGTTTTGCGACTTGAGATGAAAAAGCACTAAGATTGAAATAGCACTAGAGTTACAAATAGCGCTATGGGGTCAAATCCCACTACAAGGGTTCAATAAAATCCAGCCAAGTAAAAGGGTGGCAACTTACCTGGCTGGCTCAATCGGTGCTGTTGTTAAACATTAAAATGGGGCAGACATCAATCAATCACCGCCCCATTGGCGTGTTTAAATAACCCATTATTACTTCTGGTTTAAGCCATTTTCTCAACTACATTAGCATTATCGCTAAGCTGTTTTTTACCATCATAATTAGCGACCACAAAGCTGGTAAAATACGTTATAACACCTGCGGTGAAGATTAATGCAAATCCAAGTCGTACCACATAAAATGGGGTTAACTCTGTTTGAGTTGCCATAAAGCCTAACGCTTCACCAGCTTCTGGTAACCGCTGCAACGCCACTTGCCAAATACCTGCTGCGGTCAGCGCAAAGGTAATGCCAAGCATACCGATACACATCAACCAAAAACTGATGCGTTCCACTTTTTGTGCCCTGGCACTGTTACCCTGCAAACGACCATTCATCACCGGCATAGAGTAAGAAATCATGCACATGACTACCATGGCATATGCGCCAAAGAAGGCTAAATGACCATGTGCGGCAGTTAATTGTGAACCGTGTGTATAGTAATTTACGGGGGCTAAGGTATGTAAGAAACCCCATACACCTGCGCCTAAGAAAGCCATAACAGCTGTACCTTGAGCCCAAGTAGTGGCTATCTTGTTACCATGATCTCGACGACGCTCTTTCACCACTTTGAAGGCAAATACCACCATCATGAAGAAAGGTACTGGCTCTAAGGCTGAGAATAGCGATCCCATCCATAACCAATATCTTGGTGGGCCAACCCAAAAATAGTGATGTCCCATACCTATCAGTCCTGAGATCAGCGCCATTGCAATAATGACATAAAGCCACTTTTCAATATGTTCGCGATCAACCCCAGTAACCTTAATGAGCACGAAGGCTAATAGCGCACCTAAAATAAGCTCCCACACACCTTCAACCCATAAATGCACCACAAACCACCAGAAGTATTTATCTAGGGTTAAGCTGTCAGGATTATAGAAAGAGAATAAATAGAACACCGCCAAACCGACAAGACCGGTTAGCAGCACCATATTAATCACTGTTTTGCGGCCTCTTAATATGGTCATACCGATATTAAATACAAAGGACAAACAGACTAATACGATACCTATTTTAGTGATGGTGGGTTGTTCTAAAAACTCACGTCCCATGGTAGGGAATAGCTCATTTTTGGTGATTCTAGCCAGTTCAGCATAAGGCACAAGTAAGTAACCTAAAATGGTCGCCACACCTGCAAATGCAAACACCCAAAAGGTTATTTTTGCTAACATGGGACTATACAGTTCGGTTTCCGCTTCTTCTGGCACCAAATAATAGCTAGCGCCCATAAAGCCAAACAACATCCACACAATTAATAAATTGGTGTGCACCATACGTGCTGCGTTAAAGGGAATGTAAGGAAAACCAGCATCACCATTAATGTATTGCAGCCCCATGAGTAAACCAAAAATCACTTGGCCTGCAAATAAAATCATCGCAAAGATAAAATACGGCTTTGCAATTAGTTGAGATTCATACTTCATATTTCGCTCCTCTCCTTAACCTTCGATATTAGGTGGCCAATTGTTATCATCAATTCTGGATGTCCAGATCAGAAACTCTGCCAAACTATCGATTTCTTCATCGGTTAAATTAAATTGCGGCATCTTACGACGATGAGGAATAGGCAAAGGCTGGGCATTCATCCAGCCACGCATATAACTCTTAAATGCAGCCTCGTTACCCGCTCCACGACGATCAAACACGTTAGCAAGTTCAGGAGCATAATAAGCCCCCTCGCCCATCAAACTGTGGCAACCGATGCAATTGTTGGTTTCCCATAAACCCTTACCAGCAATCACTTGCTCAGTCAGCGCATCTCTATTTTCCCGCTTAGGCAGTTGGCGGACGGTGTCCACTGACAAACCAAACAGCAGTAACAAAAAGAAAAAGCTGCCGCCATAGTAAATATTACGGGCCATACTTTTTGTAAATTTCTCAGCCATTAACGACTCCTTGATATAAGATTTCACCTCCTAAATAGCAAACCTCATGCCAAATAATTAAGCCGTTGATATTTAATGACTATATTGATTTTTATTATCATTTTTTATATTTTGCAGTCGAATAAACAACAGGGCCTGTGTCAATTCGACTACACAGAAATGAGCAGCATAATAGGTTAAAAGGTGGGATAGTGAATTCAGCGATTGAGTAGTGTTAATTGATACTGAAGTCGTAAATCATGTTGTCTTGTCCGTCAGATAAAACCGCACACCATCTAAATTCAACGATAAAATTGTTGATATCTTAAGTGACGTAACCTTGAACAGCCTGATTCTATTTGGGCAGAAATTCTAAAAAGCAGTCAAATGAAATAATACATTGTTAAAAAATCACCGTTTGCATCAACCTTTACGAGCACTTATTAACCTCCCCGCGACGTGCTTGTTACAGTTATCAGATTAATTTTAAAATATCTGCCTAATTAAGTGCTAAAATTTTAAATCTGAGTGGGTTTGAGATAATATACGCCCCTTTTTGTTTCCCGCTTTAAACATGAGAGTTGAAGATGCCGTTTGCTTTAGGTCAACGCTGGATCAGTGATACCGAGTCAGAACTAGGATTAGGCACAGTCGTGCAAGTTGAAGGCCGGATGGTCACATTATTATTTCCTGCCACAGGAGAGAACCGGATGTTCTCCCGTGCTGAAGCACCTCTAACAAGGGTCATTTTTAATCCTGGTGATTGCATTGAAAGCGGTGATGGCTGGAAGCTGACCGTTGAAGATATTGAAGAAAAAGATCACATTGTGGTTTATCACGGGATCCACAGCGACACCCAAGAAAAGGTCAGTTTAAGGGAAACATTACTGAGCCATAATATCCGTTTTAATAAGCCGCAAGACCGCTTGTTTGCCGGTCAAATTGATCGTTTAGAACGTTTTGGTGTGCGCTACCAATGCCAATTGTTACGCCATAAGTTAGCCACCTCAGATTTACTCGGTTTACAAGGTCCACGTGTAGGCTTAATTGCACATCAACAATGGATAGCCCATGAAGTGGGTCGTCGTTATGCGCCTAGGGTATTACTTGCCGATGAAGTGGGCTTAGGCAAAACCATTGAAGCCAGGCTAATCATCCACCAGCAATTGCTAACCGGTCGCGCTGAACGCATTCTAGTGATAGTGCCAGATACTTTACGCCACCAATGGTTAGTCGAAATGCTGCGCCGTTTTAACCTCAGGTTTTCAGTATTTGATGAAGATCGCTGCGTTGAAGCCTATGCCGATAACGATAATCCTTTTTATACTGAACAATTAGTGATTTGTTCGCTTGAGTTATTGCGTAAAAAGAAACGTCTTGAGCAAGCATTAGATGCCGATTGGGATTTATTGGTGGTCGATGAAGCGCACCATTTAGAATGGTCTGAAGACGCTCCTAGTCGCGCATATAAAATAGTGGAAGCATTAAGTGAAGTTGTACCTGGAGTGTTACTGCTTACAGCCACACCAGATCAACTTGGTCACCAGAGTCACTTTGCCCGTTTACGTCTACTCGATCCTGATCGCTTTTATGATTACGACGCTTTCTTAAGCGAAGAAAACAGCTACAAAGATGTCGCCGATGCCGCTCAAGCGTTAGCGTCTAATGATAATTTAAGCCAAGATGCAATCAACGGCTTAACTGAGCTATTGTCAGAGAAAGACATCGAACCCAGTATTCGCTTAATTCAAGCCACTGATGTTGATAAAGAGCAACAACAAGAAGCCCGTGATGAATTATTACAAGAGCTATTAGACCGTCATGGCACTGGCCGCGTGCTTTACCGCAACAGCCGAGCCTCAGTAAAAGGTTTCCCGCAGCGTCATTTTAATGCCTATCCACAAGCAATGCCGGAGCAATACATCACGGCGCAAAGAGTGAATGACATGATGGGCGGCGCTAAAACGCCAGAAGCAAAAGCATTACAAGCCCTAAGCCCTGAAAAACTGTATCAAGCATTTGAAAATGACAGCTCATGGTGGAAGTTTGACCCCCGTGTAGACTGGTTAATTGATTTCCTTAAAAGTCATCGCAGTAAAAAAGTGCTCATTATTGCCAGCTTAGCCGAAACAGCGTTAAGCCTTGAAGAAGCTTTACGTACCCGCGAAGGTATTCAGGCAACGGTATTCCATGAAGGCATGTCTATTATCGAACGTGATAAAGCCGGTGCTTATTTTGCCCAGGAAGACGGTGGGGCTCAGGCGCTTATTTGTTCTGAAATTGGTTCTGAAGGACGTAACTTCCAATTTGCCAGTCATTTGGTGCTATTTGACTTACCGCTTAACCCAGATTTACTCGAACAACGTATCGGTCGCTTAGATCGTATTGGCCAAAAGAATGACATTCAAATTCATTTACCTTATTTAGCCGATACCGCTCAGGAACGCCTGATGCGTTGGTATCGCGATGGGTTAAACTCATTTGAACTCACCTGCCCAAGCGGCCATGTATTGTTTAATCAGTTTGCTGAAGAGTTAACTCAAGTATTGGCCAATGATGACGAAGAGGCACTGACACAGCTACTGAATCACACTAAGCAGCAATATCAGCAATTAAAAATATCCATGGAACAAGGTCGCGATAAGCTACTTGAAATCAACTCACATGGCGGTGAACGCGCCAACGCGCTGATAAAACGTTTAGCAGATAATGACAGCAGTACAGATTTGGTCGGCAGTGTCATCCGCTTATGGGACATTATTGGCGTTGACCAGGAAGATAGCGGTGAAAACACTATCGTGTTGCGCCCAAGCGAACATATGCTGTACCCAACTTACCCAGGTTTACCTGAAGATGGGGTCACTGTAACCTTCGATCGCGAAACTGCGTTATCGCGTGATGATATAGCCTTTATTTCGCAAGAGCACCCTATCGTACAAACGGGTCTAGATTTAATTACCGGTTCAGAAACAGGCACCACTAGTGTGGCTGTACTAAAAAACAAAGCGCTCCCTGCTGGAACCTTATTTTTAGAACTGATTTATATGGCTGATGCTTCAGCCCCCAAATCGACTCAGTTATACCGTTATATGCCACCGACGCCTATCCGTATTTTACTGGATAAAAGTGGTAATAATATGTCGGACAAAGTTGATTATAAAAGTTTTGACAAGCAACTTAGTGCGGTTAACCGCCATATTGCCAGTAAATTAGTCAACGCTTCTCAGCCGATATTGCACCCTTTGTTTGCCCATGGCGAAGCCCATGCCCAAACGGTATTATCTGAATTAGTTGTCAAAGCTAAAGATAAAATGAGTCATCAACTTGGTGGTGAATTAAACCGCCTTGAAGCGCTTAAAGCGGTTAACCCTAACATTCGTGACGCTGAACTGGATTATATCCGTAATCAAATGGCAGAATTGAATGACTATATTGACGACAGCTTGCTGCAACTTGATGCAATTCGCATGGTGTTGGTCAGCCACGTGTAATAATGCCTGACTTAAGCTATTTGTATTAATAGCAGATAAAAGTAGAAGCACATGTACTGTTAAAAGGCATGTGCTTCTTTTTTTAAATCAATTAAGCTATTATTGATATATAACTGCTTGTATCACAGTGGATTACTAGCATAAAAAAGAGGTTAATTTGAGCCCATTACGTACTTGGTATTACTTATTATGCGTGTTGTTCATGTCCACATCTGTATTGGCTCAACCTTCTTTTGCCCCCATTCCCGCCACTGAAATAAAAAAAATCACCGTAGCGGAAAAAGAGATTGATGTATTAGTCAGACCTTGGAGTGGCAAACAACAGTTTGGCTTAGCTATCATTATCGGGCCGTCAGACAGTCAGGCAGAAAGTATGGGGCTGGTAGGTTTTTTACGCCATCAACTCAACGCTAAAGGCTGGGCTACTGTCAGTTTAACCCCACCCAAAGGGTTATATAGACCTAACTTTGCCACCGAAAGTGAGCAGATAAAAAAAGCCGGTGACGCGCAACTTAGCTTACCCGCACAACAAGCCGTGCCTAAATATAATTCAGCGCAACTACTGGAGCTACGCAACTTTCAGCAAGCTAATCTCACTGAAGCATTAAATCAATTAACCACAATTAGCCAGCCATATCCTGGTGCAAAAATTATCATCGCATTTGATGACAGTGCAGGCATGGTCACTCACTTGTTATTTGAAAAGAAAATACCCAGCCCTGAGTTACTGATTTTAGTGAACCCGTATCGCGAATATGAAGACTTAATTGATGAATCGAATCAACGCAAACAAATAGCTGAACAATTGGTAATGATGTCTATTCCGATCTTAGATTTAGTGTCACCTGACGCTCACCCACTCGCACAGGCAAATGCGCCTGTGCGCAAGCAATACAACCAAGTCAAACCGATTAAGTATTATCGCCAATATCAGTTAGATTTAACCTTAGCTAACGCCAGTGGTTGGCAAGAAGCACTTGAACGTATCGAAGGGTTTTCAAGAAGCGTTATCGGCCGATAACGCTGGTGACTAATAATAAACAACCAGAATTCAGATAATTAGTGGAGCACTGTTCTCCACTTATTTAAACTTCTGTATCTACAACATCATAAGCCCCAATACGCTCACCAAAACTGTTAATCAATCGCTGCGACAAAGACAACTTTACCACCAAGGTTGACGAGGTTGATAAGATTTATCAGGATTTTTAGTTTGACGAATTGCAGCTATAACACGGTTTTTACCAATTAAAAGACGTATTTGGCTTAACGACTCTCGGCATAACAACTGCCTAACCGATGCCCCCCAACTGCGATTAATACTGTGTTTAATGGCCGCTATTGCATCGGGTGATGTTTGCATAAACTGTAAAGCCAAAGCTTCCGCCCTTGCCATCGCGTCCTCAGACACCTCTGACACTAAACCATATTCTAAGGCCATATCTGCGCTAAATACTTCTGCGCTATAGGTTAATTGTAACGCTTTATCTTTAGCCATAATCTGTCTTAAACTGGCAAGACCTGCCATATCAGGCACCAACCCCCATTTAGCTTCCATAATAGAAAACTTTGCCGAAGGTTCTGCAATACGCATATCAGCACCTAGTACAATTTGGGTGCCACCGCCAAAACAACACCCTTGTATTACAGCAATCACAGGTACCGGTAGCCGCTGCCAACCAATCGATACGCGCTGAGCTAAATTAGCATTCCCTGGCAACCATTTAAACAATAATGAAACAGCCTTAGACGGCTGCTTGGACAGACTTTTAACATCTAAACCAGCGCTGAAATTCCCTTGCGATCCTGATAAAATAATGGCTTTAATGTTACGGTCTTTGGCAATACGTTTAATCGTGTTATCAATAGCAACAAACATATCAAAATTTAATGCATTCATTTTCTCGGGACGATTAAGGCAAACATAAGCAATATGCTGCCTTATCTCGAGAGTCACTAAATTGATTTCCATGAAACATTTCCTTACTGGTCAGTCCAGATTTTAGGTTAACATGTTTGTCGTATTTAACGAATAGATATAACATGTCAACTTATTGTCCAAGGTCAATATGCCGACTACGGGTGAGATACAGCAAACAAGTTATTCACTTTTTGAGCATATTTCAGTGGGATTTTATCAAAACACTGCATGATATAAATGACCATCTCGTTAAGTTGATGTATGAAACTATTAATAATTTCGCATCTTGTTGTCGAGTATTCTAGAATGAAAGATAAAGCAGCAAAATGTCTTATAATAATAAATAAACGCCCAGATTGTATTGCTGCCCACGTGATAGTAAATACTTACCTCATCAAGGCGAAATAAGGACAACAAGTCAACATGACCATTCCGGTACTAATATGTGATGATTCTGCATTAGCAAGAAAACAGATGGCACGTACACTCCCAAAAGATTGGGATGTAGAAGTGACTTTTGCCAATAATGGCGCCGAGGGTATTGAAGCTATTCGCGCCGGAAAAGGTGAAATTGTTTTCCTTGACCTTAATATGCCAGTCATGGACGGCTATGAAGTACTAAAAATAGTTCAACAGCAAGACTTACCCGCATTAATTATTGTTGTTTCTGGTGATATTCAAATAAAAGCCCATGAGCGCGTTAAGGCATTAGGCGCATTAGACTTTATCCAAAAACCTGTTAGCGCAGATGCTATCAGCCATATTTTACAAGAATATGGCATATTAACTCTGACTCAGGGTGCTGAAGCTGATATAAAGCCTATGGTCAAAGTCGACCTACGTGATGCTTGCCAAGAAATTGCTAACGTTGCTATGGGGCGTGCAGCTGATTTACTGTCAAAACTGCTTGATGTTTTTGTGGTGTTACCTATTCCCAATGTTAACGTGTTAGAGGTCAGTGAATTGACCATGGCACTTAAAGCTACTGAAGATTCATCCTCAATATCGGCTCTTTGCCAAGGCTTTATTGGTGCTGGTGTCGCTGGCGAGGCATTGCTGCTGTTTCATGATTCCAGTTTTGAAGATATGGCAAAACTGATGAAAATTAATAGTGAAGAACAAACCCACACCGAAGTTGAAGTGTTAATGGATACCGGCAATGTGCTGATAGGCGCTTTTTTAAGCGGCATTTCTGAACAACTGGATATGAAATTTAGTCAAAGCCACCCAATTGTATTGGGACGTCATTGCACTGTTAACGACCTTATTCATGCCAGCTCAGAAAAGTGGCAACGTACACTTGCAATGGAAATTAATTATCGCATTGAAGATTACAATATCCAATGCGACTTACTGCTACTGTTTACCGAAGACTCGATACCTACGCTTAATTTTAAGCTTGGTTATCTTCTCGATTAAAAGTTGGATATTGTTAATATGTCAAATGATCACGATGCGATGAACGAACTACATTGGCTTATCGATATGGTGCAAACCATAGATGTCGGCTTGATTGTGTTAGATCGCAATTACAATATTCAACTGTGGAATGGGTTTATGGAAAACCACAGTGGTATTTCACCGAATTTTATTAAAGGCAAAAATCTGTTTACCGAGTTACCAGAAGTCCCTGCTGACTGGTTAAAACAGAAAATGGAATCGGTTTTTTTACTCAAAAACCGCACTTTCATCAGCTGGGAACAACGACCATACGTGTTTAAGTTTAAAAACTATCGTCCAATCACTGGCCGTGCTGACTTTATGTACCAAAACATTACTTTGCTGCCGTTAGCCTCATTGACGGGTAATATCACCCATATGAGTATTATTGTTTACGATGTCAGTGATGTCGCAGTCAATAGATTACAGCTCAAAGCAATGAACGAACAACTTGAAGAATTAAGTCAAACTGATGGATTAACTCAACTATACAACCGCCGACATTGGCAAAACTGTATGGAACGTGAGTATGAACGCAATATTCGTTATCAAGATCAAGCAACATTAGTGATGATCGATATTGACCACTTTAAAAGTGTAAACGATACCTATGGTCATCCCGCGGGCGATAAAGTCATTCAGCATATCGCCCATTTATTAAAGCAGTCTTTACGTGAAACCGATTGTGCAGGCCGATATGGCGGAGAGGAGTTTGCTATTGTATTGGCTAAAACAGGCTCTGCAGACGCCTTATATTTTACAGAAAGGTTACGGAAAAAAATTGAAGCCTCAGAGATAATAAGTGATAACCGTATCATTAAAGTTACTGTAAGCTTGGGGATTAACGAGATCAAACCTAGCACGGAGAACTGCTCTACTTGGTTATCAGGTGCGGATAAGGCGCTTTATCAAGCGAAACAAAACGGCCGAAACCAGAGTGTAGTATTTACCGATAACGAATAAGCCGCGCGTAAGTCGAGTAAATTAAGCATAAGCCGTAAACATAAAAACCACTCTAAATAGTGGTTTTTATGTTTGGTGTTGGCTTTAAAACGAGCCTAATGTTAAGCAACGCAATTTAATCGAATACTGTTAAACCTAGTGCTTTTTAACACTGTTATCATCATCTTCATAGTCGTCTTCATCTTCATCTTCAAAGCCGTCATCGTCATAACCATCGTCGTCTTCTTCACCCTCTTCAACGTCACCAACAAAGTAGGTGCCCCAGCCGTCATAATCGACCTTTTGTTTGACCGCAATAGCAATCAGCTGCTCACAAGCTTGATCCAGTAAAGAAACCTCTAACTTATGATTTGAGATAGCATCAAAACAGAAGATAATAGATCCATCTTCTAATTCCATCTCTTCAGCATCATTCACTTCAAAACCCATTTTGAACGCTTCAACAGCCGCTTTTTCTAAACGATCAAAATTATTCGATGAAAAATGATGTTCAATTGTGTATTCAGCATCAGGTTCTGAACCATCAGCAATAAGGGTTTCAACAATTTCGCGGTTTTCGGCTAACTGTTCTTTCAACTGACGTTCGACGGACATAACGTACTCCAAGACTTTAAAATAGATAAGGCAATAATTTGGCTATTATACGTTATCTTAAGCCGTAGGTTTAGCCATTAATTCGGCCGCTTCTAGATTTAGCTCTGCCCAACGCTTTGCCATAATAGTATGTACTTGCACTGCAAAAAGTTTTGCGTCTGCTTTATCGATACCTTGGGTAGTTATTGGTGCCATCATTTCAACAATCACCACACCGTTGTTCCAACGATTTAGCTTAATATGCGCCTGACAAGATGCCAATACCGGCACAACTGGCACTTGAGCTGCTATCGCGGTATGAAAAGCACCAACCTTAAGCGGTAATAAGCCACGACCCCGTGAACGGGTGCCTTCCGGAAAAATCCATACCGACAATAACTTTTGTTGCATTTTCTTAACCGTTTTTGCCATAGTATCAAATGCACTAGAACGATTTTTACGATCAATAAGAATATTACCGGTTAACCAGTAAATTTGCCCAAACAAGGGAACCCATGCCAAGCTTTTTTTGCCTAAACTCACAGTCGCTTTAGGCACTGCTGATGTTTGGGTAAAAAGATCGAAAGTGTTTTGATGGTTACCTAAATAGATATTCTGTTGATTAACTACATCAGGTTGTACATGACGAGTTATCACCTTAATGCCGAGCACTGGCGATACTGAGGAAAAAATCCTAGCCAACACATGAACATTGTCACGGTGCATAGGGCGAACGATGCATAAAATAAGTACCAAAACAAACGCGAGGCACAATAGTATGGCAAGTATTAACGTACGAGCGATTAGCAGCACAACAGACTCCTGCAGATTAATTGGCGACAGTATAACGATGGCTGTAAGTTGACTCAATCAATTTTGCATACATGTGTACGCTCAAAAAAGGCGAAACCAACACAAACCGTCGATTTCGCCTAATGATACAGACTATTTATGAACTACAAGCCTTTATAGATGAACAATAAATAATTTAATTCATCACTATTGGCGAGGTTTTATTCATTTGTGCAATGGCTAATCTAAATACTAAAGCACTAATAGCTAAAGTAGCAACAATAGCGGCACCACTGGGTAAGTCATAACTGGCTGATAACCATAAGCCACTAACATAACCAATAATGCCGACCATATAAGCCAATACTAATCTTGCTTTACCTAAGTATTTATTCAGTGCAAGTGCCGGTAAAATTAACGAACTAAAGACTAAATAAACCCCTACAAGCTCCACCGACAAAGTAATTACAATCGCAAATAGAAAGTAAAAACTCATGCCTTCGAGTAAGTTAGGCCTAATCGCAATAGCGGCTAAAATAACTGCTGAGACTGCTGCGGGTAAAATTAATTGTGACCAACTCACCCACAATATTTGACCCGACATTAACTGTTTTAACAGCTCAGCACCGTGTGGATCATTGGCTAACAGCAACATAGCCCCCACGGCACTCAGCACATAAAAACAACCAATAAAAGCCTCAAGCTCACCTTCAAATTTACGTGCCATCCAAGCTATTACACCCGCGCCAGCTAACGCGAATAGCGCTGGCATCCACACATGTGAAAAAGGGATATTCTCAATATCGTGATCAATATGCGACACAATAGCACCAAGTGCAGCAACCTGAGCAATGGCCAAATCTATAAAGATTATGCCACGCTTTAACACTTGCCGACCTAGCACCACATGAGTGGATAACACCAGCAAGCCAGCCACTAAGGCTGGCAATAGAATGGAGGCAAGTTCGAAATCAAACATGAGTTATTTCACCCCGTTTAATAACGACAACACATTATCGTACAAGCTGATTAAGTCAGTACTTTGCTCATTCCCGCCAATCGACATAGGTAAGGTAATAACCTTAAGATTAGCCCGTTCACCTAACCAATTTGCACCACGTTCATCTTGATAAGATGCCACAATAATCGCCATTACATCGCCCTTTTCAGCACGAGCAAGTAAAGTGGCTAAATGACTGCTTGTTGGTGCTAAACCAGGTTTAGGCTCTAAGTCTGCCACCTGCTCTATTCCGGTCCAGTTAAACAAATAACGAAAACTAGAATGGTAAGCGATAACTTTTTTACCCTTCAGACTTTGCGCTTGTTGTTGCCACTGTGGAATTTTAGCTTGCCACTGACTGCTAAAAAGACTCAATGCCTGTTCATAATCCGCTTTATTATCCGGATCTAACTGGATCAATTTAACAGATAAACCTTGAGCGACTTCAAGCACCTTAACAGGATCGAAATGCAAATGTGGATTACCTTTAGCATGCACATCACCCATAGAACGATCGACAGTATCGAGTTTATCTAAGGTGTCAGTATGTTCGGCGGCATAAAATAATCCGGTATCAGTTGAACGCACTCGGTTGTTAGACGCCTTCATCTGCAACATAGGTAACCAACCAATCTCCAGGTCAGCACCAGCACAAACCACTAAATCAGCCTGGCGCATTTTGGCAATTAAGCTTGGCCGAGCCTGCACCAAGTGCGGGTCTTGCATCGCTGTAGTGGCGGAATATACTTTTGCACCAGGCGCAAGTGACTGCGCCAATGCGGCATATTCTGGCTCACAAGCAAATACGTTTAACTCTGCATTGGCCGATGCGGAACATATCAACGCAAGCCCTGCAGCCATTTTAATCATTCTAGAATTGATGTGCACCGTGAGCTCCTAATGTCATAACATATTGTAAAGTGATGATATTGTCGTCTTCAAAACCCTCAAAGTTAGTCCCTTGCTGATGAGTATATTGCAGGCGAACTGTTGAGAAATGGCTGTGATGCCAAGCTAAGCTGATTTCAGTTTCTTTTAACTTTTGTGAATGTAAATGATCACCATGAGCTTCAAAAGTATCAACTTCACCATAGCGTAAACCCGTAGACCAATTTGGGTTTAATTGATATACGCTACTGACATACCAACCTTCATGATAGTCATTATTAGCGTCTTCACCTAACATGCCATGATCGTGATCGCCTTCATCTGCATGGTCGTGGTCAAGCTCTTCAACGCCAAAAATATCCGTTACACGAAAGTACTCGCCACTTACAGTTAAGTGTTGATATTTATAATTACCATTAGGTGCCCATTTATAAACAAAATCGGCAATATAGGTATTCTCACCAGTATAGTTAGCACTATGATCATGTCCCTCGTGGGCATCATGAGCATCGCCTTCGTCGGCATGATCGCGTTCTTCTTCGCCAATCAATTTACCATTGTCATTACCAAGGTAAGCTAAGCCTAGCTGCCAAGAGCTATCAACACCAATATCGCCACCTAGCTTGGTAAAAGCGGTATACACACCCAAATCACTAAAGTCACGCTCACCATGTTCATCTGCGGCGTGCATTTTATCACCCTGAAACACTTCAAGACCTAAGTTCCAATAAATATCTGTTGGAGCAACCAGGCTAACGCGTAAACCATCATCAAAATAATGTCCGCCTAAAAATGCACGGTAAGCGGCTGGACGGTCGGCAAAAGCATCAGTATGAAGATGTTGATTGTTAAGGTATCCCACATCAGATAAAAAACGTCCTGCGCGAACTGATAAACCAGCAGGTAATGCCATAGTTTGAATAAAGGCTTCTTCTAACTCTAACTCAGTATCACCGTCATGGCTGGCTAATACTGCTGTCACCTTGCCGTAGAACATATCGTCAATATTGGCGCTAATAGCCAATTCGGTTTCACCTAAGCCAAAGCCTTCAGCACGTTCAGACATAGCGCGGTCACCCGACTGATAATAGCCATCTAGCACGGCACTGATATTTGGGTTAGTTAAACTTGAGTCTTCCGCCATAACAGCAACAGCAGTAAACGCACAGCCGATAGCGACTAAAGATAAAGGTGTTTTTAAAACAGACATACATGCTCCCTACGTTCTAGCTTGCCATTTTATTTAGCAACACTAGAACCATAAACTCACGATCGTCAAAGCAATCATTGCTGACGATTCAATTAAAAATTAATCACAATTTGTAATGGGTCTATACGATAGTGGGAGGGCCACGACTGTAATAATGAAAGGTACTAACTGAGGTAAAAACAGGCAACACATCAATACTAACTTGGTATTGTTGCTTTTGAATGGGAATAGAAAAAGAAAATGAATGCAGTACTTTATTCAGCTGATGCTGATGAAAACACAAAGTACAGTGATGGGAGTTTACGCCGTCTTCATGGTGTTCAGTACTGTGATTTGACGCAGCAAAAGCCAATACCAGCAGAATGGCACAAAGCCAAATTGCGATATGTTGCTTTAACTGAAGGCTAAATCTCACAAAAATACCAAACTTAAGAAGATGTAATAAGGAGCACAATTCTAAAAGACAGTATTGAAAAAGCAAGCTATAGATTGTTACAAATCACTTCTAGCGTCACTTTATTCGCGGCTTGGCTATTCAACCAAAGACTTTATCAAATTAAGATAAACTTAAGCTGTTATTCGTAACATTGGCACATATTCTGTTAAATTGTAAAAATAGGACTGACCATGGCTAACTTTATACGTGACAACATCGGTATTATTCTCACTATGGTAATCATTGGCGTGGTTGTACTCGGTGGTATCTACTGGGTAGAAGCCTCTTTAGAGGGACAAGTACAGGTAATAGATTAATCAGCTTTTATGTTTTGAGCAGGTTCTTCCGGCGCTTCAATTAATATTAAGTGATCCATAATATGCGTTATCCCAACTAATATGACAGATAGTATGATTGTTGGGGTAACTATATGCATCACATTATCTAAAAAGTATCCAGCAACTCCCGCTGCCACCGCACTGTAAAAGCCTATCACTTTAGCTGATGTTAGCCACTTATTCCGTCCTAACCAAGCACCACACTTAGGGCATTGAATATGTGAACCAAGACCCTTACCACGGCTTTGCGTGACACTGGCTACTGAAAATCCTTTATGACAAAACGCACACTGTAATAACATCTAAAAATCCTTGCGGGGTAAACATCACTCATCAAACGTAACTTAGCCTAAATAACGTCAACAACCCTATTAAATCAGCGGTGTATTATGGGCTAATATTAGCTTAATGCCAAAAGCTTATTGGTTAAGTGATAGAAACATTTTATGATAAAATATCCGATTGTTGGTACGCCAAAGATACATCGTTTATTCACAGGATCTTTTAATCAACTCACTGATCAAAAATAACTTACCCACTAAAAATAGTGTACCGAAAATTCAGCGGAACAATTTACCGTCAAACTACATTAGGATATTCCATGACAACCTCTCATTTTGAATTTTCAGATTTTATTGCCGGCTTTTGGCGTATTGATGCATGGAACATGACTCCTCAACAACGACTCACACTTATTGAACAATATCTTGAACTTGGGGTAACCAGCATGGATCACGCTGATATTTATGGCGTGTATCAATGTGAAACCTTATTTGGAGAGGCCCTTGCTCTTGCACCGCATTTACGCCAACAAATGCAGCTTATTGGTAAGTGCGGTATCAAACCCGCATTTGATGGTTTCGACAATCGTTACGTCAACCATTACGACACCAGTAAACAGCATATTATTAGTAGCGTTGAGCGTTCACTTGTCGAGTTAAAAACCGACTATTTAGATGCATTACTCATTCATCGCCCCGATCCTTTAATGCAAGCGGATGAGGTTGCTGAGGCTTTCTTGCAGTTAAAACAGCAAGGTAAAGTAAACCATTTTGGGGTATCCAACTTTTTGCCCCATCATTTCACTTTGTTGCAGTCACGGTTAGACGCCCCACTGATCACCAATCAAGTGGAAATATCACCGCAATGCTTAACCCATTTGCACGACGGTGTATTGGATCAATGCCAACAATTAAATATACGCCCTATGGCATGGTCATGTTTAGGAGGCGGTACATTATTTAGTGAGCAAACAGAGCAAGCTATACGATTAAGAAGCTGTTTAACTGTGGTGGCTGAACAGGTAGGAACATCAGATATAAGTCAGGTCATTTATGCTTGGGTCGCTATGTTACCCAGTAAACCGACACCTATTATTGGCAGCGGTAACATTGAGCGAATTCGTAGTGCAGTTAACTCCAGCACTATTCAATTAACCAAGCAACAATGGTTTAGTATTTGGCAAGCATCAACGGGACACAGCGTTGCGTAAACATCAATTACCCTCATATTACTAAAATATGAGGGTAAGTTAACTAATCTAGATAACGCAT
Organism: Shewanella sp. OMA3-2; assembly: GCF_021513195.1. NCBI lineage: Bacteria > Pseudomonadati > Pseudomonadota > Gammaproteobacteria > Alteromonadales > Shewanellaceae > Shewanella > Shewanella sp. OMA3-2. The sequence goes on along the minus strand of NZ_CP090974.1, from coordinate 1,050,104 downwards.
TTTGCCATGTAAATGAGGGCGTTTACCCTTTACATCACGCATTTCAAAACACTTACCATCAGCAAGCGACTCATAGGCAAAAGTAACTTCTGATGGCATAAATACCGGCAGCTTAAATTCCACATCCACGGTAAATGGACGCTCGCCAACAAATGGCATTAACTGCGCCATACAACGTGCTTTTGACCACATTCCATGGGCAAGTACTCGCTCAAAACCGAATCGTTTTGACAATAACGGGTGTAAGTGGATTAGATTGTAATCACCCGATGCTTTGGCGTAATGACGCCCTAAGTCTTCGGTTAAGCGCCATTGCTGTATATTTTCCCATGCCATATCAGATGCTCGAGGTGGACGAGGACGACGATTAGCTGACTCAATGCGGTACAAGTAGGTTGAATGCGCTTGCCAAACTAACTCTTCTGCTGCATAAACACTCGATTCAAGTACAAACTCTAACCCTGCATCGGTTTCAGTGCTACTGGTAAGCTGACACTTTAGGGTCAATATCTCATTCGTTTTCACTGGACGAAATACACTAATACTGTTTTTAAGGTGGATCATGCCAAGCAAAGGAAAGGTAATCGCTTTGTGCGCAAATATAACCGCATGTAGACGAAAGGCCAGTACATACAAATAAGTGGGTGGTAATACTTTTTCATCAAATTGAAAGCCACAGACATTAGCGTATTGACGCACTTTATCATTTGATAAAAAAACATTGTCAGTTTGAATCTCAATTTTAGGTAACGGTTTTTTATCCCAACCAGGTTTACGGCTGAAAAATATTTTGCGATAAAGTGTAAAAAGCGATGGCATCGCTTTTAAATCAATTTTGTAATCGAAACTCAATGTGACAACCCTTTTTAAACGGCACGCCTTGCGCCATAGGCTAATATTATAACTCAGTATTTCCCTAATATTGAAATACTTGAATTAACACTTAATATTTATCATGAATTGATGGCTTAAATACTGTTATTTTTAGCTTTACCCACCATCACAGTCGTTGCAAAATGAGCGTCTGTCAAACTAATCAAAAGATGTATTGTGCAAGACACTAACTTCGACAAACTTAGCCAAAAATTTGCCAAAAATATCTATGGCACCACAAAAGGTGATATTCGAGCAGCAGTATTGTGGCGCGATCTTGAGCCTGCCATCAGTGCATTGGCCGCCATAAATCATCCCCAGCTACGAATATTAGATGCCGGCGGCGGTTTTGGTTTACTCAGCCAAAAATTAGCTAAACTAGGACACGAAGTAGTGCTGTGCGATATTTCAGCGCAAATGTTGGCCGAGGCGCAGCAACAAATTGATGCCCATGCAACACCGTTAAATATCACCTTGCTCCACAGCCCTATTCAAGCTTTAACACCTGAGCTTAATGGCCAGTTTGATATTATTTTATGCCATGCTGTGGCTGAATGGCTAATCGATGCACAATCAACATTGCAGGGTTTATTACCCTTATTAAAGCCACAAGGGTTATTCTCTTTGATGTTTTACAACAAAGAGGCAATGCGTTTTCATAGCCTAATTTCAGGTAATTTTGATTATGTAATGCGTGATATGAAAGTTAAAAAGCAAGTCGGTTTAACCCCTACACATCCTTTATATATCGAAGATGTCCGCCAATGGTTTAACCAATGGCAGCTGCAAATGATTTGTCAGTCTGGTGTTCGAGTGATAAATGATTATTTAAAAAATCAATTACCGCCTAATTTCGATGCTAAACAGCTGATTGACATGGAGCTGCTTTATTCGCAGCGCGAACCCTATTTATCACTTGGTCGTTATGTACACTTTTTGGCTAAACAAGCTTAAACGCATTTCAAAACATAACTCAATATCATTTTAACTTGATTAATCCTATTAATACGATGACATCTACGGCAGCTAGCCGCTGTCATTAATGTAGCTTTAATTACAGCTTTGCTGCCAACAATCTTGTACTTTGGCTCCTTGTTGACGTAGCAATTGAGGTATATTTTGTTGCCCGACTAAATGACCCGCACCGATAATAAAAAATAACTGTTGTTGAGCTTTTTGTTGCATCAACAACAGCATTTTGTCGCTCATGGTGTGGTTTCGCTGCCATAACAACTTATTCAATAACTCATCAGAGTCACCAGCTTGTTGCTCCATAATATTAGCTAACTGTTTTTTATCACCATTACGCCATGCGCCGATTAATTCAAGCATTTCAGCGTCAGTGGCATTGACCGCCTCATCTAACATTTGAATTTGGCTTTGTTGACTAAAAGAGGAGATTAACTCAAATTGAAAAGCCACACTTTCAAGTTCCAATAAGGGTTTAGACTGCCGGTTTGCAGCAAAGGTGACATCGACCCCTTGTTCTGCGCTATAGCCTAAAGTGCTAAAACGCATAATGCTGATTTGTGCAGCTTGTAACCAAGGAGCAAATGGTTGTATCGCAACACAAAATTGCTCCATTGACTGGCAATACTTATCTGTAACTGGCTTGGCTTGTTGCAGTAGTGCAGCCTCTGCATAGCCGTATTGTTGTAACAACCTGGTAGTATCAGCTTTGCTGACATCAGCTTCTAATACCAAGGCAGCACTTTGCTCAAAAGCGCGTTCAATCTGAGGCGCCATAGGATAAAAGTCAGCCTTGCCCACATGAATAGAGCCCAGTAAATAAGCTTGTTGATTTTTCCAGGTCACTTTATAGAAAGGGGCTTGATCATCTTTTGCGGCATATAGCTGAGGCGAAATGAAAAAACTTATCAATATGATCAGCAAAGTAAACTGACTAACACTCATTACTTTCAACACGTTAAGACTCAATATAGTTAACACCTGTCTATTCATATTCACGCTATGGTGACTTTTCCTTGTTGCATCCATGTCAGAACCTTATAATTTGTACAAATTTATCGTTAGATTTAGAGACTCTTATGCCGTACACCAAAGTCATTCAACAGTTAAAAGAAAACATGCAAGTCGCATACCGACAAGCCATTGACTGCGATATTCGCTTAGATGAACTTCGCAAGGCGGGTCACGGTAAGTTTATTGCTATATTCACAGAAGAACATGGCTTTAGCCAGAGCAGCAACCGTTTTTTACCTTATGTTCAAGAACTTGCCACAGAATTTGAAACAATAGAACAAAGTGTCCACACTGCACCAGAAACCCTTGAGGCATTTGTAAAAAAATTGGCAATTCTACTGCAAACATTACAGGCATTTAAACAACAAAGTAAATAACTTCCCAAACATTACTGCTAATACGACACCACATTAACTGCCGATATTAAATGCTAGTAAAAAAGGCAAAGCCCGCTGGTAGCGACTTTGCCTTTTTTAGACGAACTAATTAAATTACATGTTACTTAAAGCGCTTTGGATGCCTCAAGTTGTGGTGCAACCGTGCGTTTTAACCAGTCATCCAACATGTTGGTTTCGGCCTCGAAAGGACGTTCATTTATGCGACTGATACGATTTAAAAAACCCATGTCAGTCAACTTTTCATCACCGCTGATAATAACTTTACTATCTTCCAAAATTTGATACGTAAAGGTCATTCTTGGAGGGTATAACTCTTTGACAATTCGTAAATCACCAACTGTTGCGCCAAAAGTCGGGCGAACATCCCCCGCCAAATCAACATTAGAAACCTGCATTTCAAGCTTTTGATTAGGCTTAAGTATCTTCTCTGCCTGTTTATTAATGTTTTTTGTTATTGCTTCAAAAAATCTATTTTCAAAGCGTGATTGCAGTTCATTTGAAGACTTAATGTCACGGTAGTTATCAGGCTCTTGCCATTCTACTTTAACAATACCTGTCTCAGTGATAGGGCTGACAACTTCGGCTTCTTCTGCAATTACCACGCTACTGACGAATGCCCCAACCACTAATAAATAGTTAATGTTCATAAAATGCCTCCAGGCAAAAATTTAAATAGATATTTACTTGATGAAACAACTCTAACAAAGTGAACCTGTACATTTGCTTAACATAAAGCAAATTCTAATAAATTAATTAAAACGTTATTTTTAAGCATTAAAATCATACAAACTAATTATTCTGCTTTTTTATATTTCGTTCAGCTTTGGTTCAATAAACTGAAGCTACTATCACTCCAACGAAAAGACAGTGTCTTTATACTAGCGATTGTTCAAGGAACTAACGTCGTGACTAATTAATATTTATTCTACGGAGTCATAACAATGAAACTAATCACTAATTCAACCAAGCGTGTTTCTTTAGCAGCTTTATTAGCAACTCTTGTTGTGGGAATGGCGATTTCAGCTCAAAGCCAAGCCAATGAGCGAGGCCTTCACAGTAACGTAATAGAGCAACAGAGCATTCAATTAAGCCAACAAATAATGCAAAATGAACAACAGCTAGAATTGTCGTCAGAGCAACAACTTAATCAGCAAATAGCAAAAGCAGAAGGTCAATATGTTGCTCAAATTTGCCAACAATATAATTTATCTTACGATAATGATACGTCAACTTGTCTAAAGCAATAGTGAGTCAGTACAGAACGAAATACCGCTCTCACGATAGATGTAATAATTGCCCTGACTTTGGTCGGGGCTTTTACTTATGGGAATGTAAGGTTCGACTCATAGACCATTTTTAAGTCAATACAAGTATTAATTAAAATGGGAATCGTGCACTTAATTTAGGGTAAGTTAGCTTTAACACTTTAGGTTTAGTCGAGAACTTTTTCCCCTCGGGCTTTTTATTGCCAGAAGGCACAAACGGGAGCTCATCTTCATTGCGATCTTCATATAACTGGCCGGCAACTAAATCGTAATCTTCAATAAAGGGATATGCATAATTATCTTTTAATGGCCAATCAGCCAAATCACCTAAGCTATCCGGTTGAGCAATAATTTTGTCATACCATTCTTGACCCAATGACAAAATAAAACACCGAAACTCAGTAAAGGCATAATCAGAATCACACCCAGTCACAATATAAGCAGCTCCCCAAATAGCCCATTGGTAGCTTCGACGTAATTGTTGGCCAAACATTTTATCAAATGCCTTTAATGACTCATCATCTAAAGAATCGAGTGACTGCTGTAATTGCTGCACGATTTGTTCAGAAGACTGATCAGCTTGAGTGCGGGTAACCAGTTGCCAAAATTGTGTTTCAGTCATTGAACTTTCCCAATATCCACTAAATTACGATATTCTATCCTAAATACACTCAATCAAGTGAACAAAATGACACAGGTTAAGCGCCCTTTGGGGATTATATTACTGATTGCTTTATACACCTTATTTACCCTTATCGCCCTTTGGCGCGCGACTCAACATGCGGCTTTCGACATACTAACCCTTGGGGTTTTACCCGTTTTAGTGGGCCTATTGATGCAGGCAAAATGGGCTAAAATAGTGCTGTTTTTTCATCTAGGATTGCAAACCTTAGTGTTAATTGCGATGGGCACAACTGCATTGATCGCGTTTCAAATTACTCCTGAAGACGTGATAATTGAATTTAATGGCCAAATCATTCCGATTTGGATGGTGACATGCACAGCAACAAGCCTAATTACCTTACAATGGTGGGCTGCACTAAACCATAAAGTCCGTCAGTATCTGAATCATTCCAGCGCTTAAAGACCCAGTGAACACTGATTTCTGAGGACGTATTTGATGATAATGTACTTAATGTGTATATGCTATAATCTATCTAGTTGCAACCAATAATAAAGAGTTTAATAAATGCACAGTTTATCCCCTAGCGAATTATCTATTTTATTGCTTGAGCCGTCTGAGACTCAACGAAAAATCATCATGTCTCACTTACAACAAGAAGGCGTTGTCAGCATTCAAACCGCCACCACTCTGGCTGATGCCAAAGCCATTATTGCTCGTCATAAGCCTGACTTAATTACCAGTGCATTACATTTTTCAGATGGCGAAGCGACAGATTTACTGGCTTATATCAAGCAAAAGCCAGAATACCAAGATATTCAGTTTATGTTGGTGTCGAGTGAATGCCGCCGCGAACAACTTGAAATTTTTAGACAGTCCGGTGTAGTAGCTATTTTACCAAAGCCTTTTAATGCCGATCATTTAGCTCGCGCATTAAATTCAACCATAGATTTAATCAGTAATGACGAATTAGATTTGAGCCATTTTGATGTGCATAACCTAAGAGTTCTGGTAGTTGATGATAGTCGTTTAGCACGTAACGTGATCAAAAGGACTATTGGTAATTTAGGCATAAGAATTATTACGGAAGCAGAAGATGGTCAACAAGCGATTAATTTAATGCAGCATAATATGTATGATTTAGTGATTACCGATTACAACATGCCCAGTGTTGATGGATTAGCACTAACACAATATATTCGTAATGAAAGCCAACAGTCACACATTCCTATTTTAATGGTCTCCTCTGAGGCTAATGACACCCATTTAAGTAACGTATCCAGTGCTGGAGTGAATGCCCTTTGTGATAAGCCTTTTGAACCTAATTTAGTCAAACGGATCTTATATCAACTGCTCGAAGAGTAACATAGTGCGCATTTCACACTCTTTTTACTCTTTTATCGGACAAAATACTTTTAAAGCGTCAACGCTTATGGCATGTTAACCACGTTTTGAAACATTTCTATGGAAAGCAGAGAATATCAATATGAACAAAAGTGAACTGATTGCAAAAATTGCTGAAAACGCAGATCTAACTAAAGCAGAAGCTGGCCGTGCATTAAAATCATTTGAAGCAGCGGTAACTGAAGCAATGAAAAACGGCGAAAAAATTTCTATCGTTGGTTTTGGATCATTTGAAACCTCACAACGTGCTGCACGTACTGGTCGTAATCCGCAAACCGGTAAAGAAATCCAAATTGCTGCTGCAACTGTGCCTAAGTTCAAAGCAGGTAAAACGTTAAAAGATAGCGTTAACTAAAAATATGTTAATTGTTGTTTTTAAAAACCTCCTTTTGGAGGTTTTTTTATACCCGAATTTCAGTCAACTTGCCCTCCCCAAAATAGTTTACCCTGTAACAAATCATCATCCTGCCAATACAAAAGCATATCATTTTCCAAGCAACGTCTAGCTCCCCTCGCGTTCGCTACGCAAACTTAGTCTAGTGCCCAAACCAAGTGCAATGTCGCACCATGACAAAGCAACAAACATGTTAAAAATGGCTAAATAAATCTAACCACCTAATATAAAACAAGTTTTAATCTTGGCACACGCTTCGCTTAATTCAATACAGATAAACCAACATTTACTAGCCTGTCTCGATATATGAAGTATTCACGTCCTGACATACACGGTATGTAAATGCATAATAAACCTTGAGGAAAGATGATGAAAAAATCACTATTACAAGCCGTTACATTATCAAGCACGCTACTGCTTAGCAGCACAGCTTTTGCCGAAGTCTCCGCTAATATTGGCGCGACATCTAACTACTTATGGCGAGGAGTCACCCAGACAGATGGTGCTGTAGCGGTACAGGGTGGAATTGATTACGCACACGAATCTGGTTTTTATGCTGGCACTTGGGCATCAAATGTTGATTTTGGTGACGCAGCAACCTATGAAGCTGACTTTTATGCTGGATATTCAGGTGAATTCGGTGAAGATTTCACTTATGACGTGAGTTATTTATATTACGCTTATCCAGATGCTGACAGCAGCTATGATTTTGGTGAAATAACATTTTTACTTGGTTGGAAATGGCTAGAACTCGGTTATTCAAAAGTCGTTAATGCAGACTCAGATGTCTCTGGTGCTGACAGCGAAACTGATTGGAGTTACTTGCAAGCCAATGTCAGCTTTCCTTTAACAGAAAAAGTCAGCCTAGGCGTACATTATGGATATTCACAAGGCGATGTGGTTAAAAATATCTTTAGCGAAACTTATTCTGACTACAATGTGTCACTAAGCGCTGATACCGATGTCGGCACCGTCTCTTTCATGGTATCTAACACAGATTTAGCAGATGATGATGCTAAAGTTGTTTTAGGTTATTCATACAGCTTTGATCTATAACAGTACTACCATGTTAATTATTTACTAGCCTGCAAAGTAAGCAATTAACATTAGTGTGTTAAATTGCCTTAACGCCACCTTTGGGTGGCGTTTGTGTATTAAAAATTCAGCTCCAAAGATCAACATCCCCAATATAATTGCCAAATACCTAAAAAGCACAAAGCCACTCCTTCCTATCTTTAACGCTCAATTAGCTTGTAAGTAAATAACTGCTAAGCTCAAATCATGAAGGTAAAAAAAACTGTTCATATCGAACAATATATTTTGCTTTTCTAAGGATAATTTTTTAGTTAGAAAGAGCTCATTGGTTTAGTACTGTTGTTTACCATTGGTTATGAGGGTTTTATTATGGCTAATATCACTGAAAGAGTGCCTGACGATACAGAAATTGAAGCGATGACTTCACCAAGAAGTGCTAAAGGAGCAGAGAATCTGCAACATAAACGTCAGATAAAAAGGCGTTTAGAAGATTTTCTTGAACAAGCACAGCTTAGAAAAGCCATTGGTGATGACGACTTCTTCTAGTCGCATAACCATCACACCAATAAAAAACCATCGTTACAACTGCTATTGGTAAGCCGTTAACACGATGGTTTATTATTTTAATCGCTGTAAAAACTCAATCCTTAAGACAATCGATTAAATTTTTGTTGCTGATTTTGAGTCAACAATTGCTCCTCCCCTAAAGAAGCTTTAAACATAGTTAACAAAGCTTCTATCGAAATTGCGATTAAGATGGTGGAAATAAAGCAGGTTATCGTTCGCCGTGTTGAGCTATGACGAAATATATCTTTATGCATTAACACTTCTTCTTCCAAAATCGTTTTACCCAAGTCGAAAATGGCCAGAGCAAGGATCAGAAAAATAATAATACCAAAAAGCAGTAACGGATCATTTTGCGCAGGCTGAGCCAGCAATCGATAATAAGGACTAGTAATATAACGGCTACTGTCTTGCTCCGCTAAACCGGTAAAATAGGGACGATGGCTTCTGTCGGTATCACGCCCCTTAGCAGATAATTTAACTTTGCCTTGAGACACCACAAGATTGTCGCTCACTTGAGTGCCATTTTTATCAAGTAGATACAGCAATTGCACAAAAGGATAGCTCTTAGCTAGCCCAGTAAACACCTTGTCTGAAGTAGGATGATGAAATATCGATGCATCACTTAACCCTAATATAATGGAATCCAATAATTCATGAATAACCGATTCATGCTCATGATAACGTGCAATAACACTTAAAAAACTCATTGCAGCCATATACCACTCCCTCTTTAGCATAAGATGTTAAAGCAGTGATTACGCCAACTAATTGTCATAACAAATTCAATAACTTAAAAATAAATGCATCTTATTTAGATCTCAAACCTGTGCAATTGCACCGAATTAATCCATGGCAGATGAAAATTTTCAATTGGTGAAACCAAGCAATTAATGAGAACATTGGCTCACTTTGCTACGATTTATCAAACCATAGGTAATGCAATGTCTGATGCTTTAACTCGTTATCAACAAGATATTCGCCGTTTTTCGGATGAGTTAATCCGTATACAAGCACCGATTAAAATCCTCGACACCATTAAATGGCCACGTGAAATCGAAGACAAATTTTTAGCCAAACAAACCAAAGTATTACCAGAAATTAGCACTGACTTTTATGACTCTATCCCACTGTCTTTCAATACAGATAAAACCCAACAAGACTTAAAAGGCCTTCGTTCTGCAATTGAAAAAGGCTTAGGAAAGAAAGACAAACTAGGCAAAATACTCATCGCCAACGTCGACCAATATCGCATTGTGATCGATATGCTTAATAACCGTGGTAAACCCATGTTTGGCAAACTCAGCCAAGAGCTTTATGGTAGTGCCAGTCATAAATTACACGGAGATCGCCATACATTACGTCAGTTAGGTGACAGGCTAAGTCATATTTTTTCATTGCCTGCAGCAAGACATATGAGTAAGCAACACCCTAAAATCATCACAGCACCAGAGGCAGTAAACCAGCTCAGTCAACGACTGGTTAATTACTTTCATGATGACCAAATATACGTAAAACTTAGCGATGGTATTGTGTCAGATGCCGCTGTCGGCGGTGACACGGTTAAAATAAACACCCGCGCCATGTTCAGCGAATCAGATATGAATGTGTATGAAGTCCATGAAGGTTGGGTGCATGTCGGCACCACGCTCAATGGACGTGCTCAACCCCATGCAACCTGGCTTAGTGTAGGCTCGCCACGCGTGACCGCCTCACAGGAAGGTCTGGCAGTGTTGATGGAGATGTTAACCCTAAGCTCTAACCCAGGCAGAGCAAGACGTATCAGCGATCGCGTATCTGCGGTTGATATGGCTGAACAAGGGGCTGACTTTATCGAAGTGTACCGATATTTTAGAAACCTGCACTTAAGCTCAAAAGACAGTTACCGCGTTACCCAACGTGTATTTCGTGGCGGCATGGTGCAAGGCGGCAGTTTCTTTACCAAAGATATTTCCTATGTCCGCGGCTATGTTGAAAACATCAACTTTATTCGCAGTGCTATTAGTACTGGGTTACCCGAACTTATTCCTATGCTGTTTTTAGGTAAGCTAGCTATCGAAGATATTCCCGATCTCTATCAGGCTTATCAAGAAGGTGTCATCGCTGGCCCCAAGTATCTTCCACCAATGTTTGCAGACATTAGTGGTCTATATGCATGGTTTGGTTTTGCATCAGGCATTGGTAATATTGATTTGAAAGGGGTGCAGCGTCACTTTGCGCGCTCTTTTAACAAAGTCACCTTCAAAACCCCAGAAGCTGATTTATTTGATGACTCTGAATTTGATAATAACTCGGATTAATTGAGTCAACACACAGAGAATTTATTCTCACTAAAAAGGCATATGTCATTCACATATGCCTTTTATTGTTTATAGTGCTGACGCTTTATACTTTCGCTTTTTTAAGTGCTTTTTGTTTTGCAAAATACTCGCGGGTTAACCCGAATACTACTGGGCTTAATAACATTAATGCGATCAAGTTTGGTAGCGCCATCATGGCATTTAACGTATCAGCTAATAGCCAAATAAACTCTAGTGAACTAATTGCCCCTATCGGCACAACTAAGGTAAATATTAAACGGAATGGCTTAACGGCTTTATCACCAAATAAGTACTGCACGCACTTTTCACTGTAAAAGCTCCAACCCAAAATGGTGGTAAATGCAAATATAGCCAATGCAATTGCCACAATGTAATTACCCATTGGCAACGCATGGGAGAATGCCAGCGAGGTCAAGGCTGCACCATTTTCACCCGATGTCCACGAGCCAGAAACAACAATGGCTAAGCCGGTGATAGAACATACAATAATGGTGTCGATAAACGTACCTAACATTGCTACTAGGCCTTGTTTAACTGGGTTATTGGTTTTTGCCGCAGCGTGGGCAATTGGTGCACTGCCTAAGCCAGCTTCATTTGAAAATACCCCACGTGCCACACCAAAACGAATCGCCGCCCAAACAGCTGCCCCAGCAAAACCGCCTTGGGCAGCAACGGGATTGAATGCACTATGCACAATCAGCTCAAACGCCGCAGGCACTTGATCAATATAAACCACTAATACTGCAAGTCCGGCAGTGATATAAAATACCGTCATTAATGGCACAAGCTTGCCTGCAACTTCAGCAATACGCTTAATACCGCCCATTAACACTGCGCCAACTAATACCATTAGCACCACACCCGTAATCCAACTCGGCACACCAAAGTTACTGCTTAATGCGTCTGCTACCGAATTTGATTGCACAGTATTACCAATACCAAACCCTGCAAACATACCAAAAAACGCAAAGGCGGTACCCAACCAAGCCCACTTTTTACCTAAGCCATTTTTGATGTAATACATAGGGCCGCCAACATGATCGCCATTGCTGTCAGTTTCACGAAACTTTACCGCTAATACCGCTTCAGCAAATTTGGTTGCCATGCCCACTAATGCGGTACACCACATCCAAAATAAGGCGCCTGGACCACCGATTACAATTGCGGTAGCAACACCAGCAATATTACCGGTACCGATAGTGGCAGACAGCGAGGTCATTAATGCATTGAAAGGGCTCACATCGCCTTTTTCACTTTCGTCAGTGACCGTTCTGCCTGACCATAGTAATTTAAAACCTGTGCCTAACTTGAGGATTGGCATGAACTTTAAACCAATCGATAAAAATAACCCAACGCCTAATATCATCACCAGCATGGGAATACCCCAAACGATGCCGTTAATATTATTGATTAAAAGTGTGATCGCTTCCATTTAACATCCCATGTTTAACTAAATTATTATGTTTATTATTATTTATGTTTTATTAATGCTGAAATCTATCGAACCCGAAGCATTATTTGCAGCAATTTTTTAGAGTACCTTGATTAAGCAGATTTTTGCAACAATCAATCTAGCAAAAACCAACTCACGATACGGCAAGCCATTAAACCGCTATTGGATGATAATTTATTTCTCAAGCACCACTTTAAGTGTATCTAATCCTTGCTGTAAATCTGCACCAATCATGGTTTCAAAATCGATGAATAAAAACATTAAGTTCATTGGGTAATCCATATGCCCACTAAATCCCCAGCGCACTTCAGTTTGATTGTCACCTAAAGCTTCGGTCGTCATATACGCAGGCTCAGTTGACTCAAATGGTGATAGAAATCGCAGTTCAAAATCAATTCTTTGACCTTCAGCAATGGCTTTAATCTCTTGTTCACCCATACCCACATCGGGGTTATCACTTGACCAAGCGGATACAAAACCTACAGTAGCATCTGTACCTTGATACGTTTTTTGCATATCAGGGTCCATCATGGCCCATTTACTGAAGTTATCTTGATTCTTCAGATGTTTTACATAATCAAAGACCTCGGCAATAGGTTGATTGATAACAATCACTTTTTCGACTTGATAACTTTTTTTGATAAATAAAGCTGCAATAAATGGAATGGCGATAATAGTGGCAAGCACTATGAGAATTTTCTTTATCATTTTAGGTATCCTCATTGTTAGTTAGCACATCAGTATACTCATCAACATCGCGTTAACAACAAATAGTTAACAATTGAATTTACGGCTAAATGATCAATTTATGGTTTAAAAATTTGTACTGCAGCTGCAGCTAATGCAGGTTGGAACATTAATGCTATTTGAGTTAAACATGATGAACAGACACATTGGTCTGCATTGATGTTAACTTGAGGATGCTCTAACAGATAGCGCTGGATCAGTTCTACCGCAGAATAATCTAGCGATAAACACCAACAAGTTGAAATATCCTGCCCGCTTGCCATCATACATTGGTTCATTTGATCACAGATTGGACAATTGATTGCAGACAAAGACATACCTTTGATAATTGTTTATTAAATAAAAAATGTTAATCGATAACAGACAAAAGCTTACATCGCCCAGCTTGACAAACTCAAACTAGAACGATGTAAGTTATACACTATTTTTTCGGAAAATTAGCAGAAGAAGCGCTACCTAATATTGTTCCTGCAACGCTTTGACCATAAAAACCATCATGTTGATGATATTGACCTTGCGTGTCAGCCACATTACCTTTAAACCTTGGGTCTTGAGGTCGGTCTTGCGAATTAATATACGCCGCGACGTCCCAAGCTTGCTGAGGTGTCAGTTGGATACTTTTACCTAAAGGCATGTTTTCATAAATAAAATCTGCCGCTGTATTGACTCTGTGCATGCCTGCCCCCCAATTAAAACTTTGTGGTCCCCATACTGGTGGCAGAGCGGCAACCCCGGCAATAATCTGTCCTTGACCATCTTGCCCATGACAAGACTGACAATGTGCTTGATAAACCACTAAACCACGTTCTGGCGAATAAGCTTGCGCTGCTTTAGGCACTTTGGGAAAACCGCGCCCGGGTAATTGCGCTAATGCATTGTGATCCATTTTACTTGAAATGGCATCAGGTAAAATAAGGTCATCGCGTTTTGCCCCTTTAACCAACTCACTATCACTTAATTCAGCCACAGGGCCAGCAACATTGTGCTGCAGCATTAACCCAGACATGCCCAACCAATAGGAATAAGCTGACAACGCGACTAATTCTTTACTGCCTGATTCTGGCGCTTTGCCATTCATCGAATAAGTAAAACAGCCTTGTAAGCGTTCTTCAAAACTATTCACTTTATCGTTTTTTTTACGGTAAGCCGGATAAGCAAAATATGCCCCCCACAAAGGTGAGGCATTGGCTTTGTTGCCTGCATTAAGGTGACAATTAACACAATTAAGTTGATTGCCGACATACTTGTCACGCAATTGCTGAGTATTAACAAATAATTGATAACCTAAACGAACCTTGTCACCAAACTCACCTACGGGTATGTCTGACAATGCTGCTGGCTGGAGGTATGTCTGTCCAGCTTGCTTAGACACAGAGGGTAAAGCTTGTTGGCGATCAGGCAATTCTGTCGCAACGACTGTAGCGCTCATTTGCAAACTACACAGTACCGCAGCGCCTAAGATGATGTTCAATTGAAATTTCATGGCGTATCCTTACTTAAGCGAAGTAAAATAGTGCGCAAGTGCATCTATCTCGGTTGCGGTGAGCTTACTGGCAACCTTACCCATTACATTATCAGTATCGCCTTTGCGAGTGCCTTTTTGCCAAGCTTCAAGCTGACTTTTAATATAGCTGGCTTGTTGACCCGCTAAGCGTGGAAATAACTCAGCACCCACAGCTGAAGGACCATGACAGGAAAAACAGGCGGGAATATCACGCGACCAATCCCCTTGATAAGCTAACTTTTCGGCGGGTTCAGTCATAACCAGCTTATCACCACGGTAACGCAGCGTAACGTGGTCGACCGGTTGAGATGCAAAATAATCCGCTACCACTTGAATTGCGTCACCCTGAACCATCATTGCCATTGGCTGCATCAGGGGGCTTTGTCGACTTCCCGACTGAAACAGTTTGATCTGCTTAACCATATAAGCTGCTGATAGCCCTGCTAGCTTTGGTCCAGCAACATCCATTCCCTGCCCTTGAGCACCGTGACAACTAACACACATCTGTGCGGCAACGGGCACTGTTTGTGGTGCCTCTTTGGTTGAGGAGTCAGGAGTTGATGCGCTTGCAGGTAAACTAATTACACAGCTAAAAAATATTGCAGTGATGATTGTTTTATTCATCATTTCATCCTTCATGAATCTATACCTTGACATAAACTATAGATGATTATTCTACTCAGTATGTGATTAATACAAAAAAGCCTCCATAGTGATGCTATAGAAGCTTTAGTGAGTATCTAAAATGACAACTTAATGACGCTACTTAGGTCGCACACCTAAAGTATGGCAAATAGCGTAAGTTAATTCAGCACGATTTAGCGTGTAAAAATGGAAGTCTTTTACCCCTTCGCGGGCCAATACTTTTACAGTATCAATGGCAACGTTGGCACCGACTAATTGGCGCGTGGCAGGGTCATCATCTAAGCCTTCAAACTGACGGTGTAACCATTGCGGTATGGCCACATTGGTCATATCGGCAAAACGCTTAGTTTGCTTAAAGTTAGTGACCGGTAAAATACCTGGCACAATCTCAACATCAATACCAGCGGTAACACAGCGGTCGCGAAAACGAAGGTATGACTCAACATTGAAAAAGAACTGAGTAATAGCACGGTTTGCACCTGCATCAATTTTTTTCTTTAGGTGAATTAAATCAGCTTGAGCATTACGCGCATCTGGATGCACTTCAGGATAAGCCGCGACCGAAATATCAAAATCAGCGACCGAACGAAGTAAACGCACTAAATCGTTGGCAAAGCGAGTCGGCTTTGGACTGCCATCAGGTAAGTCACCACGCAGGGCGACAATATCTTTAATGCCTGAATTCCAATAATGTTTGGCAAGTTCAATCAGCTCTTCATCACTGGCATCTACTAACGTTAAATGCGGCGCTGCAATTAAATTGGTTTCCTTTTGAATACGCTCAATAACACTATGAGTGCGGT
The DNA here is from genome assembly GCF_021513195.1 of Shewanella sp. OMA3-2. Classification (NCBI taxonomy): domain Bacteria; kingdom Pseudomonadati; phylum Pseudomonadota; class Gammaproteobacteria; order Alteromonadales; family Shewanellaceae; genus Shewanella; species Shewanella sp. OMA3-2. The sequence goes on along the minus strand of NZ_CP090974.1, from coordinate 1,034,093 downwards.
CACGCACGCCTGAATTAGCACCATAAGTCACTGAAACAAACTTAGGATTTAACGGTTCTAAACGGCGAATAGAATTCCATAGAATAGTTTCCATTTCTGGTGTTGAAGGTGGAAAAAACTCAAATGACACGTTGATATCACCTAACTCAGATAAGCTCTGATTTAACGACTGTGAGTGTTGGGCGTGATGAAAAGCCATTTTCTATTTCCTTCAACTGCTTCGATGCGGACATCGATGGATTTAATACTCGGATGAGACTGTCTATTACTTTACTAGAAATCGGCTACGGACGTTTAGACGTCCATATGTCTACATAGTAATTTAACTGACCATGATGTCAAGCGTAAATATCCATTGAGTCGGTATAACTAAGATGAAGAATGCTCAATTTGAAGATAAAAAAAAGCAAGACTCAACTGAGTCTTGCTTAATGAAACTTGATTACTGTCAAAGCAAGGTTATTATTCTTGTAGCAAGTCGCGGCAGATATGCACTAAATCAGACTGAACCGCTGCAGCGGTAACCTCTCTGCCTGCACCTGGACCGCGAATAATCAGTGGATTACCTTGATAAAATGCACTGCGGATAACAAACACATTATCACCGGGCGTTAAGTTGGCATACGGATGATTACTGTCTACCCATTGAATACCCACCTCTGCTTTTAATTTACCACCCACTTTGTCCAATGCTGCCACATAACGGAGTACTTTATTTTGCTCCGCTGCGGCCAAAAATTGCTGCAACATACCTGCATCAAGTTCAGTAATGCGCTTTAAAAAGTCTGTTACAGTCAGTTTTGCTAGCGCCTCTGGTACTAATGAATTAAGGGTAATATCTTCTAACTCAATTGCTAAACCAATTTCACGCGCCAAAATAAGCAATTTACGTTGCATGTCTCGGCCCGATAAATCATCACGGGGATCAGGCTCTGTAATACCCAGCCCTTTGGCCTCAAGCACTAACTCAGAAAAGGGTTTGCTGCCATCGTAGTTTTCAAATAACCAACATAAAGTACCTGAAAAAATACCGCCAACGGCTTCAATCGTGTCACCGCTATTACGTAAATCATTTAGTGCATGCTGAATAGGCAACCCAGCGCCACAACTGGCATTGTAACGCCAGAACAAGCGTCGATTACACAGCTGCTGCTTTAGCTCCCGATAAAAAGGCAATGGTCCTGAACCCGCTAATTTATTAGCACTAACCACATGAATACCTTTAGCGAATAATTGTGGGTATTGTAAGGTCAGGGCCGCACTGGCGCTGATATCAAGTGCAACTACCTCGTCACAAGACAGTTGTTCTAATTGATCAAACAAACTGTCATAGGTCCATTCTGTGCCTTGTTGTTCATATTGTTGCTGCCAGTGGTCTAAATTAATCCCGGCATTATCAACTAAGGCTTTTTTAGAGCTCACCAAACCCACTAATTCAACCGTCGCTTCTAAGTCTTTATTTAGTCCAAGACGAGCACGTTTAAATAAATCAATCCAAGCCTCACCAATATTACCTACCCCCAGTAGTAGCACACCTATGCGCATTCTTGGGCCTGCACAGCGGCGATGTATCTTTTGAGTCAGTAGGCTCACCTGCCCCCGCGGTACCAATGTCACTAAACTTAAGCCATCTTGATAGACAGGTTTGGCGTCACGGCTTAACAAACGGGCAAAGCTTTTGCGGTATAATTCTGCATCGGCACTGACCAAAGCCACTAGCCCCAGATCACACTGCACCTGCAATTGCGTAATATCAAACTCAAGGGTTTGAGCCACTAACAAGGCCTGCACTTGCTTTTGCCTTTCTAAGGTAAAAGCAAATTCATACTTATGTTGTGCCAATGGCCAATAAGCCAGCGGGGTTAAACCCGCTGCGGTCAACAAGGTTAACAAAGGCTCTATATCTGCAGCGGCTTTAAAACTAAATAGCACGACTTCATTTAAACTGGTTACCACAGGGGCGCTCGCTGACGAACTATGGGGCGCAATCAAGGTAAAATCTGTGTGAGAGGCATAGCTTGAGCGTACCGCTAAACTCACTTCAGTATTGAACAAAGGCTGTAATGTACGAGAATGCAGTACCGGAGAGCCCAGTCTAGCTAATCGGTCGGCTTCAGCCAAAGACATACTTTTTAGCAGTTTGGCATCATTAATTTTATTCGGGTCGGCATTAAATACCCCTTCAACATCGGTCCAAATTGTCACCCGGTCAATGTCCGCCAAACTGGCAATTAATGTCGCGCTATAATCAGAACCATTGCGCCCAAGTAATAACGTTTCACCTTGGCTGTTGGCACAAATAAACCCTGTAATCACTAGACGCTCATTAGGGTGAGCGGCTAACAAAGCCTGTACCTTGGCGCGCGACTCATCAACCCTAATGTTAGGTACAGCGTCTTCATCAGCGACCAGTATTGAACAAGCATCTACATGGGATGACGCAACACCAGACTCACGTAATAACGCGGCCATTAATCTTGCTGACCAACGTTCACCAAAACTCACCACATGACTAATTTGATATTCATTGCGCTGTTCAAGCGATAATAAGCTGATCAACTGTGACTTATCAGTCGACAAACGCTCACGTAAATCACGCGCTTGCTCATTAGATAATAATTGTTCGATTAAGGTTTGCTGATAGCCGATTAAGACCTGTAGCTCTTCTTGCCATAGCTGACCGGTTTCACGCAAGTTGAGCAGCTTATATAAAAAGTTAGTACTTTTGCCTGCCGCTGAAACAACAATCAAATCATCGCTGTGACCATGGGTGAGTAAAATGTGGGCGACTCGGCGATAACAATCTGCATCAGCAAGACTTGAACCACCAAATTTATGTAAATGACCACGCGCCATGTATAACTCCTTAAACGACAACTATTATAGCGCTGCGACTGCAGCTAATGCGGCTTCAATATCTGCCACTAAATCTTCACTATCTTCAATACCAACAGATAGTCTCAATAATGTATCTTTAACACCAGCCTCAAAACGGGCTTGGGCATCCATTGCTCTATGGGTCATGGTTGCAGGAACGGCGACTAAACTTTCCACTCCGCCTAAACTTTCAGCAACACTGAACAGGGTTAACGCATCTAAAAATGCCACAACCTCTGCTTCCCCCCTTTTAGCTCGAAACTGAGCATAGCGCCGAAGCCTTTTTGCTGTTTTTTAGCAATGTCATGCCCAGGATGATTAGATAACCCTGGATAATACACTTTTTCCACCACAGGACTTTGACATAACACATCAACTATCTGTTTTGCATTGGCTTGATGTTCACGAATACGCACCGCTAAAGTACGAATACCACGTAAGGTCAGATAACTGTCAAACGCAGATCCTGTTAAGCCTAAGGTATTTGACCACCAATGCAATAGCTCACCCAATTCAGGTGATTTGGCCACTACGGCGCCACCAACCACATCACTGTGTCCATTGATGTACTTAGTGGTCGAATGAATCACAATGTCAGCCCCTAAGTTAAGTGGCTGTTGTAATATTGGCGATAAAAAGGTGTTATCCACGGTCACTAATGCACCGACTTGCTTAGCCGCTTCGGCTATTGCAGCAATATCCACCACCCGTAGCAGAGGGTTGGAGGGGGTTTCTAACCACACCATTTTAGGTTTTTTCGCTATCGCTGCCGCCAATGCTACAGCATCAGTTTGATCCACAATAGCCAGTTTAAACTGACCTTTTTTGGCTAGATTAGTAAATAAGCGATAACTGCCGCCATAACAGTCGTGGGGCACAACAAGTAAGTCATCAGGGCCAAGTAAATGAGTGACTAAGGTAATCGCTGCCATACCAGTACATGTGATGATACCGCTGGCACCTTGCTCTAATTTGGCTAAGGCTTCGCCTAAAATACAACGTGTTGGGTTGCCTGAGCGGCTATAATCAAATTCACGTGGATTTTTATGGCCTTCAAAAGAATAATTCGTCGATAAATAAATAGGTGGCACCACAGCGCCATGTTGGGTGTCACTTTCTATGCCTTGGCGAACGGCTATTGTTGCACTGCTATGTGCTTTAAAAGGTTTGGTCATGGGTGACTCCTAACATTACGAACACACACACAGATGTCTAGATGGCTAAATCTACCTAATAGAAGTGCTTAGGTCAACAATAATAGACGTTTAGACGTCTAAACATCAAGAAATCTATTTGCAATGTACATTAAAACACAGCAATAATTTGACTAGAGATTGTAAGAGTTTAAAATCTGCACCGTATTTAAAGTTAAGGGTGAATGAATGACTGAGTGGAATGGCGACTATATTAGCCCATATGCCGAGCACGGCAAGAAGAACGAGCAAGTAAAAAAAATCACTGTATCAATCCCTTTAAAAGTTTTAAAAGTATTGACCGATGAACGTACCCGTCGACAAGTAAATAACTTGCGCCATGCGACTAACAGTGAATTGTTATGTGAAGCATTTTTACATGCTTACACAGGCCAACCATTACCTGATGATAATGATTTATCAAAAGAGCTCCCTGATAGTATTCCGCGCGAAGCGAAAGCCTTAATGGATCAAATGGGGATTGAATGGGAAGATTTGGAATAATCTGACCACGCGTCTTTTCTGACTCGATTTCATTCCTGCACTTTCCACCACATTAAATTGCCTTACTTGAGGTAGTTTACTTTGGTGGATTGTTGTTTTTAGGCTGCGGGGAAGTAATATCATCCCGTTTTTGAGAGTAACTGAATGTTATTTGTTGATCCTACAACCCTACTGCTTGCCTCACTGATTATTTTTTGTGGTGCATTAACCCAAAGCCTGATTGGATTTGGGTTAGCCGTTGTTGCCAGCCCATTATTGTATATTGTTGACCCGCAGTTAGTGCCGGTCCCCGTGATAGTAATGGGATTTTCTATATCACTGATGACCTTATTTCGTGAGCGCGGCCACTTACAATTTAATGGCTTACAATATGCGTTAATTGGACGTGTTCCTGGTGGTTTTTTAGGGGCAAGTTTATTATTATTTGCACCACAAGCCGTGCTAGGCCTTGCTATTGCAGGCATCGTATTTACCGCCGTTTTACTTAGTGTTTTTAAACTTTCAGCCCCCGTTAATCGTATCACTTTATTTATCGCCGGTTTTGTATCAGGTATCTTTGGTAATATTGCCGCCATTGGCGGGCCACCTATGGCTATTTTATTATCGGGTAAAGATGCGAGCCAATTTCGCGCCGCGTTATCAGCATTTTTTATCTTTAGTTCTATGATTGCATTGGCTATTTTGGCATCTGTAGGCTTAGTAGAAAGCAAGCATATTGGCTTATCATTAATGCTGCTACCGTCAGTTATTGCTGGGTATATTATTGCTGGGCGAATTGTTGGACGAGTCGATAAAAACAAAACCCGCAAAGCAACGTTAGTATTATGTACGCTTAGCGCATTGCTATTAACGATAAAGTCGTTCGGTAGCTTATAAAATTCTGATTTAAATAACTTAGATCACACGCTCAAACCTTCACAGCACCAGTCATTATCTTCACCTGTGATAGGGTCAACAAATTGCAGGCGTTGCGCTAATAACTGCAAGGGCTTATCAAACTCATCTTCGCTTTTGGCCTGTAAGCTGGGGTAAAAACGGTCATGCAGTAGCGGCAAACCTAAACTTTGCATATGTACCCGTAACTGATGGGTTTTTCCGGTAACGGGCTCAAGCTCAAACAAGCCTAGATTATTGCTAACCTTGAGCAATTTTATCTCTGAGTGACTATTACTGAGTCCATCAACTATTTGCATAGTAAAGCTTGGCTGGCCACGTTCGAGCCGATTTTTAACCGTCCAATGTTGCGGTATTATCGTTTGGGCCGATAAAAAACCTTGCGATAACTCCGCCACGGCTTGATAGGTTTTTTTTATTTTATCGTCAAGAAAAAGCTGATGATAGGCATGGCGAGTGTCTGGATTAACCGTCATTAACATCACCCCTGCGGTATCTTTATCCAATCGATGCGCTGGCGCTATGGTGTCGATACCTGTTCGAATACGTAAACGATGCACTAAGCATTCATTAACGTAATTACCACCGGGAGTCACGGGTAAAAAATGCGGTTTATAGACAATGATTTTATGATCGTCCTGATAAAGAATTTGCTCGGTAAAGGGCACCTTTCTTTCAACTGCAACTTCACGATAGTAATAAACCCGCTTAGTGGCAATAAATTCACTTCGGTGATCAATCAATTGACCATCTTGCCAATGTACCTTGCCCTCTTTAATACGTTGATCCCACGCTGAAGGAGGTATTTGTGGAAATTTATCAATCAAAAAAGCCAATACAGTAGAATAAACTGGACTGGATGCACTGGCACGAGGTAAGACTACATAGGACGGCTGCGCTGCTATAGCGCCAGTAGATGAAGGTGACTGGTGAGAAAATATCGACATAAAAAGTATCAGGGTACCGAATAGATACCCTTATATTATCAGGTTATACGTCAACATGGGATTTTAGTAATTGCAGCACAAAGTCCATCGCTTTGTGACAATTGGGCTGTTCTACCAAACGTAGCTTATCGCGACTGTACATGGGCAAAACCTCTAGCCAACGCTGACTTACCCAGGTTGCATCTTCTAAATGAATTTGTGAATACAAACCCAGTAAATCGGGATTAACTTCATAAAACTGTTCAAGCGCTGCACTAATAATTTCAAACTTACCTGCTATTGGCTCATGGCACCAATTCTGACAAGGCAAAGTGCGTGCTATCCACACGCCATTACGTTGTTTAGCCGCCGATAAGACTCTTAAGCGCTGTTTACCTTCTAGCACAATACTCAACGACTTATCTTCTAATTGATGAAAGTCGATAATTTCACACTCTGTGACACTGCGATAACAGGGCAGTTCACTTTTTGCTTTTTGCGCTGCCATCGCCAAACCATATTCACCTTTAAGCACTGAGGCCACCAGCGCTAATTCAGCAGGAAACGCTACCCTAAACTCGAGCCGACCATTGGGCAGTAATACCGCATCTTGTATCAGTAAAGCCATTTCACGGGTTTGCATTTTCGCCTCCTACACCATAAAGGTGAAGCACCACAAAAAGCGAGCATCAATAAGATGCTGCGTTATATGAGTGTAGTCAAAGGTGAAAAAACCAACAATAAACTGAGATTAAATAATGCTAATGTACGATCTGAAATTCAACTGACAGTGTTCCGTAACCCCTAGTCATTTACCACATCTCAAGATGATCCATCACAGTACCATTAGCCACAATCGTTGCTAGCTCATCCGCTAACATTTGACTTTGTTTGATACTTGTTTGCCAGTAATCAATACGAGATTGAGTATCAAGATGCTTAAAGTCTTCACGACCTGGGATTTTGCCATAGGGTAGTGAAGCAATAAATTCAGCCGATGGTGCCAAAATAAGTGCATTGTGATAATTACTGCGGGCTTTACGCCATATCAATGACTTATCAAACCAACCAGGGCTCATATGCGGATAAAAGTGTGGATATAAGGTTAAGCCGCTTTCTTTGGGTAAGGGCAAATCAAAGTGGTAATCGGTAATACCCCCATCGTAATACTTACCTTTTGGCAGGCCATCAATTTCACGTACTGGATCCAATAACAACGGAATTGACCCTGTGGCAAGCATTGCCTGGCGAATATTTGTTTCAATAAGTGCCATTTGCTTGGTTGGTAAGTCTTTTAAGCGCCCAAACGGAGATGCGGCATCTTTATGGCTCAATAGAATGCGTTCAAAATGCCACGCAATACTTTTACGATTTACGCTATTACTGGCCGCAGCTAAGGCCAAACCAATAGCAATACCCACCTTAGATTGACTACTATTAACATGGCGGGCACGACAGGCAATAATATGATCTCTAAATATCGGGTTGGCAATAATATCGGCCCCCGCTTTGTCACCTAAAATGCCATCAACCACACCCTGTACTTGCTGAGTGACTTGCTCTCTTGTTGGCACCTCGTCATAACGCTGATTAATATAAAAATGCTCTAATCGCTCATAGGCTGCTAAAGGGTTTTCTTGGCCTAAACAGGCCAAACGCCATGCCCCTGAAGAGGCGCCAAGCATATACAAAGGGTCTTCACGCCCCTTAAAAAACTCACCAAAAATATACTTATCTAGCCCAGCAACACTAATCCACTTAGGACCACCTGAAGCGGCTAATAGCTGAGTAAACATAGCTTGCTGTAGACCTTGTGCTTCTATCTGTTTAAAAGCGGTCTCACCGGCAATAAGCCGTAATGCTGACAAATGTTGATCCTCTAATACTTGAAGAGTTGAAACAGTGATATTATTGCCACACTATGACACTTTCACTGCTGAATTATTCATTGGAACTCTTATGATTGTTGACACTTTAGCAAATCGCCACCTATATACAAAACTGCATCCGCGTTTAGCATCGGCATTAGCGCATTTAGCCGAAACAGATTTTACCACCAAACCTGTTGGTAATTATGAATTAGACGGTAAAAACCTGTTTGTCATCGTTAATGATTATGAAACTAAACCAAGAGAGCTTGAGTCTTTTGAAGTGCATCAGCAGTATATTGATGTGCAATATGTAGTCAGTGGCGCAGAAGAATTTGGTTATTTACCGTTAGCGGATCAAACACCGTCTAAGCCGTATTATGATAAACATGATTATGCCGAGTTCGACTTTGAATCAAATAAACAAGATGCTGCGTTTATTGCTTTAAAAACCGGTATGTTTGCTATTTTCTTCCCTGGCGATATGCACATGCCTGGTACTTTAGCCACACCTCAAAAAGTGCGTAAAGTGGTGATTAAAGTCCGTATTTAACTGTCCGTATTTAACTGTCAGTATTGACCTGAAAGTTAACTGCGAAATGTCATAGCTAGCATTGAATGAATGCTATTCCTTATCCTACTCGCAGCGACTTTTACCACAAAGTCGCTTGCTGTTTAATTCAATAATTCTTGCTTAATCAACTGCAATAAAAAGGTTTCTCTTTCTATTGATAAGCCTTTTTTATCACTGTTGGCGATAGTTGCCAAATTATGGGTAATCGCGGTATCAATATCAATCCACATCGGGGTCATACCATTATTGATCTCGTGTGCCTCAAACTGGGTATCGCCCAATTTATCTTCAATTTGACACACATAACAGTAAGACAGCATATTAACCGACTCAAAGCCGTCACGTCGCCATGGGCGGTATTCTTGATACACACCAAACGGAATAATGTCGCCAACAATATTGGCACCGGTTTCTTCCCGCAGCTCACGCACTAATCCTTGTTCGATATCCTCACCAGCATCGACTCCGCCACCCGGTAGCGAGTAGTCATGATAACGCTGGGTATATAAGATTAAAATATCATTACCACGCAGCACAATGGCGCGGGTGGCCAAACGGGTCAGCATAGTTGACGGATTATTATCGATAAATTCGGCTGGCGTATCAGGATGATAATAAGTGATTAAATGACGCATCTTAGGGCCTACTGCTAAAAAAATGCATCATACGTTGCAAGATGCTCAGGTTCAAGAAGGCGCTTATTAATCGGTTTTAAAACAATGACACTAAAAATGCTTTAACAAATTGTTCGCCATAGATTTAGGCTTGTAACTGATTAATAAACTGCTAATATAACCAAACGAAATTACATATAACAAAAAGAAATAAACAATTTCACCCTAAAAAATCAAGCAGAGTTTATCTAAATGAACAATAACAATGACCTAAGCCAAATTTACCTCGATGCTAATGCAACAACCCCAGTACTGCCTCAAGCCGCCAAAGCTGCACTTTCTGCGATGGAACAGCTATTTGGCAACCCGAGCTCAAGCCATATTACCGGCTTACGTGCCAAGGACTTAATGGAACAAACCCGCTGTAAAGCTAAGCAGGTTTTAGGCTCTGAAAAAGGTAGAATTATTTTTACTAGCGGCGCAACCGAAGGTATTCAAACAGCTATTTTGTCGGCATTAATCAGTGCCAGAGATACCTTAAAAGCCACTCAGCAACAAGGTAATGATTACTATTTACTCTATGGCGCAACAGAGCACAAAGCGGTACCTGAGTCGCTTAAGCATTGGAATGCCTTGCTAGGTATCAATGCAAAACTTATTGCCATTCCGGTGGATGGTTATGGTAACTTAGATCATGCCTTTATTAGCCAATACGCCCCCAAATCATTAATGATTTGTACTATGGCGGTGAATAACGAAACTGGCGTATATCAAGACCTCAAGGCTTTAGAAACTACCATTCGCCAAGCGAATAAATCTATTTTTTGGCTAGTTGACTGCGTACAAGCGCTTGGCAAAATATCGCTGAATTTAGCTCAAACCAGCATCGACTACGCACCTTTTAGCGGCCATAAATTGTATGCGCCAAAAGGTATTGGTTTTATTTATATTCGAGAAAATGCCCCGTTGACAGCGGTTATTGCTGGTGGTGGCCAAGAAAGCGGCCAGCGTTCAGGTACAGAAAACCTGCCCGGCATGGCGGCGATGAGTGTTATTTTCGACCAACTGATTTCGACTGAATCCTGTTTTGCTAATCATCAAACCTTATATGCATACCGTCAACAACTTGCCGACACATTAATTAAAGCTTTTCCGCAAATAGTGTTTAACCACAGTTTTAACAACAGCGTGCCCACCACACTAAACTTTGCGATTAAAGGCTTTAGCAGTAAAGAAATAATGGACTTATTTGACGCCGCTAATATTCGCGTTAGCTCTGGATCAGCTTGCTCATCTAAAGTTACCCGCAGCTTTGTGTTAGATGCGATGGGCTTACCTGCTTGGCAAAGTGAGTCGGCTATCAGGCTGTCTTTTGGCCCAGCCATGACCCAGGTTGAAGTTGATCACGCTTGCCAACGTATTATCAGTACCGCCCAAGCGTTAACCCAAAGTTGTATGGTGTTAGATGGTGCCAATATTGATGATAAAACCCCTTTAAATGGTTTAGTACAATTACGCTCAGGAGCGAGCTGTACATGGATATATGTCGATGCGGCGTCAAAACATGCATTGATTATTGATCCCCTGCCTGAATTAACAGAGCGTTTAGACACCTTACTGCAATGTCAGCAATTAGCACTAATGGCCATTATTGATACCCACGGCCATGCTGACCATGTTTCAGGACGGGTATTACTGGCGAAAAAACATCCGCAAAGCATTCAGTGCGACGGACTAGGTTGGCCACAAACCACTTTATTCGTCACCGACCATGATCGCCAATTTGAATATATTAAAGTGGCTGATAAATGGTTAGTCAAAGTGCCTACGCCTGGGCATACCAACGACAGTATTAGCTTACTTTTGTGTCAACCTTTAACCGGCTCAGACACGTTAGCCAGTAACACCTTATTTGCTTTTTGTGGTGACACTATTTTGATGGGCACCTTAGGCCGAACAAATTTTGACACTAGCTGTGCGATATCCATGTATGACAGCATTCAATTACTCAGCAGCGTCTTAGCACCACAAAGTCTTATATGTGCAAGCCATGATTACCAAAACGAATTTGCCACCCATTTAAGTGCGGAATACCTGCGTAATCCGCTATTACAACAGGTAATACAGAACGCCATCACGGTTGATGAGTTTGTAGCGAGTAAGCTAATACTCGACAGCCAACTCAACGATCAAACTGGCAGTGAAATACTTTGCGGCGCATTACCTATAATAGCTTGCAGCAAATTTAAACCGATAAAAGAATATTCGGCGACTAGTTTAGCTATCGCCTTAAACTCACCTAAGGTTAAATTACTTGATATACGCGAGCCACACGAGTACGCCTTACAGCATACTGCCAAAGCTTGTGAAAATGTGCCTTTAACACGTTTAGTACAATTTATGCAGCAACATCAGCAAGATAAAGACAGTGAATGGGTATTAATTTGTCGTAGTGGCAGTCGTTCACTTGTGGCCGCTCAAGCTATGCAGCGTCTGGGGTTTTCACATATCGCTCACCTAAAAGGCGGTTATGCACTGGCTCACTAGTTAAGCCTGTACTTTGTCGCATCTATTGATTTGGCGATCGATGCGTTTACGCTGGCTGGGCCTATTGAAAAAACGTCATACTCAGCTAATCGGGTAGCCGGAGGTATCTAGCCTCCAGCCCCCACACCACCCTGCATGCGGCTCCGCACAGGGCGGTTCATTTAGAACTCCTAACTCACTTTTGGGTTAGGATAATGAACTGCGATCCATCCATCTCTTAGTGAATATAATCCTGCTTTCTTCAGGTACTCATTACTCAGCGCTTGCTGTATCCCTGGTGTTTTCGAACTTCGCCATGGACCTTTGCTTGTGATCCCACAACCAACAGCCACTTGGATCCTGACGCCACGCTTAAGTAAGTTTTGTACCTTAGTCCGTGGTTTTCGCCACTGACGCCAGTAACACATACGAACACGACGTCGGATCCAATGGTCTAAATCGACACACCCTTGATAAGCGTTAGCGATGCCAAAATAATTGATCCAGCCTTGCATGTATTGACGCACTTTAAATAGCTGATAACTCATACTCACGCCCCAATTTCGGTTCGTTAGTCGTCTCATCTTTTGTTTGAAAATGTGTAATGTTTTAGCATGCCACTGGATCTTGCCTCGGTTAAATGTAAACCCAAGAAACTTGCTTTGAGCGACCTTAACCACTTGGCTTTTCTGTTCATTTACAACCAGTTTTAACTTAGTGGCAAGGTATTGAGTAATACTCTTGAGTACCCGTTCGCCAGCGCGTTGAGATTTTACCAATATGATAAAATCGTCCGCGTAGCGGGCGAATTTGTGCTCTCGGCTTTCCAGCTCTTTATCCAGACTATCCAACATAATGTTAGAGAGTAATGGCGAGAGTGGACCGCCTTGAGGCACACCTTCAAAGCTTGCTTCAAATTGGTCATTGACCATCACCCCTGCTCGTAGGTACTTACCGATAAGCGCCAACAGACGCTTATCCTGTACCTTGCTCCTCAGCTGAGTCATCAAGAGATCATGATTAACTCGGTCAAAGAACTTAGACAGATCAACATCAACGGCAAATTTGCGTTTCTGTTTGATGATATCCCTGACTTGCAGTACCGCTTGTTTAGCATTTCTGTTCGGCCTAAAGCCAAAGCTATTAGTCGAGAAGAATGGGTCAAACAGTGGCGTGAGTATTTGTGCAATAGCTTGCTGTATCACACGGTCAATGACGTTAGGGATCCCCAATTTGCGTTTACCGCCATCGGGTTTGTCGATCTCTACGCGCCTGACCGCTGAGGGTTGGTATTCACCTCGCTCTAATTGAGATTTACACTGTTGCCAGCCGCCTTGTTGCATCCAGAGCGGGAAGGCTTCGATGGTCATGCCATCGATGCCCGCTGCACCTTTATTGGCTTTAACTTGACGCCAAGCTCGGTGTAGATTTTCAGGTTCGAGCAGTTGTTGAAATAGATCGCGGTTGAAGGCCGGTTGCATATCAATACGCTGCCGATAGTAATCGTCTGGCGACGTAGTGGGTATCGACAAGTTTGACAAGACTCCTCCTTCTTCTAAATGTTCAGGCCTTCACCATGTCCCAACCATTACGATGGGCGTTGGGCTACTATGCCGTCTGCTGACTTCTGCTTAATCACATGTCAAGTTACCTCGTCATGCGCTATCGGTTTCCATCTGATTCGCTCTTTTCAGTCGATGAAATTGAAAAGCCAAGGCACTTAATAAACCAGAGCCTTACTGGTTAATGACCAATCGCGTGTTAAGCAGATCTCCCCAGATAAGAACATGAACTTTCTTTGCACTGCTGCATCATTTACGGTGGCCATTAGATCACGTGGTTTCGTCGTCTTGTGCCAACTCACCTCTAGCCTACGCCTCATATGATGTTCTTGTTCATCAGCTCGCAAATTTGCTAGCGGCTTCCTCCGGACCTAACCTCGCGATTAAGCCCTTGCCATTCGCTAGTAGTTAACGTTTAATAACAGTATGTTATTTAAACGGTGACCTTCCTACAGAGGACTTTCACCTCATTAGTTCATGCCCATGCTGGGCGTACACAATAAAAAGGCCCTAAGACTTTACGTCTAGGGCCATTTTATTAACATTCTGCACCGTTAAATAGTTGCTGCTAAGTAAGGCTATTTAATCAGTGTGATTAAATACCGATTTCGCCGCCATCATTTTTACGGATCATCACAGTCGCAGCGCGAGGACGTAACTGAGTACCCGCTGGAGTAACTTCGGTGGCGTTATTCGAGTATGGCCAGTTGCCTGGATGCTGAATATTAACAAACGCTGTTTTATAATCTGGCGTGATAGCAAAGCCTGTTACTTCACAATCATTAGGGCCAACAAAGAAGCGCTTTAACTGTGCTTGTGTTTCTGCACTAATCACTTGTTGCTTACCATCTGCATCAACCAAAGTAGATGGCACAACCGCTAGCATTTGATCATTAGTATAAGAGGTCACTTCATCAGCACCGTTATCGGTTTGTACCCATAAAATACCGCGAGCATCAAACGCTAAACCATCTGGGCTAGCAAATTGATTTAAGTCGTCCAAGCCTGACAAGTTAGTATCAGCATCGCCGTCAGCAGGAGCGCCAAATACAAAGATATCCCAGCTAAAATCGGTAGCTTTATCGCCTTCGTCCCAACGAATGACATGACCAAAACTATTCTTCAAACGTGGGTTGGCTGCATTTGCTTCAGTACGTTTAGTGTTATTAGTCAATGTTAAGTAAACACTGCCGGTAAACGGGTCTACTGTTGCCCATTCAGGACGGTCCATTGGTGTGGCACCAACCAAGTCGGCTGCGCCGGCTGTGTTTAGAATAATCGCTGCCTGTGAATCAAAACTGCTGGCTAAGGTGCTGCCATCTTTTGTTACGGCATCTAGGGTTAATGGTAACCACTCACCCACACCGTCTTCGCTAAACTTAGCCACATACAAGGTGCCAGCATTCATGTACTTATCACCCATCGCAATGCGATTGTTGGTATTCGCATCTGCTGCTGTCCACACCGCATCAGAGACAAACTTATATAAGTATTCAAAACGAGAGTCATGACCAGAATAGAAGGTAATTGGTTTACCTTCTTCTAACTTACCAAAAGTACACCCTTCATGGCGAAAACGGCCTAATGCGGTACGTTTAACTGCGCGTGAATTGGGGTTATATGGGTCAATTTCAACAATATAGCCGTGGCCGTTAGCTTCATTACGGTAGTCTTGACCGGCGCTGCTACCTGAAGGCGTAATGTTAAAACGCGCAAATTCATCGAGTCGTTCATCATCATCACCCGCTAGATGATCCCAGCCATAACGGGTATCTGAAGTTGAAATACCAATGCGTGATTGGTCTGCTGGTAATGTGCCTTTATTGACAAAGTAACCTGGCCAGTTTTCTTCACAGGTTAAATAAGTGCCCCAAGGCGTGCTGCCGTTACCACAGTTATTTAATGTACCGCGAGCCTGGCTGCCATCGGGTGAATAACGTGTTTCTAAGTAACTGGTATAAGCCATTGGCCCCGCAATATCCATTACGCTAGCACCAGTGAAACGGCGATTATGGGCATCATTGCTAACCACTTCCCACATGCCGTTATTCAGCTTAATGCGCACAACAGATACGCCATGGGCATTAATCTCTTTGCGAATTTCATCAATTATGGTGCGCTTGCCATTGGCATCAAAGGTTGGTCCTGTTGGGTGCAGCGCATCTTCATCAATATATTCATGGTTAATACAGAGTAAACCATCATCATTTGAGTCATTTAGTGGGAAAAAATGCATACCATCATGGTGCATACCCACAGAGTTTGCTTGGTCTTCACCTGTATTAGTGCCATCGGCTTTCCATGCTGCTGCTTTAGCATTTAGTGGCGTGCCCCAAGGTGCAAGCACATAGGCTGAATAACCGGCAGGAATAGTCACTGCATCGGTTTTTGAACCCGCAATAGACTCAAAACCTAACACTGCTGAACTTTTTGTTGGCGGCGTTGGAGTCGGTGTAGGTGTCGGAGTCGGCGTTGGATTAGGGGTTACTGTATTATCGTCTGAGCCACATGCGGTTAAACCCACACCGGCGAATGCGGTCATCGCACCTATCCCTAGGCCTCTTTTAACAAAGTTACGACGAGATAAATGTTTTTCCATCACCTGTGCAAATGGTGTGTTATCGCTTTGGTTAAAACGTCGTGGATCAAATGTCGCTTTGCTCATAATATGTCCTTTGAATGTCTAGGTGTTTTCAAGATCGTTGTCATCTGCAACAAGTAAACTTTCTTTTTATAAGATTAGTTTCCGGACATAAGATAAGCGGGATTTATGACAATTGAGCATCAATTAGATGACAGAAAGATGGCAATTAAAAGACAGGAAAGTGTCGTTAAAAAAATAGCGACCCAAGGTCGCTATTTTTTGTTGAGGCTAAAGTGAAATTAAGTTGAGACTAGGTTGAGACCATATAACACCGTAAACACGATTA
This sequence comes from Shewanella sp. OMA3-2, assembly GCF_021513195.1. NCBI lineage: Bacteria > Pseudomonadati > Pseudomonadota > Gammaproteobacteria > Alteromonadales > Shewanellaceae > Shewanella > Shewanella sp. OMA3-2. The sequence continues at coordinate 1,017,625 of NZ_CP090974.1, read as the reverse complement.
CGTTAGCAGCGTCTAAACGCTAGCTGTTTCTATAAATCCAACTCTTTTTATAAAACCAACTTTCTTTATAAGTCCAAGTATAGCGGCCAACCCAGTAAGCCGTGTAGGCCTTCTTTTTGCTCAAAGCGCTCAAGCTTTTCGATACTGGCACCTTGCATTTGCAACTCGCGATAGTTTTTTGCAAAACTTAAGGTACGTAATAAACCTTGAATGTAATGCTTGCTCAAATCTTGACGAATTATCTCGGCTAACTCTTGGGGTAATTTACTCAGGGCACTTTCAGTTTGCGCCATCAAGTAATCGCCATTAAACCAAGCATCATCAAGCTCAATTTTACCTAAGCGTTTTTTAAGATCTTGCCTTACACCGCGATCGGCAAATAAAGTGCGATAAATAACCGCTTCAGCCAACACAGCTTCAAGATTTAGACAATCTAAAGGGTCGTGATCTGAAGTGACATAAAACGCCTGCAATAGCGCTTTAATACCTTGTTGGCGCTGATGCTCAGTTAACGCACTTTGATAGCTTTGCCAACCTAACCATTCCTCCATATCCGGAGGGCTAGACACATTTTCAAGCAAGCTTTCGCTCACATCACCATAAAGTGACTTATTGGTGTTCAAGCTGCTTGCGTGGGTGAGTAAACTCCAGCCCTTTTGAAAGCATTTCAGCACACCATCTGGACTTTGCAGTAAAGGCAGCGACGTTGCCGGCTCTTGTCCTGTTAGCGCAATAAGCCCTATGCTGACCACACCAATAACATCATGGGCGGCATGTTCTAACAAGTGCACTTTATGCTTGTTATAAAACTTATCGGCCAGCTTAAGGCTCATTAAAATCGCCTTAGCTTTTATTTGTTCAAGCTGTTCTTGGCTTAGCGTGTTTTCACTTTGACCGTAAGCGATGACCTTTGACAGGTATGGCCCTTGATTTGGGTCCCGTAATGCCAGTTGCATAGTTGGCATCCTTAATCTAAAAAGCTAAACATATCGTCAACTTCCGCATATTCATCGGCCACTTGGTTTTTATCTTTCGCCTGTAAAACCAATTCATTAACGAACTTAGCGATGATTTGTTCCCAACCAGAACTTTCGTTGCGCAGTAAGTTCTTAATCGACTTGGCAACCTCTGGTGTAAGCTCTTGAATAAGTGCCATTAAGCTGCGTGGATCATCCATACTAAGGCTGTGCGACTCTTCACTGGCATGCCAGTTGTCGTAACCCACTGTGGTGCCATCATCTTCATCGTCATAATTATCACGTTCTGGTGAACCTTCCTCTGCTTCACTGGGCGCAAGAATAAGCTCAATGAAAGGAATGGATAAATAGAACAAACCAGCGGGATCTTCAGCAATACATTCCAAAATAGCGGCTTGTTTTTCTTCGCTGCCTTGAATGCGGATTAAATACGTTAAAAACTCAAAGGTATGCGCAAGCAGCTCATCGGCATTGGTTTTTATTTGTTCTTCCCAATATAAGGGTTGCTGACAAACGATGTCGCGAATTTGCTCTGGGCTCATCAACTCAGACATGATTGACGGGCAAGAAATGTCATGATGGCTGTTGATTTGCGTCAAGGTAACGATATCCATCAGCTCAATAACGTCCACAAGTTGGGCGTCGGTCATGGTATTAGCGATAATCTCAAAACGCTTGCTGGCTTGCTGTGGTTCAACGTCCGCAAGTTGCTTTATTTCTTGAGCGGCAATTTCAATCAAACTGGTTGTCATTATCTGTCCTCATCATCGTATTGATCGTAATAGCCTTCTTCATCGCTATCATCGTCATCATCGTCATAGTCGCTATTAGATTGACCGTATTCTTCGTCGTCATCTTCATGTGCTGGCTTGGCTTTTTTCTGCGAGCCATTGGCTTCTTGATTCAGCAAATATAATACCGCGCAACTTTCAATCAGTAACGACTCACCTTGGGCACGCACAGCTTGCACTAACGGTATATCGCTATTATTAAACGCAATACTGACTTTAAATTCGTCCCACTCTGGCTGAATAGCGTTATCAATCCAATGCGCCCACTTAAGTTGAGCATCAGCGGCAAACTTAACCTGGCCAAAAAGGGCAACGGGTAAGTATTCAGGTACTGAAGACAGCATGCTGATATCGGCCAGTAAAATTTCTTTTATCTGACGAGAAAAATTCTCTAATGCCTTTGGTGTATCAGGATCGTTATATGACTCGATATTGTCATAGGCATTGTTTTTAAGCTCATGGATACGAGCAATATTTAATGATTTGGCCATGGGATACTCAAGGGTAAAATTGGTCCCACAGCTCGCGCATTGCGGCAGTAGGATCGGTCACTATCACGTTATTAAAGTCTTTGATGAATGCGTTTCTAAGCTTTTTATCACTTAGCACGTCATAAGCTTGCTTCACTCTTTGCAGTTGCACTGCTGCTTGCTGCCGTTCTTCATCTGAGGCTAAGAGTAGTTTATCTGGATGATACTTGTTGGATAAACGTTTATAGGCTTTTTTAATTTCATCTTCTTTGGCACTGGCTTTAACACCCAGTACAGTGAAGTGGTTAATCATAAAGGTTACCTGTAGGCGAAAAGCTGTCGATAGATATCACATATTTTAAGCGCGTATTCTAGTCTTTCTCCATCACTGGTTTTGGTTAATCCGCGACAATGATAGAGGTAGAATATCGGATCGGTGATGATAACAGAAACAGCCCTAATGCAGCAATCAAGATGCAAGGGCTAATTACCAAATGGAGTCAGTGCTAACGGTTGCAAATACAAGGCAGTGTCCACCATTTCAAACTTAGGGCTACGGTTGATAAACTCCTTCAGCATAGCGGTGTGTGCTGAGCCCATCAAAATGAACACTCTATCTTTTGAATGCATTTTTATTCGATTTAAATTGGAATAAATTTTCATAAAACGCCACTTTGGTAGCATCATTGGTCGCGCCAAGTGAAAACTACCAAAATTTAATACCTTAATCTTATTAGCCTGCTCAGACTCGGCGGTTAACGATAATGCTGTCGAAGCAGAACTACAGCCGGAGATCAGTAATACAGCAAATAAGATGATGCCTTTGATTATGACGTGGTTTAATTGATACGACTAACCCAGTTAAGACATAATTGATTTAACTGGAGATTCAAATGAAAACACGTAAATCCTATTCAAAAGAATTCAAGCTTGATGCCATTACACTGGTAAGAGAGCAAAATTACAGTATTGCTGAAGCCGCTAGAAATTTAGAGGTGACTCCTCAACTGCTCGGCCGCTGGATAAAAGAAGCAGAAAATGATGATGGTCATGCATTTAGAGGCAACGGCAAGCTGACACCTGAGCAGGAAGAGATCCGCAAGCTAAAGGCACAAGTAAAGCGCTTAGAAATAGAGCGTGAAATATTAAAAAAAGCGACGGTCTTCTTTGCCAAAGAAACGAAGTGAAATACGCGTTTATTACCCAAAATAAGAAGATCTGGCCTGTGATATTAATGTGTCACGTGTTGGGTGTGAAAAACAATAATTACTACAGCTATCAAAAGCGGAAGTCTCAGTCACCTGTTGATACAGAGCATCAAGAGATGTTGCAGTGGGTTAAGGATATTGCCGAGTTTAGCGATAACACCTACGGACAAAGACGCATTCAAAAGGCATTGAATTCCCTTGATTACCCTGTTGGGCGTAGGAAAACATCGCAACTGATGAAAGAAGCAAACGTTTGGGTGCGCTATAAAAAGAAGTACAAAGCAACAACCAACAGCGGCCACAAGAAGCCTATATATGAAAATGAGCTTGAACAGGATTTTGATGTTCAATGCGCCAATCAAGCGTGGGTTCAAGATATTACGTACATATGGACTGCCGAAGGATGGCTGTATTTAGCCGTCGTAATCGATCTCTATTCCCGTAAAGTTGTTGGTTGGAGTATGGGCAGCAGAATGAAGGCACTACTCGTTTGTGATGCGCTCACAATGGCTATATGGCAACGAAAACCTAAAGCTGGATTGATAATACACTCAGATCAAGGTGTTCAATATGCGAGCCATCAATATAGACGAATACTGAGGCTGCATAAGTTTGTCGGCAGTATGAGTAAAAAAGGATGTTGTTGGGATAATGCAGTAGCTGAAAGCTTTTTCGGAAGCTTGAAGCAGGAACGAGTTCATTGGCGCAATTATCGAACACGCTACGCAGCTCAACAAGATGTCTTGAATTACATCACTATGTGGTACAACAGCCAACGGATGCATTCATACCTTAATTACCAAAGTCCCAATGAATTTGAGCGTACGGATAAGCCGTTAACAGAAGTGGCGTAACGAACTTAACTAGGGTGACCGAATTCAGTTGACCAGGTCAGTATATCAACTCCGAAATGACAACTGTCTTAAAAAAACATCGACACTCAACAGTAAAAATTAAACCCATTTTTATCATAAACTAACATAACGGATTTAAGATTCTTTATAAATTAGGTCGTTACCCAGAATCCGTAACCAAAGTTGGCAAAACGCAATCATAGAGAAAATATTTTTATCAGATAGTCTTGTAAGTCTCTACCGATAGATGCATTCTAGGTTATCCTGCAGTGGTATAGCCCTTAAGCCACATTTATCCACTGAACTAATTAACAAAATATAGTCTACATACTAGATCTGTTGATCTTTCAAAGTTGTTTTTGCAGCGAAAATCGACAGGCCCTAGGCACCACAGTTAGAATGTCATCTTTCCCTATTTGAAGTACTGAACCTAGCTTTGCTGGATTCTATTAACAGGCTTCATCTAGGCCAATTCTCGATTCCAAAGGATTTTCATTATGATGCGTTTACTTTTCGCTACCGTGTTAGTGACCACGAGTTTCGGCTTCGAGGCTGTCGCCGCAGATGTTGGGGTTTCCATTAATATAGGTCAACCTGGATTCTATGGCCGGATAGATCTTGGCAATGTGTCACCGCCACAACTTATCTACGCCGAGCCTATGATGATTGAATCAGTCATTATCTCCCGCCCAGTTGTTTATTTACGGGTACCCGATAAACACGCCAAAAAATGGGATAAACATTGTCACCGCTACAATGCCTGTGGTGAGCGAGTACTATTTGTTCAGGACAACTGGTACAACAACGAATACGTCCCTTATTACCATGATAAACATGACAAACATGACAAGAAACACAATAAGAAACACAAAAAAGATAAAGAGCATAAAGGCCACAAGGATTAAGCTTTAGTTAGCAGCAAGGCACTTTATATAAAAAAGCCAGTGACAAAGTCACTGGCTTTTTTACGGTTTACCCACACTAAACTCAATAGACTGCTCGGGATAAAATATGGCTGGCGGGATAACTCATTCTCATTACCAAACAATAAATGAACTTGGTTTGCAAGCTAGCCTTCATGAGCTAAATACTCAATAATTTGTTCCATATTCAAATTAAAATCATCTGCACGAACGCATTTAACGATTAGCTCATCAGTGACTGTGGCCAAGTCAATTTTTTGTCCTACTTCAAAGTGATCTGGTTTTAAATGGTAAAATGGCCTAACAAGTGGACGAATAGGGTCTTTAGGATTATGGCCTTCAACAATAGCCAGCCTATTTGATGCGAGTTGCACCACAGAACCCACAGGGTAAACTCCCATACAACGAATAAATTGATCAACTAAGTCTTTATCTAATTCATTGTTTTCAGCTAATACCCGTAAAATACTGAAGGCCTTTACTTGGGCGTACCCTTGTTTGTAGCAACGGTGCGAAGTAAGTGCATCAAAAATATCGCAAATGCTGATCATTCTTCCGTAAAGGCTAATCTTGTCTGCTGATACGCCAAATGGGTAACCTAATCCATTGAGTTTTTCATGGTGTAAACTGGCCACCTCTAAACTGAGTGTACTGATACCTGGAGTATTTTTCATGATGTCAATTGAATAACTGGCATGAGTTTTCATAATATGAAACTCTTCATCAGTTAATCTATTTGGCTTATTCAGAATGCGATCGGGGATCATGATTTTACCAACATCGTGTAAAAATGCTCCGATAGCGAGTTGGTTAACAATGTCTTTATCGATTTTTTTATATACGGCAAACATAGTCATCAAAACTGATACCGACACAGAGTGTTCTAGTAAATATTCGTCTTTATTACGAATATTAATTACACACGATAATGCATTTGGGTTATTGAAAATTAAATCTGTCGATTCAGTAGTAATTTTTTGCACAGGCCCCATGTCTAACGGCAAACCATGTTGTGCATTATGAAATAACTTTTTTTGGATATTTTTAGACTAATCAAAAACTTGACGAGCTTTGGTTAATTCATGATTAAAAAAATTTTTCTCAATGGTGGCGAGTTTAGGCGTTTGTTGTAGCGGCTGTATGTCAGGAATAGGTTCGCTTTTTATCACTTCCGCTGGGATTTTCTCTGTTTTACTTGTATCAATCAAAAGCTTAGTAACAGACTTTTGTTTTAATGCATCGATAACACGCTGACTTTTAAGCACCCCAGGCTTTGATAATGAAAACTTACCTTTAGATTCGGTGATTTCAACCACATACATTCCAACACATACATCAGCAATGTCATGTTCAATCAGCATAGAACAACTCCTTGGAACGATTTACTCGCAGCAGATAATCAACATCTTGGTATTTTTGCATACTTTATAATACAAGATAGCCTATTTAGTGCGGCAACATAAGCGAAATAACGTTTAGCTGCTATTCGTAAAATAATACAACCTGCAATCATCGCACTGGCTAAAGAATGCATGATCTCCCCGCCACTTTTAACCCTCCAGCTCAAGCTGGCGGTTATGATCCAGTGATCCCATTCACTCCCACAGAATTTTGAAATATCAACTTAACGCTTTGATTGCGCCAATGCTTTTTGCCTAGCCTGTTGCTTTAACGAGCCCTTCTTAGTTTTACGTGTTACTGGCGCAACCTGGGTTAAGTCGGGCTCGAAGCCTGGGTACCATTGCTGCGGTAAACGTTTATCTAAATACGCTTCTAGCTTTATTAACAACGGTTCATCGTCGACACTGAATAAAGTAATGGCATGGCCAGCTTGCCCTGTTCGGCCTGTGCGGCCAATGCGATGTACATAGTCTTCAAGTTTAAACGGCAGCTCCATATTCACTACGTAATCCAACTGACTAATATCAATTCCACGCGCCGCGACATCAGTAGCGACTAAAGCCGTTAATTGGCCGCCCTTAAAGTCAGTAAGTACTTGCTCACGTACTAATTGCGATAAGTCCGCATGTAAAGCTGCCACTTTTGCCCCGCGTTGACTCATTTGTTTCACCAACGCATCGGCATCTTGCTTGGTACGGCTAAAAATTAATACTTGTTGCCATGCTTCAACGGCAATGAGTTTGCAAAGTAAATCGCACTTTTTATCTGCATCAACATTATAAACTCGCTCGGTAACTGTTACTGCGGTTTGATTGCGGCCATGGGTTTCAATCACTTTGGCCTGGGTCAGTAACCGCTTACTAAATGAAAAAATACGGTCGTCTAAGGTGGCAGAAAACAATAAGGTTTGGCGCTGTTTAGGTAAGCGCTTTAATACTTCGATGATTTCATCTCTAAAGCCCATATCTAACATGCGGTCGGCTTCATCAATGACAAAGTAATCAACCGCAGATAAGCTGGTTGCCCGTCGACGCAATAAGTCTAATAAACGCCCTGGGGTGGCAACAATAATATCAACTCCTGCGGCTAATTCACTCATTTGAGCTTGAGTGCTAACACCACCGTAAAGTAATGCGGCTTTAATGTCGGTATCAGCCATTAACTGCGTTAAATTATGATGCACTTGCTGAGCTAATTCGCGGGTTGGAGTTAACACTAATGCCTTCACCTTTCGTGCTTGGCTTGTATTAACTAGGCTTACGTTAGCTGAGCTTGTAGCGGTTAACTGTGCATTAGCTTGGTTGTCATTAATTTGAGCGATTTGGCTATCTTGCAGAGTCAATAATTGATGCAGAATCGGCAGACAAAACGCAGCGGTTTTTCCTGTGCCAGTTTGGGCGCCCGCCATCACATCTTTACCCGCTAAAATAACCGGTATGGTTTCGGCTTGAATCGCCGTTGGTTGGGTAAATTTAAGCGCGCTTAAACGTGACAATAACTGCGGATGTAATGAAAGTGCGCTAAAAGACATGTGGTTCTCCCAAAATGAAGGCAAGATTTTAGCATTGGCAGGTTAAATCATAAATGCTCTTTCGCTATTCGCCGATAAAAATGCGCTTGCCACCACTGTCACTAAGCACTTTTATTAATCGACTGTTTATACAAGCCTAATCCCTCAGGTAAGCTTGCTGCTTGCTCAGCCGTTAATGCCGCGGGGATAAATCCATAGCGCTTAATCACTTTTAATGAGCCGATATTATGCGCTGCTACATAGGCAAATAACGGCTCTTTGGGCAATAAAGGTAGAAACAGTGCTAAAGCTTGTGTCGCGATGCCTTGCCCCCAATATTCACGGCCAATCCAGTAACCAATTAATCGGCTATTTTCAATTAGTCTATCTTTAGGGTCGTACCAACTTAGCATACTGCCAATAAGCTTATCTTGTAACCAAATACCTTGCGCTATCGCCTCAGGCACACCAATGACATTTTGTTGCCAATGCTGATAAAAAACCACTTCATCACGGGAAGGAAAGTCCGCCATTTGGCTGGCTACAGGATCACTTTCAAACGCAAACAAGGTCGGTAAATCTGCCTCAGTTATTGGCGCTAAACGTAATGGTTCACTGCCCATATTAAGCATTTTTCGCTGATGATTTAGACGAAGGTTTAGGTGATGATTTAAGTGATAATTTAGGCGTTAGCAAAGACAAAATCTTTTCCGCCCACTCTTTAGGTGAATCCAAAATAAAGCGAAACTTTTGACTATCGAGCGTAATAACCTGAATAGAATCAGCATCAACAGGAATAACCCCTGTACCACGGCTCCAACAAGCCGTTACCGACTTAATATTATCTAACTCTATTGCATAAGGGCCGTAAGCTAAGTCTTGATTGAAAGGTTCAAAATGCAAATACTCTTCCTCAATCCATAACGTACCTTCGGCACGAAAAGCGCCTTTTTGAATGGTTGCGTCAGTTGAATCAGTGACATCATTGGACAAGCCCATTACGAACATACGTCTCTCCTTTCTGTGATCAGGATCATTATTATAACGAGTGTTAAGGGCTTCTCAAGTTTTACGTTGTTTATTTAGTTCTTTGAAAAATAGTTACTTTTTTACCACCTGCCCGCACTATTTTAAACAATCCTTAAAAGACACGTAAAATATGCCATTATGTTGTTAAGTGTTAGATGATTAGTAAAATAACCATGAATAAAGCGATTCTATATTATGTTTACGACCCAATGTGCAGTTGGTGCTGGGGTTATCAACCAACGTGGACAAAACTGCAAAACCAGTTAGCACATTTAACCGATAAGTTAGCTATTGCATTAAAAGTGGGTGGATTGGCGCCCGACAGTAACGCCCCTATGCCTTTGGACATGCAACAATTTTTACAGCAGACATGGCATAACATTCACCAGCAACTTGGTACAGAGTTTAACCATGACTTTTGGACACAGTGCCAGCCAAGACGCTCAACTTACCCAAGTTGCCGTGCGGCTTTGGTGGCAAGAGCATCGGGCTTAGAATCGCAAATGATTAATGCCATTCAACAAGCCTATTATTTACAAGCCAGAAATCCATCTGATATTGCAGTGTTATCTGAACTGGCTATCAGCATAGGTATGGATAAAAACCATTTTGAGCAACAGGTGCAAAGCGAGGAAGTGGAGCAACAATTAATCGCTGAAATCACTCAAGCAAGGCAACTGCCTATTCAAGGATTTCCGTCATTAGTGTTACTGCATAATCAGCAGTTTTACCCAATCAAACTAGATTACCAGCATTATGAAACCAGCTTAGAACAGATTAAGTGTCTTATTCAGAGCTAGCACGTAATCTGATAATACCGATATCAATATATTGGCCTATTAGCACGGTGGCTTTATTAAAACCAATGCTGGTCGCCTAATGTTAGTGATAACGTTAATAGAGGTTCCACAGGGCATACAGTGAAAAACTCAGTGCGACGACGCCCAAAATGATTAATGGGATCCAGATATACTTACGCCAGTTTAGCGGTATGGTATCGACCTGATTAATATGGGTCTTATAATCAAAAAACTCTAGCTGACACACAAAGGCATTACTGTCGAATACCCGTCCTGGAATCGTCAGCCTCTCGCCATTATGTAAGCTAAAGTTGAGATCGAAAATGTAAGGTTTAGGGGCGCGCGAGCGCCCATTAGAATGGCCAACATGCAACCAATTCCATTGCACATCAATTTGATCTAGTTGCTCTAAAAGTAGCGTGCGGGGTTGGCGATTATCAAAAAATAACGCCGGAATAAAAATTTGCTTAGCGGTTATTTCAATGTCGTAACAGGTTTGTGCCAGGACATGATAATACTGATTAGCTAAAATCATATGTGAAATAAGCGAAACTACTATCCCAACAATAATGCACACACCCACTGCTGACCATTGCTGGGTAGAAACACCAATGGCTACGCCAATAAATACCGCGAAATATAGCGGCGCTCGCTGTTTATGATAAAAATTAACGGGTAAAGGTAATAGCCATTTAGCAATTTTAAAACTCGACTTTTGAGAGCTTATTTTACTAAACGCGGCCGATAACGGCTGCTTGAATGTTGCTACTGAATTTTCGTCCAGCGGCATCTTTCCATTTTCAGGTACCACTTGTTCATCAACACCATTAAAACCACCAGCACTGTTAAGGCCTAATTTAACCAGTTCAGTTTTGATATGGCGTTCTTTTTCAACTACTTTACTCTTTTTAGTGCCCAGTTTGACTTGAAATCGACTAGCTCCGCTTTGCGGCGTTTTAGACAAAACCTCAATACAGTGACGACCAAAAATAGTTTGTAGCTTTACCTTGTCAACAAAATGAAAATCCATCGACTCGTTTTTAAGCTTAAAAATACCTCTATTGAATAATTTGATACCGTGAAAGTATTCAACCACCCCGTCGGCCTTATTGAATATCAACCTATGTTGATAGCCAAAAGCGATAGCAATAATAAGTATGTTTGGCACAATACCAAAAACGTTGCTGGGATTATCTACTAGGGTAAAAATCAAATTGAGGCCGACTATGATGAGTATTGGCCACTTAGCTTTTTCTTCATGGGTTGCAATTATCACGAAACACTCACTCCTTGAGTTATATTTATCATGCAGATTAAAAATTTAACTACTTGTTTATTATCATGGGAATGATGCTAACAGCTAATGACATATCCAACAACTGGCAGAATTTGTTCTCAGATTAACGACATAGGTAAGTAAACCTACGATTAAAACCAGTATGAATAATAGCGCTGCTTTGCTAAATTCAGTTCAGTTCAATTAAGTTAAGCCCAGTTCACTAGACGTGAACTTGAGCCCAGCTAATTTGCACCAATGGAAATGATCAGCAGCAAGGATAAAAATGAAATACTTAAAAATCATTATGATGACCCACTTAGTCATCCTACTACTTCTGGCGGGCGGAAATAGCATGGCGGCAGATCAATTAAACACCAGCAAGCTAACTGAAATAAAAGCGGTTAAATTTAATCAAAATCAAGTTATTACCGCAGGTTTACCTACGGCAGAACAATTTTTATTATTACAACAAGCTGGGGTTAAAAATGTAATTAACTTAATTCCCAACGACAATCCCAATGCGCTTAAAAATGAGCAGAAAATTGTTACCGACCTTGGCATGCAATACCACAACATCAACGTTGACTGGCAACAACCGACACTTGAAAACGTTGAGCAATTTTTTGCATTAATGAAAGCCAATAATAACCAACCTGTGGTTGTCCACTGCGCGGCAAACTATCGCGCCTCGGCGTTTTATTACCTTTATCTAGCCACGCAGCAAGGTAAACAGGTGGACATTAATGACACTTTATCGCCATGGGGAGACTTACAAAAAAGTTTCGAAGAGTATCCGCAGTGGCAAGCTTTGATTGAAACCGTAAAACAAAAATATAAATAAGCCCGCTTAGTGCTTTGCTCCCTGATGCCAATTGAGAGGGGCAATACTTAAAGTGGCAGTTTTGCCTACAAAAGCTAACAAATAGCCATAAAAAAGCGGGATGATTATCCCGCTTTTAGCTATGTTAAATCAGCCAATCGACTATTTACCAACTACCAATATCTTACATACCAATCAATTACATACTCAGGTACGCATAATTAACTCGATAAACTGGCCACGTGACTGAGCCGACAAGACTAGCTATAGCTTACTTATCGATACAGTTAGCATAGTAAGTCACGGTGGCTGGCCAGTCTGAAAATACGCCTATTACCCCAACATCTTTTGCTAACACATCTAGTAGTTCAAAGGTGTCGCCTTCATTATCAATGGCATCGGCAATACTTTGATAATACCAACCGCCACCACCTTGACTGAGTTGGCCTGAACGCTCAAGTGACCAGGCAATAATTTTCAATCCAGCGGCTTTTGCCGCTTTGGCGTATTCAGAAGGAATAATCGCCTTGTTATTATCTAAAGTGACTAACATCCATAATGGCGGTGCGATAATTTTTATCCCATCTGCTGCTAAGGTATCCATACTCGGTGACCAGGTCGCGCTATTTTGTGGATCAAAACCACTGATAAAATCATTGCGATCATCCAAATACACGGCTTGTTCGGCAAATTCTGGAGCATTGGCTATCCAGTATTTAACGTCATCTAAATTAAATGATTGCGGGAACACCTGCGAAGCATCAACCCCTGCGGCGACATATTCATCTAGCATTTTTTGGGCATAATCTTGTTGAGTAAAGCCATCATAGGGCATGCTCACACTGGCCGATTTAAGCTCTGGCGTCATCTTCACCCCAGCTGCTTTAAACAATTCAATGCTTTCAGCGTGAGTCATTAGCGTGCCATTAACTGCATATAAGTCAGTGCGCCAATTTGGGGTGCCATCCATAAATTCTGCAACCGTGGTCGCTTTAGGATTAAAGCCGTCCATTTTGCCTTTTAAGGTTTTAAATTCAGCCAAGCTAATATCGCTTGTGCAACAAGTTGCTGTCGCGCTAACACCATTGGCAGCATCGGCTGGAGAAAACGGCACTGAACATTTATTGGCAAGCGCGGGAATAGCCAAAATATTGGTGGTGGTAGCTAAGTCACATTGCGAGTGGCGGCACACAAGGGCTTTGTCAGCGGTAAAAGTGACATCACACTCAACAATGCCGGCACCTGAGCTAATTGCCGCCTGATACGCTTCTTTAGTGTGCTCAGGAAACTGCATTGACGCGCCGCGATGCCCAATGGAAAAATCAGTGCGATAAAAAGGCCCTGACTCGCATTGTGCCAATTGAGTTTTTAACTCACTGTCTTGCATTTGATCCACTAAAAATAGTGGTCTAAGACCCACTTGTGCACTGACACTTTTATCTAGATTAATTTGATCTATATTTGCTGAGTTGGTGTCATTATTATCATTACTGTTACAGCCTGAGATCCATAACATACTGGTCAAAAAAGAAATAATTCCCAGTGTTAGGTTTTTTTGCCCTATCATCTTATTGCTCCATATTATCAAACAGTCATGCCTGTGGTGATGCATCTTTGCAGTCATATACGTTGAGTTAACTTATTGTCAGTACTAGCTTACGCAGTGAATATGACAAAAATAGCGAATTAATATGACAAGATGAATGACTCAGCTAATGAGCGTTAACGCAGGACATGCAGTATTGACATGAACAGAAATAAAACCAATGTCAGATGTTAATTAAAGCAAAATAAGGCGATACATCTATAATAAGCCCTGCTAGCCTTAAAAATAAATTCTAAACTAGATTGATTAGCATTTGGTCTTAATGCACATATCCTATACTCTTGCGCGTCGATGGCGACTAGCCCAAAAGCGGGCTAAACATAACAAAGAGGCGTTAATGCAAAATCGTACACGGGGACTTTTCGGTTGGACATGGTATGTCATGTGGCGGTTAATGCTGCTATTGGCACTATTGTTACTAACATTAAGATTTATCGCACCGCCCACTACGTCATTTATGTTGCAAAGCCCTTACCCTGTTAGCTATCAGTGGGTAAGTATTGATACATTACCGTCACATATTCCACTGGCTATGGTGGCCTCAGAAGATCAGCTATTTACCCAGCACTTTGGAGTCGATTTTAGCGCCATCACTAAAGCCCTTGACCAACACGACGATGGCAAAGGACTTAGGGGCGCTAGCACCCTCACCCAACAAACCGCCAAAAACCTTCTATTATGGCCAGGGCGAAGCTTTGTTCGCAAAGGTCTAGAAGCCGCATTAGCCATTAGCCTTGAAGTCATTTGGGGTAAAAAACGCATTCTAGAAGTGTATTTAAACGTGGCTGAGTTTGGTCAAGGGATTTACGGCGTAGAAGCCGCAAGTCAGCATTATTTCAATAAATCAGCGCGTTATCTTAGCAAAAATGAAGCGGCTCGATTAGCCGTGCTACTGCCAAGCCCCCGCAAACGTAATCCTAACAATTTAACGCCTTATCTTAGCCAAAGAGTGGTTTGGGTTGAGCGACAAATGAAACAGCTTGGTAGTGGTTATCTAGAGGCTATTCTTTAATTTAACGGGGCTTTTTTACAAGCCATTTGTTAGAATTCATTATTATTTTATGGCAGCAACATTTGCTGCCATTATTCTGTTTAGCATCAAGCATTCAGGTTTTACTATTTAAAGGCAGGCTATGACCGTTCTTCTAATGACTCCACCAATGACCCAACTTAATACGCCGTACCCAGCAACGGCGTATTTAACGGGTTTTTTACGTTCACGGGGCTATGAAGCGGTACAGCGAGATCCTGCTATTGAGTTGTTTCTTGAAATGATGACCGCGCCGGCACTTGAGGTCATTCGTCAACATGTAGAAGAAAACTTCGAACACTTTGAAGACGATGAATTACCTGATGCGGTGTTTGATTTTCTGGCTGAGTTTGATCGTTACCATCTTACCGTTGAGTCTGCTATTCGCTTTTTACAAGGCAAAGACCCAAGCCTAGCCATGCGAATTAACACCCGTCGCTTTTTACCCGAAGGCCCTGCATTTGAAGCTATCGCGCAAATGGAAGCCGTGTCGGGCGACGTACTGCAAGCAGCCTTTGGTAACCTTGGCGTGCAAGATAAAGCTAAGTTCCTCGCCACGTTATTCATTAACGATCTGTCGAACGTGATAACCCAAGGCGTTGACCCTTATTTTGAAGTCAGCCGTTATGGTGAACGCTTAGCCGCTGCCAACCCAAGTTTTGATAATCTATACGACACCTTAATGGGCGAACCTAGCTTCAGCTCAGACATTTTAGAACAGCTCGTTGAGCAATATTTAGAAGACACCCAGCCTAGCGTGGTCGCATTAACTGTGCCGTTTCCTGGTAATATGCTTGGCGCCTTACGCATTGCACAAACCTGTAAAGCTATCAATCCTGAGCTCCCTATCGTGATGGGCGGCGGCTTTGTCAATACCGAGCTTAGGGCATTAAAAGACCCACGGGTATTCGAATTTGTCGACTATATCTGTCTCGATGACGGCGAACGTCCGCTAATTACATTGCTAGAATACTTTGAAGGCAAGCGCGGCATCGAAGAGTTAGTCCGCACTTACTTTTTGGCAGAAGATGAAAACGGTCAACCTTACGTTCATCTTAATCAAAATACTGAGCTACACGATATTCCCCAATCTGAGGTCGGTGCACCAATATACGATGGCCTGCCATTAACCGAATACCTGTCATTATGTGAAATGCTCAACCCAATGCACCGCATTTGGAGTGACGGCCGCTGGAACAAATTAACCATCGCCCACGGATGCTATTGGCGTAAATGCAGCTTTTGCGATGTCAGCTTAGATTATATCGACCGCTACGATACCGCTGGCGCAGATATTCTGGTCGACCGCATCGAAGCGCTTGTCGCCGAAACAGGCCAAACCGGTTTTCATTTTGTCGATGAAGCATTACCACCCAAAACCTTATTCGCATTCGCCAAACGCCTTATTGAACGTAACGTGGTGATCAGCTGGTGGGGCAATATTCGTTTTGAACGCACCTTTAGCCCAGCACGTTGCCAGCTATTGGCAGACTCAGGTTGTATCGCGGTCAGCGGCGGCCTTGAAGTGGCGTCAGACAGATTATTAAAACTGATGAAAAAAGGCGTCAGTGTTGAGCGCGTCGCCCAGGTCACCAAAGCGTTTAGTGACGCGGGTATTTTGGTACACGCTTATTTGATGTATGGCTTCCCGACTCAAACTGAACAAGAAACCATTGATGCATTAGAAATGGTCCGCCAGTTGATGCAACAAGGTTGTTTCCAGTCGGCCTACTGGCACCGTTTTGTTGCCACCGCCCACAGCCCAATCGGCATGAATCCAGAACAGTTTGGCATCACCCTTGACCCACGCCCAGAGGTATTTTTTGCTGAAAACGATGTTGATTTTACCGACCCAACCGGCACAGATCACGACATGCTAGGCGAAGGGTTACGTAAAGCACTTTACAACTACATGCACGGCATCGGCTTCGACCAACCCATGAGTTTTTGGTTTGATCAGCGCGTATCACGCACCACGATGAAGAAAGACATGATTTCAAAAGCGATTAGCAATTTTATCTTGAGCCAAGAAGAGTAGATAGAAAGACTGTCTGATGTGAAGGAATTCACAAATGCCGCGATGACATGGATGCCAAAGAGCGGCCATGGGGCGGACGGTCGTTTCGCAAATCATCATGATTAACCTTCTCGGCATTATCTTAATCTGCAGAAATTAAAAACTCAGTCAAAATTAACAATGGGTGGCACGGTTAAATTTCAACAATCATTCCCTGATTTAGTCATTCCGGCAATGCTAAGATCCCGGTTCAAGGACGTTACCGGGAGGAATCCAGCTCTACACCGTCATCCTCGAGTGCTGTTATCGGGGATCCAGGCGTTTGCTCTACGGCAACATCAAAGTAGAACCATCTAAGTTCACTTTACTGGCAAACCATGACATTCACTCACCGACACGCACAAGTACATCCATGTAGCTCGGCCGCCCCGTCCATGGGGCGGACGGTCGTCTCGCAAATCATCATGATTCACCTTTGTGACATTATCTTAATCTGCAGAAATTAAAAACTTAGTCAAAAATTAACAATGGGTGGCATGGTAATTTCCTAATATATGACCTAAAAGAGGTTTTGTGCCCATGTCCTTGATAACCTTATTTGATAGGTTTCCAGTTAATTCTGCTTGATTGCTTGTCTTGCTGCTTTTTGTAAACGGCCGATAGTAACACTAAACACCCATCGAATAAATTTTTCGGTGAACTCAATAGGTATACTGACACCCTTGCCTGCAAAAGCTAACATGCACGCCAGCAACCCTCTTAATGGCTCTGTTTGCTCTGTTTTTATTTTTGCAATATCCGCGAGAGTACGTGCCATAACATCGTAAACAGTGCCAATATTGGTACCAGCAACTTGTAGGCTGGCAATAACACCGGTAGCGCCACCGTCTATCATTACCGTCATTATCGCTGCTGCTATTTTATCAGCCCAATGAGTAGAGTATGTAGTATGCAAACGATTATTATAATTAAGTCTTACCCGTTGGCTAACCGATGTAGCAGATTGGCGGTATAAGCCTTCCCAACTACTATGGTTCGCCGTTTTGATATAGGCAGGTCCTTTTATCATTGAATGAGCTGAAGTGTCGATACCTTGAGCGCGTGATAATACATATTCATTACCATTTAATGGCGCATGATAAAATGGCCACAGCGGTACTTTAGGTACGGGATCGGCTCCGTGTACACATCTAAATATTTTATCAACACAAGCACTGTGGTGTATGACAAAGTCTTTTTTACCTACGCGCGGCGCGCCAAAAGTGTACAAATAAACTGTTTTCTTAAATTCTGTTTTTATCCAATCTGCGGCCAATGTGGCTAAACCGCCACCTAAACTATGCCCCACACAATGCACAATGCCTTGCTGCTTTCTGACTTCGGGTTGATTAAAGTAGTCATAAAGAGAAGGTCTTAACGAGGCAAAACTGCGCTGAAACCCTGTATGTACTGCCTGACCATTATCGCTATTAGTACTATGACAAGTAATATCTGTCAGTGCATCCGCTAAAGAGTCTGTACCTCGAAAAGCGACAACATGATCTTGTTTGTGCAGTTTGCTATGCCCTTGACCAATTAAAGCAAACCCCGTTTCTTGACGCCAAAAAAAACCACCTGAGGTACCTTTATGAACATTTTTAGATAAGTTAAATTTAAAATTGCTTTTTGTTTCTTCATTTAGTTGTAATGTTGCCCCTTTGATTAAAGAGCCTTTTATCTCATATGATGCTAATGCGAGATCAGACGCCACACGTGGTGATATTGCTGCCATAATGTTTCCTTACATTTGGGTATATAAATAAATTTAAAAAGAAGTGGGAATAATGTTAACGGAGTTAATTTCATCATATGATGAAATTAACTCATTATTGTAATAGGTCGAAATAAGCTCGCCCTGCCAATGGCAAATAGAGTTAACTATTTGTGCAGGTAAACCACCAAATTGGGTTGTATCTATTTGATGCTGTACTTCTTTATTTTGTAAATCACCATTTAGTTGCAACAGGAACTCAGACATAGGTTTTATTGGATCCCAAGTTTTCCTAGCAAGCCATAGCCTATATAGTTTATCGCCACGCTCTACATATACAATTTGCATGACTCGCATATTTTGTCCAAAAATATCACCAGGCATACGTGATTTAACGATCATAGGTTGAAAGGTAAATTCACCATTTTCATTAGTAAACGTATGCTCTAGTTGTTCTTTACCTTTTTCATATCCTTCATACGAAAGGCTGCGCGCTACTTGCATCCCCACGACAGGTTTACCACCGTCGGTAATACGACCACGTACTTCAGGGGACATTTCTACCGTATGACGTTTAAAAAAACCAAACATGGCTTGACTCTCCATAGAGTAAATAAATAGAGCTATAAGGGTAAAACACAGAATAAATAAGCTGATAGGAAAAAGTAATTTTCGATACGATTGATCCTTCAACATAATAACCCCCCTCCTTTGACGTTATGCTTAAGGCGTTGTTGCCTAAATAGGAAACTTTCCAAAGTTCCCTATTTAGGCAACAACGCCACGAACACCAATAATATGGTGCTGTTTAAATTGTGGCGAGATCCCTTGTGCCGTTAATGCAAAGCCTGTACTGCGATTTAATAGTTGGTTAAATAAGCCACCACTAACGCCTTGAATTTGACTATTGGTTATTTCAAAATTTTTAATAAAATCAATATGAAAGTCACTCTGAAAACTTTTGCTTTTCCTAGTGTCGTATACTCTTGAAGCTATACTAGCTGCTGTGCTAGGTGAAATTGTATTACTCATAATTCGACTTCCTTGCCGGTGAAACGATCCGTTAGTTTATTAAAATCACCATCTTCAACAATATATTGCTTATCACCATCATAAATTAATACCAGGGTGTAATCCTCATCCCAACGGCAAATACTTGAAGCCATATGATCAAGATGCTCATTATTCGTATTTTTAAATTGAAAAGTCACTCGCTTATCAGTTAATTCACAAGCCATAGATGATAGCTTTTTAGAAAATTCTGGAACCTCAGTAATACCAATATGGTTGGCAGACCATATTGGTAGCAGCTCATTATCGTCAACTACGGTAATCTGTTGCGACACTCTATCTTCAGAGAAAAGTCTATTGGGAATCGATGAACGAATGCTTTTTTGAGGAAAATAGAAATGCCCCTTACTATCGGTAATAGCCACATCAAGATGATCTTTTTCATCAATATATATTAATGAACGCGTCACCTCTAAATTAGCCACTGGGGTACCATTTTTAGTAATAATGCCATTAACTTCTGAGCTTAAAAACACTTCCTTTTTTTAAACCAACCAAACATATCAACTCCATGACTTAGAATAGGGTAAGCAAGTGCTAAAAAAACCAGTAATATGACACGACGAGGCCACTTTAAACGATTGTTCATTCGCTATCCCTGCTAAATAATAATTTCGATTCTACCTAAAAATACTTATTGTTTATTTTACCCAGTCGATTGCAAATTACTATTATCTAATAGAATGGGTTTTATCAATTACTGACTCTTTTGGGTGTATATAAGCCTATTGCCAGCATAAATTTCGCACCTTACTTTTTACTTCAACACTTTTAGACCCAGCTGTTGTAGCAATATTGCCATTAGTTAACCCGTCAGCCAATGAAGTAAAAACAGTACCACGAACACCAATAATAGGATGAATGACTAAACGAGTGTGTAAGTCGCATCAAAACTATGATTCAGCTAATTGGGTAATTTTTACACTGTTACTGGGCATTATCTGTAAAAACTACAAACATGTTTATAGCTTTTATTGTTACCTTATTAGGCTTTAAAATAAAAACCAGATATATCAGTTACTAACAACTTACACTGCATACATTGAAATATGGCACGCCCTTGGCAATACCAATAGTGAATGATCAATATTTAGCCGTGTATATTTAAATTAATATTGTATCGATTGACCCACTGTACTTTAAGTAATAGTGTCATTATTAAGTAATAGTCTGATTATTTGACAGTTTTATTGCCCTTACTTATTTTCAGCGTGAAATAGCGCTATAGATTCTGTATTCAAGGAGATTGAAAATGGCTACAACAAAGGCAAAAACGGCAGAACCGCAACAAAAAATTGAAGAGGCTTACCATTTAGCTGAAGAGGCTACTTCAGAGATGGTTAATTCTTTAAAAGATCAAGCTAAAGAATCACTAAGCGAAGGGACTGAAAAAGTTAAGTCTGCAACTCATCAAGCTGAAAATATGATAAAGGAACATCCGTTATTAAGCGTAGGATGTGCATTCTTAGCTGGTTGGGCTATTTCTAAAATTCTAAAGTAATCACGCTACCGGAGAGGTTTTATTGTGGAAAACACAAAAACAGTGTCGAGTAAGGATAAAATCTCTGACGGTGCACAGCCTGAACCTTTATTAAAGTCACCAGAAATTAATACCAATGTTGACGATATTGCGGATATATTTAATAAGATATCAAGTATGACCCAAGAGGTTGGCAAGTGGTCTGAGGCTACTGTGCAACTTTTCTTTACTGAGGTATTGCGCAATGTTGCTGCGGCAAAACAGTTCTTTGTTTGCCAGCTGTTGTTTATTCCCTTACTGATACTTTTTATCTTCAGTTTATGTGTCTGTGTAGGCATTGTTTCCTATAGCCTCACACAAAATATGCTTATCGGCGTCGGTGCTTTTTTACTGGTAATGAGTTCGGTTTTAGTCGGGTTAATTTATTGGCAAAAGTACCTGCTACGCTTTTTCGGTTTTAAAGACACTATCTCTCAATTAAAGGAGGGCATAGATGTCATCTCTAAAGCATCTAAATCATTCGATTAAGCTACAACGTATGCAAGGTAAAGACTCTGTTAGACAGTGTGAGTTATCGCTAAACTTATTACTTTATTCAGTCAAAAAACAAACCCAGAAGCACCCTTTTGGAACAACCATTGGCGTCACCTTAGCCACGATAATTTTTGCCAAATATAGGAAAAAAATGAAATCCCTTTACCCTATTGCATCACTAGGTGTTAATTATTTTAGGCAAAGTCGCAGTTAAACACTCAAACGTACAGCCCATGCTTCAATCTAAGCAAACCGAGCCATTATTTTTATGCTGGGCCTAACCCTTACAAGGGTTCAGCATAAAAATAGCAGGCTATTATTGAGCCCGATAAACGTTTAAATCCACTTTATACAATGGTGCAGGCAAACGCTCTGAAGTGATATAAACACTTTGACCATCTTGGCTAAAGCCTATCGCTTCAGCTTGTATAATACTGGGCAAATTTATCTGCTTTGGCGTTGAGGAAAACAAAGCTAACCAATCACCGGACTGAGTTTGGGTATAATAAAAAGCATGGGTATAGGTTAAAACCACGGCGGATAAACCATCTGCCGATATGTCCATTGCGGTGGGTTTTCCGGCAAAACCAATCCAGGTATAAACACTGGCATAATCAAGTATCGCTGTGGGTAATGGTGCAATTTCACCTAATCTTTTGGCTTGTTTGTTAATGATTAGCGCGGACTTAACTTGCCCCTGCTCTGATACGGGGCTGATTAATGGTAGCTCATATAATATGGGTACAGTATCGCGTTTAGTCAGTAATAATATTTTTTGCCCCGCGACATCAACCGCCACAGCCTCGCTATCGTGGGCGCCATCAGGGTAAGTAAAACTCATGCTCCAAATCGGTTTCACTGACAATTCTTTTTGCCCATTGAACTGACTTAAATCAGGTTCTTTGATCAAATGTAATTGATATTGCGATCGCTGCGCTTGGTTATCACCAATATCGGCTATCAATAAGTACGGCTCACCCTGGTAAACAAACGAGGCAATATCTTCCCAATCGGTATTTCTTACCCCGCTGATATTCAGTGTGACCAACTGATTACCACGATTGTCTATTGCAAATAACCTTGCGCTGTCGCCACTGTCGTTATGGGTCCAAAATATTTGATCATTTAAACGTGATACTGCTAGGCCGCTGGCTTCATCAATTAATGGTGCGGTAATGCTACCGCTTTGGGTGACTCCCGTAGGCATAGCGCAGGCACTGGTCGATAGCGCCAATAGGGTATACAGCACACATGTAACACGGTTAAACATAGTGGTTATTCACTCAAGGATTAGGGGAATAGATATTGGCAATAACACTCAGCAGCGACGCATAATCCAGCAAAAATACCTTTGATGCAACTATATCGCCCCTTATCAAACAAAAAGAACACAAAAAAGAAAAAGGCCACTTTCTCGTTCCAAAGAAAGTGGCCATATACATTTTTAGCTGCTGAAATGATGAGTAAAAGCAGCTAAAAATCAGTACTTGGTGTTACTGCGTTCATGCTTTTTCGTTAGCACTTAGCTATTCGCTAAACGACTCGCTAAGCAATGGCTAAGAGTATTAATACTCGTAACTGAACTGCAGTGTGTATTCTGTGCCGGGATCTTTGGCATACACTTGAATATCTTGTTGATCATACTCGGTCACTTCACCCAATAGATTTTTCGCTTTTAGTTTAATCGCCAAACTGGTGGTGGGGAAAAAACTATAAGTAAAGTCTAAGCTGTGAAACGGCTTTTCATACACATCATCTAGGCCACCACGTCCACCGTAGGCGATACGCTCACCAAACACGTTATAAACTAATGTGGCACTGTGGTAACTGTTTGATGAATCATAACTTAACTGTACGTTAGCAACCCAGGCTGAATGCCCTGTCATGCGCCGCGTTTTGTTAGTTGGGTCAATTTCACCATTGGGTGCGATACTAATTTCTGAATCACCTAAGGTCACGTTACCAGCAACAAAGAAGTCTTCCCACATGCTGCCTTCGCTGATGAAATCTAGCGTTTGTAAAAACTCAGCTTCAATACCGTAAACATAACCCGACTCTGCGTTATAAAACTTAAGCTGACGACCGGCTTCTGAAATACGTTGTATTGGCTCGATAGGCGCATCAACATCTTTATAAAACCCGCCTAAGCTGTAGTTATCACCGGCTTCTGAATAGTATTCCCAGCGTAAATCTAGGTTATACATGTCTGAGCTTTTAAGCTCTGGATTACCAAAGAAATCAAAACCTGTGACTGGATCTTGGAATCGTACCGGTGACACTTCACGTAAATCTGGGCGCACTATGGTTTTACTTGCGCCTAAACGCCATTGGGTGGTGTCTGTTTGCTTCCAGGTGAGTGACATTGATGGAAACCAACCGTCCTCAGCAATAGCATAATCGCTTAAGTCGTAGCGGCCACCCTCGTCAGATATTTCACCCTCTGGGGTGATTGGCAAGGTCACGCGGCGAAAATCTTCATATCGCAGGCCCGCATAAACACGCCATACATCATCAAAGTCGACATCAAAACTGATAAAGGCGGCATCATTTATCTCTGCAGCTACATAGTCTTCGGCGTCGGTTGAGGCATCTTTTAACTCAAGCCCTAGGGTGTCATTATTGATATTGTCATTAGAGAAAATATCATCAAATTCTTGCGCTAAAATAGTGCCGTTTGGATCTGTCGGGCTTAAGTCTACATCTAATCCTAAACGTGTTGCATAGCTTTCTCGAGTGCGTTCGTAATATTGATAACCCACTTTCACTTTCATTAACGCATCATCAAACTGCACCAGGTAGGCAAAGTCCCAACCGTAGTTTTGACTTTCGTCCTGTAGGTTTGAGTACACGTATTTTGGTGCATCCTGGGTATTCAAGTTACGTGAAACGGGAATATTGGCTTCATCTAAAATAACGTTATAAGTGTATGATAATTCGTTAGGGGCATTACGTTCTGACTTAGCGTCAGAGAACATCCAGTTAAATTCGGCATCATTTAATGCTTCAATAAAATGGTGGCCTTTAATTTGGTTACTGATTAACGATCTTTCTTCATAGTCAATCTCATACACTTGTAATGCATTAGGCTCACCTAAGGTGTCTATGGTTTCTTCAATGCCTACCGATACGTCATCAGAGGTGTCACGCAAGTAAGTAGTGAAGGTTTCAATTTTATGGTTGTAGCCAATTTCTAACCCAAGATTAACCATGGTAGACATTTGCACAATTGAATCTGTGCCCATAACGTCTTTTTGATTTTCAATTTGGGTTTGCTCGCTGTCGCCATCTAACTCGACTTCATATTTAGTGTAGTTTTCAGCTTGCTGTTTATATGAATAAGCCGCCAGTGCCCCAAAAACGATATCGTCAGAAAAGTCCCAGCGATCACCTAGAGCAATATCACCTCTAAAACCAGGGTCGGAGCTTTCGGTTTTTACCGCCATGTCGCGGTACATATCTAAGGCTAACTCACGATTCAATTTTTGCGCAGCAGGGTAATTTATTGCCCCGTTTGAGCCACTGACGATGTCGATTGGGCTAATGCCGCCATATTGATTAATGGTGTTATTAATACTTGATGGCATGGCACGGGTGTCGTCATCTTTACCGGTCCAATCATCACCGCCACCATTGTAGGTATAGGTGTCATTACTGTCGTTAGTATTGAAACGTCCGCCAGCAGAAGCTTTGAAGAAGAAGTTAGCTGGAATCGCTTTAGTGCGGATATCAACATGACCACCGCCAAATGCGGCAGGCTTTTCTGCCGAAGCTGACTTTTGCACTGATAAAGATTCAATAATTGATGCCGGAAACATATCTAATGGCACCACATTGCGGGTTGGATCAGGTGATGGCACAGTTGCCCCGTTTAGTGAGGTGCTTGAATAACGCTCACCTAAACCACGAACATAAATAAATTTACCATCTTTTAAAGTTAAGCCGGTCACACGGCGCAGCGCTGCTGCAGCATCACCATCACCGGTTCTAGAAATTTGTTCTGAGCCCATAATATCGGCTACAGCAATTTGTTCGCGACGCTCTTCTGTCGCGGCCGAGGCAGAGGTACGTAAGCGCCCAGTAACAGAAATTACCTCAATCGGTTCTATGGGAAAAGATTCTCCAGCCTTGTTTGTCGACGCTTCATTGCTTTGTGCTTGCGGTAGATTAGCTGTGTCATCTTGAGCTAAAACCGGTGCGGCAAATGAGCTAACAGAAAGTACCGATATAATGGCGAGGGTTAATTTGTTGGCGGTAAAACTCGGCTTGGTTTTCATACGTTAACAGTCCTGTATGCGGTTCAGAGATAGCCGCTGCTAACATTGCGTATTAGCAAGCGGCTATAAACTTAATTTACAATTAGATGAGGATTACTGTGGAAAGTAAGCCCAACCTTGACGCCAATCGTTCTGACCATCGAATGCACCAATAAAGTTGGTTGACTCGAAGAAGCTGTCATCTGTACTTAAGTCTTTACCTGTTCCAATAAGTGCTGCATCTGTTGCTGCTGGCATGCCATCAGTTAGGGTAACCGCTGTTGTTGCGTTACCTTCTTGACCCATAAACCAGGTTTCAACATTAACCGCATTAGCAGTAGCTGCATTATCAGAGCTGTATTTGAATGGTTCGTTACAGTCGATAATTGAGTGAGACATAGTTAAAGTATTGTTATTAACGTTGTCGACTAAGCCAGCATAGCTGCCATCTAGCTCTAAACACTCACCCGATTCAGTGGTACTAGTGCTACCTTTACGACCTTGCACTAACACGTTATAAAGCTCACCTGCTGTGGCTACGCGAAGTAAAATACCTTCACCTTTATCACCGCTAGCATTTTCAATATCTGTACCGGGTAAGATAGTGAAGTTAGCCAGTTTTGGCTTAGATACTGGTGTATCTGTTGCGCCTTTATGGCTGTCACCTTCGATACCGCGGTTGGCATTGCCATCTTCATGGGTAATGTAAACAAACTGTGCTTTACCGGTCCAACCGTTAGTCCAATCTAGGCTGTCGTCAAAGTTATGTGTGAGGTAAACGTATTTCAAGTTAACCGCCCCTCCCCAAAACTCGACACCGTCATCGCCATTAGCATGCACTTGAATGTGATCTACCTGAGTACCGCTGCCTACAGCAGCAAACGAAATACCGTTCATTTCTTGGGTGTCATTCACTTTAAAGCCAGCATACTTAATCACTACATAGCTGATTTGACCGCTGTTATCAGTGTTGTCGTTACCGCCATATGGGAAATCACCGACTTCAAATGATGCATCACAGGCGTTTTTATCAGGACAAGTATTGGTTAAGCCCTTACCTAAAATCACTAGGCCTCCCCATTGACCGCGCTCGCCAGTTGCACCAGCAATAACGTCTTGTTGTGAAGTCATTTCAATTGGGTGTGCTGCACTGCCCTGAGCCATAATTTTTGAACCACGGCTAACTGCGATATAGCTGTTATCTGTAGCAAACAACTTAGTGCCCGCTTGAATGGCTAAGGTAGCAGAGTTGGTCTTATCACCACCAACCACTACCGCGCCGCCGTCAATTTTGTACATCACGTTTTGACCGGCAAGCAGTGTAGTATTGCTAAGCACGTTACCTTTTAAAGTACACACTAATGTGACTGTGTCATCTTTGTATAAACCAGCAACCACTGTGTCAGCTGTAGTACCAAGTGGACAAGAGGTTAGCGTAGGTAGCTCGGTTGGCGCTGGCGCTGTGTCACCGTGAATTGCCGTTGTCCAACCTAATGTCCAATCTTTTTTACCGTCAAATGCACCAATATAAGGAGCATCGACTAAGCGATCATCAAGGTTACTTAAATCGGCTTTACCACCAGTTAACGCAACAGATGACGAGTTAGGCATATAACCCGTTAGGTCAGATGCGCCCACTAAGTTACCACTTTGACCTTGGTACCAGGCTTTCACATCTAACGCTAACGTACGACCTTCAGCAGCATCAGGCTTAGCATTCTTAAATGGCTCAACACAATCGATTAAGCTATTTTCAACGGTTAATTCACCCGTATTAGCATTGTTAACCGTGTTGTCATCGTTAACTTCTAGACATTCGCCTGAATCAACATCGCCTTTCACTAATAGGTTATAGGCTGTTACGCCTGTACCAACGCGGAACAAAATACCTTCAGCGTCGTCGCCACCAGCGTGAGTACCATTAGCCACTTGCATGGTAATGTTAGCGAGTGTTGGTTTAGACATTGGTGTGGCGCTAGCGCTTTTATTACTGTCAGCTTCGATACCACGGTTTGAACCATTATCAGCTTGGCGAATATACACATGCTGCGCGCTACCTTGCCAACCGTTAGTCCAATCTAACGAGTCATCAAAGTTTTCGGTGAGTACTACGTTTGAAATTGACACGTTACCGCCCCAAAATTCTACGCCGTCATCATTATTTAAATGCACTTGAATGTGGTCAACTTGAGTGCCACTCCCCACACCGGCAAAGCTGATGCCATTCATTTCTTGGGTATCGTTAATTTTAAAGCCGCCAAACTCCACGCGAACGTACTTGATCACCCCTGAATTGTCTTGGGTATTATCACCGCCATAACTGTGGTTACCCACTTCAAATGACGCATCACAATTGGCTAAATCAGGACAAGTGTTAACGGGTGCATTACCCAGCAATACTAAGCCGCCCCATTGACCCGCTTTGCCTGGTTGACCTAATGCTGTTTCAGCTGAAGTGAATACGATAGGTGCGGTAGCCGAACCTTCGGCCATAATTTTTGAACCACGACTAATGACTAAGTATGAATCACTGCCGCCTAAAATTTTAGTACCAGGCAGAATCGATAACTCAACTGATTTTTCATTGTCGCCACCCGCAATCACTGCACCGTTTAGCAACCATACAACGTCGTTGCCAAGCACAATCTTGTCGCCGTTTTGACCACCGGTAGAAATAGTGGATGCCGCTGTAGACGGAGCTAATGTGCCTTTTAATTCCCACACTTCTTTGCCGTTAACTGACGCAAAAGTCGTGCTTTTAGTTGCAAAGCCACTATAGGATTTTTGTTGAGCCGTTTCTGTAGGCGTTGTTGGGGTTGTGGGTGTGGTTGGTGTAACGGTATCGCTACCTGTGTTGATATTAATATCACCACCACAACCTGCAAGCCCTAAAGTTGCTGCTAAAGCAGTAGAAAGCGCCGTAAGTTTAAAAAGGTTTTTCAGTTCCATTGTCATCTCCGAAGACGGATTGCATTTCAAGTTAGTTAGGGTTTAGTGCGCGCCACAGGCATACGCATTTGCTGGTGCATAAAACTAACGAGTAAAAATGACAAAAAGACTGCTTAAAAATGACACTAACATTTCCGTAACATGACAGAATTATGTAAACCCTGTGGCAATGCAGCTTTGAGTATGTTTGAAGGGAATTATTTTTTTCACAAAAATGTCGTAAATGTATCGCATTTTGATAAATTCAAGCTTATTAGCCAGAAAAGTAATCATTAAGGAGGTAATACGCCAAGCAAGCATCTGTGCATTTGACTGACAAATAACGCTCAAAAAGGGATATCAATATTGATTAAGTATAAGGTTTAGTTGATCAAGCCAAACCTAAATAAACGCTAGTGTAATGTGAATACCAAGCGCACTATTATTTACAGGCTCTCGTACCGCGGTAAAACGACACTAGAACACAAGCTGACAATCCAGCCTTGTCGTTAATCTACTGATCTAATCAACTCACTTAAGTGGCTAATTTCAGAGACTCGTTTTAGTGGCAGTGTTTGTCGCTAACTTAGCCCACTGCTGTTAACGAACCTGTATTCTTTCGACTGATTCATCTGGCAGATGGATCACAAAGTCTAATTGAACCTGCGCCCCTTTCTGGCCCTTAGCCGAACGTTGATATTCCCACTGCTTAAGTGCAGCCAACGCTGAGTCATCAAATACCCCAGCTGGAGATGACTTGGTGACTATTACATTTGATACCTTGCCGGTTGGATTGATATCAAACGATAATTGCACATAACCATTAACCCCTTCTTTCGCCGCCTCAATAGGATAAGTCGGTTCAATACGGATTGTAGGATATATACCATCAGCTTTAGCTTGGGTATGGTTTTGACTGTCGCCAGCTTGTGCTTGCTGGTTCAAGGTGAGTGCACTAACACTTAATAACAGTGTCACCCCCATTAATACCAAGGTATTTTTACCATGTTGTTTTTTCATTTGTAAGATCCTTTCTTTGAGTATGGTTTTGTCTCCATAGTGAGTGTGTAACATGCTTAAAGGTGCATGCTGCGAGTAAGCCAATAGCGCTTTGCTATAGGCAATTTTAGAATCTGTTTCCATAGTGGCAGTCACTTGTGCATCGCATGACAGCTCTTGATCTTGTCTAAAACGACGGTAAGCAAGCCACATCAGCGGGTTAAACCAAAACATCATGGTTAAACTATAAGCCAGCACATTTGCCCATAAGTCACCGCGTTGATAATGATAAAGTTCGTGCTGAATAATGGCCTGTCTCTGATGACTATCAAGTAAGGCAAAACTGTTTGGCACCAATATTTTAGGCACAATTAGCCCGACTAACATAGGTGACTGAATACTGGGATGAATAAGCACATTAAGTTTACCTGACTCAATAGCCAAAGGTTTTGCGCGCCAGGTAAGCCGTTGCAGGTGAATTGAGACTGACACTAAATGAACCACTAGCGCCAACAGCACTGCAGCATACAGGTAAGGTAAATAGAGAAACTTAAACACGCTGCTAGACATCGATGCTGTGTCAGTGGCCAATACATAATATTGTTGAATAACGCCCAACGCTTGATTGGGACTTAACCAAGTAAAATACTGTGGTAACAAGGTTTGCAGTACATCTGCCAGCGGCAATAATGGCACGATTGCCCAAAGGCTATAGGTATAATGCGCCCCTATTTGTGACAATAGAAAACGATGTGAAATTAACAATAGTGAACACACTAAGCTAAGTAATAGGGTTTGTTCCATCAACCAACTGAACATTACTTTTGCTCCTTTTGCCAATCATCGAGCAAGGTTTGCAGCTCGGCAACATCCTCGGCCGACAGTTTATTTTTTTCAGCAAAACCTGCCACTAACGGAGTTAACTTGCCGGCAAACAATCTATCCACAAAAGAGACCGACTCTTTCAATGTGTATTCTTGCTCAGCAATTAACGGTGAGTAATGATATGTACGACCTTGTTTTTCAAAGCTCACTGCATTTTTTTTAATTAATCTATTTAACAAGGTTTTGACTGTTTTTTCGTGCATATCATGACTTTGCTCTAACGCATCAACCACCTCATTAGCGCTAAGCGGCGACCGCAACCAAAGCTGCTGTAATACTAATAATTCACTGTTACTGATTTCTTTCATGCTTAGCCACTTAATCATTTATCGTTTTCAAAGTTAGATTACAATTGTAATCTGTTTATTTAAATTACAACTGTAATCTAAAATAAGCAAGCAGTTATTTGATCTTTTTCTTAGGAATGATTGAAGTAATAAAAAAGCCCAATCAAAAGATTGGGCTTGGTGTCATCCACTTAAACAAGTGTTACTTTCCTTTATACAACCATTGATAAACCGTGGGTAATACTAATAAGGTCAGTGCGGTTGAACTGAATAAACCGCCAATAATCACTACCGCTAACGGCTGCTGAATTTCGCTGCCAACACCAGTTGATAACAAGATAGGGATCAAGCCTAAGGCAGAGGTCAGCGCGGTCATTAATACCGGACGCAAGCGGCCAACCGTACCTTCAAACACGCTGTCATATAGGGTTTCAGCCGACTGGTTATCGGCACCGGCTTGTCTGCGTTGATTAATCGAGTCCACCAGCACCACACCATTAAGTACCGCCACACCAAACAAGGTGATAAACCCAATTGAGCTAGGCACCGACAAATATGTGCCTGTGGCATACAAAGCAATTACGCCACCGATTAATGCTAGCGGTACGTTGGCCATGATCAAACAAACTTGTTTGATTGAGCCAAATGAGAAGTACAGTAATAACGCGATAAGGGTGATTGAAATAGGCACCACTAACATCAGTTTTTTCTGCGCTCGCTGTTGATTTTCATACTGGCCGCCAACCACCACTGTGTAGCCTGCGGGCAATTCGGCTTGCGGGATAATGGCATAAATATCATTCACCACAGAACCCATATCGCGACCCGATACGTTAGCTTGCACCACTACGCGGCGCTGTACATCGTCGCGGCGAATATTGGGCGGAGCCATTTCCACTTCCACATCGGCAACTTCCCCTAAACGCACGGTTGCACCGCTCACGCCGGTGAGTAATAAGTCACGCAATACGTCCGGCGAGCTGCGCTGTGATGGCATTAATCTGACATTAATATCATATCTGGCATTGCCATCTATGACTTGCCTGGCGCTAACACCACCTATACCTTGACTGACTAAACTCATCACTTGATCGACACTGATACCATAGCGTGCCAGTAATTCACGTTTAGGGCGAATCACTAATTGCGCCTCTCCACTCACCTGTTCAAGCGACACATCTACCGCGCCATCAATTTGTTGCACCCACTCTGACAATACCTGCCCCTTGGCTGATAACACCTGTAAATCAGGGCCAAATATCTTAATGGCTAACTGTGCTTTCACCCCTGACAATAACTCATCAACTCGGGTGGCTATCGGTTGTGAAAACGTCAGTAATAAACCAGGGAATACACTTAGCTTTTGTTCCATTAAGCGTTGTAATTCAAAACGGTCACTGGCACTTTGCCACTGCTCAACGGGTTTCAAGCCTATGTAAATCTCAATGTTACTCACGGGTTCTGGGTCGCCGCCTAATTCTGGCGCGCCAATACGGCTAAGGGCGTACTCCACTTCAGGAAACTCCAGTAACATTTTTTCAAGCTTGGGTGCAATGTCAGTCGAGGTTAATAAACTGGCGGTAGGCGCAAGCGTGACACGCAAATTTAAGGTGCCCTCTTCGAGTTCTGGTACAAACTCCGTGCCTAAACGCGGTAGTAATGCCATGCTACTCACAAACATGAGCGATGCAATTAACATCACCGTTTTAGGATGTGCTAACGTCATGCTAAGCAATTGACGATAAAGCCGTTCAACTGGTATCAGTAGCCAACTTTTTCTGATTACTACCCCGCGTTTAAAGGCGTAAACAGCAAGTGCTGGCACAGCAAATAACGCCACAATTAACGCGGCTATCATGGCTAAAATAATGCTGGTTGCCATAGGCTGAAACAACTTACCTTCCACACCTTCTAAGGCAAATAACGGCGCAAACACCACAATAATAATGGCCGTAGCAAAAAAAATCGGACTACAGACTTCTTTAGCCGCTTGCCAGACTTTGCTGCTAATGCTGATATTAATACTGACGTCAGCACTAGAGTTATCGTGCGCACCAAGTTTACTATCAACATTAACAACATCAGTTTGAGTCTTATGCTGGCTTAAATGTTTGAAGATATTTTCAACCATCACCACAGAGCCATCGACCAACATGCCAATCGCAACAGCCAAACCGCCCAAAGACATTAAATTTGCCGACATACCAAAGTAAGCCATCACCATTAAGGCCAGCCCTATTGAAATAGGGATAGATAACAACACCAATAAGGTTGCAGGGATATTGACTAAAAATAACGCTAAAATCACCACAATAAATACAAAGGCCATTAATAGCGCATCACGCACGGTATCGACCGCCTGTTTGACTAAATCGGCTTGATCGTAAAACACCTCAAACGTCACCCCTTTAGGTAAGGCTTGCTCAATTAAGCTAATTCGCGCT
The DNA here is from genome assembly GCF_021513195.1 of Shewanella sp. OMA3-2. NCBI lineage: Bacteria > Pseudomonadati > Pseudomonadota > Gammaproteobacteria > Alteromonadales > Shewanellaceae > Shewanella > Shewanella sp. OMA3-2. Next base: position 984,279 of record NZ_CP090974.1, on the reverse strand, counting down.
TCAATGTCGTCAATGGTTTGCTTAGTGTTAGCGCCCATACGTTTTAACACCACACCGGCAACCACTTCACCTAACTGTTTCGCTTCACCATTATCATCTCGGCGAGTCATGGTGACGGCGCCAACACGAATTTCACTGCCGTAATCGACATTAGCAATGTCCATCACTCTGATTGGCGTGCCATTAAACTCGGTTAGCGGAATGTGCTTAATGGCTGCTATCCCTTCATCACCTGGTGGTAATAAACCATAGCCGCGCACCACTAATTGCGATTGCCCCTGGTCCATAAACCAGCCGCCCGCATTACGGTTATTGCTTTCAAGAGCTTCAATCACTTGCTCCATGGTGAGTGAGTAACTGCGCAGCTTATTTAAGTCAATTTGCACTTGGTATTGTAGTACTTCGCCACCAAACGACAATACTTCAGTCACGCCACTAACGGGCATCAATATCAGCTTAACCAGGTAATCATTAATGCTGCGAAGCTCGGCTGCGGCCACACCAGATTCTGGTGTGGCCCGTAAAATGTATTGATATATTTGCCCAAGCCCTGAGGTATTGGGGCCGATTTCAGGGGTGCCAACACCTGCAGGAATCGACTCTTTTGCCGCTTGTAACTGCTCAAATACTTGTTGGCGTGCAAAGTAAATATCAGTGCCTTCGGCAAACACCACTGTGACAATAGACAGGCCAGTACGCGATAGCGATCGCACTTCGGTTACCGCTGGTAAAGCATACATAGCTGATTCAACCGGATAACTTATCAGCTTTTCAACTTCTTCGGCGGCTAAGCCTTCAGCGGCAGTATTAATGGTGACCTGCACATTGGTCACGTCGGGAAATGCATCTAAATTTAACTTTGGCAGTATCGCAATACTGCCAAGCATGGCGGCGAATAAGGCCAATATCACTAGCAGTCGCTGCTCAATGGTTGAACGGATTAATTTAGCTAACATAGCAGCCTCCTAGTGGTTGTGAATATCAAAGCCAGATTTAGCCAATTCAGACGCCAAAAAGAAGGCCCCTGATACCACCACTTGCGACCCACTTTCTATACCAGTAATTAAATTCAGCCCGCGTTGACTTTGTAGCACTTCAATTTCAACCGCTTCAAAACCCTCTTTATTTTCAACAAAGATTTGCCAGTCACCATCACTGCTGCGGGTTAATGCGCTGTCGGGGACAATAATGCCGTTTAGTGAAGATAATGCAGTGGTTTGTGCTGATTTATCGCCCTTTGGATCACTTTGCTGAAAGTACAACTCTGCAAATTCACCCGCATGTAAAACGTGCTGCGGATTAGCCATACTGATCCACACTTGCTCGGTACGGGTAATCGCATTTAGCTCATGGGAGCGACCAATCACTACACCAGTGACATTACGTTGGCCAACACGCACCAGAGCCGATTGCCCAATATCGACTCGTTCCGATTGCCTTGGTGTTAGCTGCGCTTCTACCCATAAAAATGACTCGTCGGTTAACTGCATTAACGGCGTCCCCGCCTCTAATACTTGACCTAACATGGCTTCATCTTGTTGTACTCGGCCACTGATTGGCGCTAAAAGCTGAAACTGACCAATAGATTGAGGTGAAGTGGTTAAGGTCAATATTTGCTTATTAGTCATCATGGTGGCGTTTAATACCGCCCGCTTTAGTTCTGCATTAACCTCGGTGCGCATTTTCTCACTGGCACTAATGGTCCCTTTACTCATTCGACTTACCCGCTGCCATTCTGTGGCGGCATTAATATAGTCAGCCTGTGCCTGGGCTATTTCGGTGCCACCTAAGGTTAACAGCGCCTGGCCTTTAACCACTTGCTGACCCGGCACCACATGGCGTTTTAATACTTGCATCGCCAGTTGCGGCGCTATGGTCACGGTTTTATCTTTATCGACCACCAGCTGGGCAGTGGCGACTGAGGTTAAATCAAATGGACTAAATGTCAGCGTTTCTACTTGAATATTAGCAAGTTGACGCTGTGATGGCGTAATAATCAATGCAGCTGCATGTTCTTGCTCAGCCTTATTTAAATCAGCATTAGTTAAATCAGACTGAGTTAACGCTTCCGCTTGCGCATGATTTTCGCCCGCAATTAATTGGCAAGGTAATAAAAGCAACGGGATTGCCATTAAAACAGCACGGTAATAGAGGTTACTTTTACAATAAGCAGAAGTATTAAATAACCCAGTTGCAGACATAAAGGTCGGCAGTAAAGTAGATAAAAATGTCATGATAAATCCTAGAATTCAAACATAACTGAAGTGAGCACTCTTGCTGCTATGACTTAAAGCTAAGCAGCTTTAAAGGCAAAAAAGTACTAATTCAGCTACTAAAAAGATTCAAGCTTGCGTGTTGTCACGGCAAACTGACCATAAAGTGAATTAAACAGGATTTACGCTATTGGAGGGCGGTACGATGCACCTAAAGCAGGTGCTAAATATGAAGGTGTCATTTGTAGCGGTTGTTGAGTAATTTGTGTTGCGGCGTCAACATTATCAGGAATAACAATGGCCACTAAACCGCCATGACATTGGCAGTCTAGGCATAAATCAACCATTTTGTCTGTTGGTGCTGGGTGAGAATGATCATCGGTAGGAGCATGTTCGCGGGCACCATCGGCAGCACAACTGCACTGAATACATTCAGCCAGCACAACCAAGGCTGTCATATCCACATTAGCGCTAAACTGAATATGCTCGTGATTAGCTTGCTCTTCAGTACTATTGCCAATATGTAATTGATGGCCACCCAAATTCGCGCCGGTAAACTGCAGCACAATAACCACAACCAAAAACTTGATTGATTGCATCATTGAAAACGAATTAAGGTGGCTCATGTAAATCATCTAAAACGGCGTTTATTTAAATACGCAGTGTTTAGCATAATCGGCCGCTTCATTGGCTGACCAATCACCACTCTTTTTATCTTTCATTTGCTTACACCAGGCATCACTACCCACTTCAGGCGTACATGCTGCTAAGCCTAAGGTGAAAATACCCACTGCCGATAATGCTAATAATTTTTTGAATAACATAGTATTTCCTTGATGTGTTAACACTGAATTAGACAAGTTGCCTTAATTCTTATAATACAAATTTTTTGTCATGATTAAGCTGTCACAATTAAGCTTTGTGCTGTGATCGTTTGGTAATCCAATTAATGGCATCTTGCTTTTGCGCTAATGGAAACCAGGCTACTTCACCTTGCATAAACGGTCCCATTAATCTAACAGAGTTACCCACCCAGTCAGGGCCGCCAACAAACACTAATGCATCAAACTCAGGCAACTGTACTTCACCACTGCCGGTTAACGAGCCAAACTCCCACCCCTCTAACAGCACATCGGCTTCAATATACAAGCACACTTGACCCCAGTCTTTGCGGTAAGATTTAATCGCGGGTTGTAAACATGCGCGATAATCTTTGGCAGACAAACGCCCGCTTACAAACAGGCTAATAACGCCTTTGGCGATATCAGAAATTTGGCATAACATAAACAGCTCCGGTGTCATGGCTAAGTAGCCATAAAATTGGTCTACCAGACATTCACTTCAATGACGCGAATCATAACAAATATTACTGTCGCCAATATATAACTATTTTTAATCTAAAAAGTGATACCCTTTACAGTATGATAAATATTACTAATAGCGTAACCATCGAAGACAAAGAAATTGAGTGGCAATTTGTGCGCTCAAGCGGTGCGGGTGGGCAACATATCAATAAAGTGTCTACCGCTGCACAACTGATCTTCGACATCAATCAATCGTCGTTACCTGACTTTTATAAACAAAAGCTGTTAACTAAAGCTGATCACCGTATTACCCAAAGCGGTAAAATCATTATTAAGTGCCAGCAATCTCGCAGTCAAGATTTCAACCGACAGCAGGCATTAGAGCAATTTATTTTGCTGGTAAAAAGCGCCACCATTGTCGCCAAAAAGCGTATTGCAACCAAAGCGACTAAAGGCAGTCAAAAACGGCGTATTGAAACCAAAAAACAACGCGGCGCCACTAAAGCATTGCGCCAGGGTAAGCCAAAGTTTGATTAATTGACTTGCTTGAATAAATTTAAGTTTACTGAATAGCTAACTTGGGTTAAAAACAAGCTAACTGAAATAATAAATAACCTCTCCTAGTGTGATTGCCAAAGGATTATCATGAGCCAAACCGCAAAAATTTTATTAGTTAATGGCCCTAATTTAAATTTACTGGGACGTCGTGAGCCAGGCCATTACGGCACACAAAACTTGGCGGCCATAGTGTCTGAATTGCAAGGACCTGCCAGTGCTGCGGGTGTAGTACTCGACCATATTCAATCTAATGCGGAACATGAAATTATTGATGCGATTCATGCAACCGACGCACAGTTTATTATTATTAATCCGGCGGCATTTACCCATACCAGCGTAGCCATACGCGATGCTATCTTGGGCGTTGCTATTCCGTTTATTGAAGTGCATTTATCCAATGTTCATGCCCGAGAGCCATTTAGACATCACTCGTATTTTTCTGATAAAGCCATTGGCGTTATTTGTGGCTTAGGCGCACAGGGTTATCAGTTTGCCCTGCAAGCTGCACTGAAACACCTACAAGATAATAATGCGCAGCATTAGTTTTAAGCAGTATGTTTCGCCGCTAGCATCTGGCGATGAGTAATTTAAGATAGTAAAGGTGTTGTTCGTGAGTAAACTTAAGCCCAATGTCAGCATTGTTTACAGCGGCATTTTTAGTCAATGGGACAGCAAAAGTGAAAAGTTGCCACAATTTTTACAGGCAACAGTGCATGTTCCTGCCACGCTAGATATCGAATTTGGCTTTATCGTTCGTATTCGCAAAGCTAAAAACCAGCGGCTACGTTATTGCATTTATCACCCCAATATACCGGATGCTGAGGGCAATATTCGTCCGCCTTTTGACGGTGAAGTTTTTATTAAACAAAACGATTGGCAATTTTATTTAGGTGATTGTATCTGGGCGCCGGTTAGCAATAAAACCGGAGATTGGCGGATGACGCTAGAACTGAACGATAAAATTGTTGCTGACAAAACATTTAAGGTTCACCCAGTGTCAGATAATTAATCGCTTAAATAAACCTTGTCGTTATTCGAAACCACATAAAATTCTCTGATATAATAGTCGGCTTGCAACCATATTCAAGCGGCTTCTCTTATGACCACTCAAACGCCTTCTACCCCTTCATTAATACCATCAGATGAAATAGATTTTAGTAAAGTGCTCGCTGATGCCATGCTAAAGCGCCAAGCCTTTTTTGCTCAAGCTAAGCTAAATAACACTGACTGCTACCGGGTATTTCATGGCACAGTTGAAGGCGCTAACGGCTTAAACATCGACCGCTATGGCGATGCCTGGTTGGTGCAGTCTTTTCATGACACGTTGAGTGATGTGCAACTTAAAAAAATTACTGATGTTTTATCGCTACATGGCGATTTTTTTGTGGTTTACAACGACCGCTCACATAAGAACTCTCGCGTAGCAAACAACTTAGTCAACGAAGCACAAGACTATGCTATGTCGGAACAAGTGATGCATGAAAACGGTATCGCCTTTACCACTAAGTTACGCCATGAAGGCCAAGATCCATTACTGTTTTTAGACATGCGTATTGGCCGTGAATACATGTATAAGCACAGTCAAAATAAAACAGTGTTGAATCTATTTTCATATACGTGCGGTATTGGTACTGCGGCCGCCGTTGGCGGTGCCAAACGGGTAATGAATGTCGATTTTTCATCTTTTGCATTAGCAGCAGGCCAGAAAAATGCCACGCTGAATAAAGTGGAATCTGTATGTGAGTTCATACAAAGCGATGCGTTTCCAGCCTTGCGTCAACTAGCCGGTTTACCCGTTGGCGGACGTCGCAATCAAAAACTGCCAAAGTTTCCTAAGCTGGCTAAAACCAGTTTCGATTTAGTGTTTTTAGACCCGCCACGTTTTGCCAAAAGTGTCTTTGGGGTGGTGGATTTAATTAACGATTACCAGGGTTTATTTAAACCCGCCATGCTAACCACTAAAGCGGGCGGCACTATAGTGTGCTGTAATAATGTGGCTAAAGTGGAACGTCAAGCATGGTTGGACAGTTTAATTCGCTGCGTTGAAAAGCAAGGTCGAAATATTCTTAATATTGAATGGCTGAATTGTCACCAGGACTTCCCTTCTTTTGATGACAACCACCCACTAAAAATTGTCGCGCTCACCATAGACTAAACTAGCCATTTATCACCTCAGGCAATGAACACTTAAGCCAATATCACCACTCATATTGGCTTAAGAGTGAGATTATTAACTAATAATAATTTTGGGTTGTTGGGCTTTAACGGTTGCGGATGCAGAACGCTCAACTACTGTCGTGAATGACTTATCTTTAATAGTGTTTACATACAGCCACTCGCTACTTGCTTCTTCGGCATTAAATGTCAGTAATAAGTAACCACGATCTTTTAAATTAGCATATTTTAAATCAGTAACAAGATTAACAATTGCTGCTTCCGTTGCCGGCATTTCATCATCTGATAGACCCAAATAATATTCCAACCCTGGTGAAGACACTGAGCTAGTTGCAAACTCAACCCCAACCGTATCTCCCTGATTGTCAACAAGTTCACTGGCCCAAGCATTGTGAGTGTCACCCGCCACAACCACAAGATTATGTTGCATCGATTTTGCCGTCGCTAAAATAACTTCACGCTCATAGGCATAGCCATCCCAAGCATCTAAATTATAAGGAATTGATGGCAATTGAAGTAAGGTTATCACCTCAGGGGTCAGCTGGCTTTGATTTGCTTGTAAATACGCTAACTCTTGCGCAGATAATGTCGGATCGCCCGCCTGCGCACGCGCGGCTAATTGAGCTAACGTCGTCAGCTGAGCAAATTGAGGAATACTCATTTGTTGCGTCGCTATCGCCGCTGGTAGCAACATTTTGCCCATCAACACTTGCTGTCCTAGCACCTGCCACTTAGCTGTGGATTCAAGTAATGTTTGCTGTAACCATAATAATTGAGATTGGCCTAGCATGGTGCGATTAACATCCGTTACATCACCTAAAAAGGCGGCGCTATTAAATGCCTTTGTTGCCGGGTCCATGTAGTTAGCATAGTCTAGCTGTTTGTCTCGCCCCAGCAATCGAGTATCTAGCATATGTAAATCCACTAAATCACCATAGTTAAAGCTACGATAAATCTCTTGATGGTTACCTTCACTCCAAGGACGAATGGGCAGCCATTCAAAATACGCTTGCAGTGCCGCTTGCTTACGTAAATCAAAATCCCCTTCATTGTCATTGTGATTTTCAGCACCCTCTCGCCAGGTGTCATTAGCCACTTCGTGATCGTCCCATACCGTGATAAAAGCGACTTTTGCATGCAGTTTTTGCAAACTCATATCACTACGGTATTGGGCGTAACGCGTGCGATAATCATTAAGTAATAATAACTCCCCCGCAGGTAATACTTCACGACCTAAAGCCGCCGCATCTTCACTGGCATACCCGCCACGACCGTATTCATACAAGTAATCTCCCAGATGAATAACCGCATCCAAATCATCGCGCTGAGCCGCCAATGCGTATACATTGAAATATCCTGCTGGATAGTTTGCACATGACATCACAGCCAATTTAACTGAATCAACAGTGCCTTCTGGTAAGGTTTTAGTCATGCCAACGTCTGAAATATATTTACCCGATTTAAAGCGATAAAAGTATCCTTTGCCAGCGTCAAGGCCAACCGCATCAATTTTCACCGTATAGTCACGTTTAGCATTGGTTTTCATTACGCCGTTAGTGACTATTTGGCTAAAATTAGCATCTCGGGCCACTTCCCATGACACTGTGATATCAGCTTCAACGTCTGGAGTAACTCTGGTCCATAAGATCACAGCATCTTTGGCTGGGTCGCCACTGGCAATACCCTGCAAAAATTGGCCAGAGTAGATGGCTTCATCATCGCTGTTACAGCCCATTAATCCATATGACACAACGACCGCACTAACTCCTTTGGCTGACATAGCTAAAAAATCGCGACGACTTAACCCTGTTTTCATTCGATATTCCTTATTGAACTCATGATGATGTCTGCATGCTAACCACCTCAACAGGTCAGACAAGTTCGGCTATTGTGCTAATACAGAATGACAATCAAATGACAAAATCATTACACAATGGCTTTATCATCCAACTTTAGTTAAATTTTGAGCCACAAATGTCATCACAAAGGTTGATATATGACGATGAACTGGGCTGAGATATCGAGCTTGATTGGGCTGAAAACTCGCCTTTACGTATGAGGTTATATTAATAAAACAGTTGGGTTGATGATTAACACAAATTAAATTGCGCGCAATTTAATTGCAAATTGAAAAAACATAACCTATAGTGAATACAACTTAATTGCGCACAACTTAATATTACTTATTTTTGAGGTATTTCTATGACAACTTTATACACAACTTCAGCAACAGCGTTAGCAGGTCGTAATGGTCAAGTGACTACAGATGATAAAAAACTCGATGTCGGCTTGAGCTATCCAAAAGAAATGGGAGGCACTGGCGAGCACACTAACCCTGAGCAGTTATTTGCCGCGGGCTATGCAGCCTGTTTCTCGAACGCCATTTTACATGTAGCACGTGAAATGAAAGTCGCTATTAAAGCTGCGCCAACAACCGCTACTGTGGGTATAGGTCCGAATGATAATAAGGGGTTTGCGCTTACTGTCGCATTAGCGGTTGAATTAGATTTAGCGCAAGATGATGCGGTTAAGCTAGTTCAGGCTGCTCACCAAGTGTGTCCATATTCGAATGCGGTTCGCGGTAATATTGATGTGAAGCTAACGGTTAACAGCATTGCTATCTAACGGTTTAAGTACGTTAAATATGATTGAATTTGTTCTAACAAAAAGCCAAGGTTTCCACCTTGGCTTTTTTGTGTTAATTGACTAATTAGACAGTGATATAAAATCAATTACGGTTAAATCATACTTTAAAAATCACTTAACAGTTCAACGCTGAAATCATCTGCATTACAGTTTAAGTTACTATCTTGAATTTTTTGCTCTACCAGACTGACTTGTCGATTGACTTCTTCCATGGTCAAAGTATTGTTATCTAACTCATAAACAATCGCTAAACTTTTATAATAAAAACATAATACGATTAGTGCATTTACATTATTATCAGCGGCAGCTTGTTGAACCGCATTCAATTTTCGGTAAATTTTATTTTGTAATTGCTTCAGCTGCCAAACGTAATAGACGTCAGCATATTGTGGTTTTTTACGGCCATGCTTTACCACTAAAGTGCATAGCATAAGCCCCATAATTACGCCGCCAAAGTTAAAATAGAAGTTTCCCGTTGGTTGGCCAGATACCACTGTGGTAGACCCTAATAGTGCAATTAACATTTGACCAAACACTAATGACGAAATCGCTAAAATGGCTATCACGCCAAATTGGACTTGATTAGTCATCTTGCGATACTGCGGTTTATCTACATGCCTTAATTTCATCTATATGGCTCTTAACTTTCAATAATAGCGCCATTATACCTGCTTAATGTGAATCACTCATTAACCATACTAGGTTAATTTTTGCCATATGATAAACTGTTATTTTTATCTCATTAAGTGAAATAAACATGACTGAATTCACCCCCATCAGCGCGTTAATAGGTGGCGCACTTCTTGGTTTTGGCGCATTACTGTTGTTGGTAGTTAATGGGCGCATTGCTGGAATATCTGGCATTTTAAGTGGCGCTTTACAATTCAACACCCCTCATACGAGCTGGCGCTGGGCTTTTTTAGGGGGATTAATTGCCAGTGGGTTACTCGCTCCTTTTGCTAGTCTGACTTTACCTACCACATTAGATGCCAGCTGGGGATTAACCATTTGTGGCGGATTTGTTGTGGGGTTTGGAGCTTATTTAGGCGGAGGCTGTACAAGTGGCCATGGTATTTGCGGCATAGGTAGAATGTCCGTACGCTCCATAGTCGCAACGATAGTATTTATGTTGGTCGCTGCAATTGTGGTGTTTATCAACCGTCATGTTGTAGGAGGATAAATGAGCCAATACCGTCATTCACCTTCTCTTATACGTGCACTAGTCGCGTTTATTGCTGGCAGTTTATTTGGACTGGGCTTAACTGTTACCCAAATGGTTGATGCTAATAAAGTACTTAATTTTTTAGACGTTTTTGGCCAATGGGACCCAAGTCTTGCGATTGTGATGGCTGCAGGACTAAGTGTATTCAGTATCGGTTATATGCTGTTAGTCAAACCGAAAAGTAAACCGCTATTAGACAATCAATTCTTTTTACCTACCAAAAAACATATCGATAGAAAGTTATTAATCGGCGCATGCTTATTTGGCTTAGGCTGGGGATTAGTGGGTATTTGTCCAGGGCCTGCTATTGTTAACTTAGCCAATTTAGACGGTAAATTTATTGGGTTTGTCATCGCTATGCTAGTCGGTATGTTTATTGGCAGAAAACTCCCTTTAAAAGGGTAAAAAATAACAATAATGAACTCATAAAAAAATTATTTTCAAAATAAATGGAATAGAACCTGTAGTTGTCTCGTTATCACAGTGTCAATAACGACATTACGAGGGAATTACCATGAAAACATTATTTAAACCAACTCTGATCGCACTAGCTTGTTTTTCATCAATGGCAATGAGTGCTGAAATGACCGCGTCGACATCACTATCTGCTCAAACAGATGTTCAATATAGTCAGGGGCAAGCACAAAACAATCGTGCCAATGCTAATGTGCAAAATACCAATAGCACATCAACATCGAACCGCTCTGACACAAGCAGCTCAGCGATTAGCAGTTCAACTGCAAGCGAGTCGAATTCAAACCTAGCAAGTACTGATCAAACTGTCGTAAATGACTCTAAAGCAACTGACGCTGAAGCAACTGAGGCTGCAGAAAAAAATAATTCCGCATCAATGTCTGTTGGATCAGCAACTGCATCAGGCAGCCAATTTTTAGCCTCAGCCCCAACGGCTGAAGCCGTAACCACTTTAACCTCATCTGTTGATGCCTCAATGGCAACCGCAGACTCTGTAAGTTTATTTACCACAAATCAATTAACCACTCTGGCCACTGACGGTACGGTAGTCACTAACAACTTTGCCAACCAACTCTCTGCATCGACTGAAGCACTCTCATCAACAATGCAGGCATCGGGCTCAGCTGCATTAGCGGCGTCTACAGGTACAACGGCTAATTTAGCGTCAAGCTCTTTAAGTGGTGCATCATCTTTTGGTAACTCAGCTGAATTGGCATTAGCTGATACGACTGAAGGTACTGTGGCTATGGCGTCAACAAGTGCTGTAGATACTGCAGCAAATAACAATGCAGTCACAACTTCAGTAAAAGGTGCCGTCAATAGCGCTCAACAACTGCAAGCCAACATCAATGCCGATACACTCCTTGCCACCAGCAACGCAGTATCGGCTGCAACAAACTCTGCGGTATCTAGCGCGACATCAGCGGCTGTCAATGCAAACGCATTGAATGCCGTTCAACAACAATTACAAGCCAATGCCAGCGAGCTAGTGCAACAAAATGCGCGTGAGCAAGTGACCCAAGCCGTAAGTCAAACCGTGAGCGCTGAAGTCAATAACACTATCCAAAACACTATTCGCTTATCGAGTGGTTTATAAGCTCACTATGGGTATCCGTTAATCTCTCGCAATCTATGCCGGCAGTTATGCCGGCTTATTTTCAACCATTTCTATCAATTCTAATTGGAGCCAAGATGATGGCCTTATCTTATCGTTACGCCGCTATTTCAACCGCCATAGTTATCGCAATTGGCTCTTCTTCAACATACGCTAAAGCAAGCTCAGATGACTTGTCACTCAGCGGTAAAGTAAAAGCAGGGATGGAATATCAATCTAACGTTAACATCAGTGAACTTGAGCAAGCGAGTGGCGAGTCTGACACCGCCGTAGTACTTGATGCCCAAGTGGACTTAGGTTGGCAAATTAGCAACAAGGTCCGCCTAGACAGCGGCTACAGCATTAATGAAAAACGTTATCAAACTGCCAGCGATTACGACTCGCGCTTACAATTGGCTTTTGTGGACATGAGCTACGCAATATCGACAACCACTATAGGTGCAAGTGTTTACCACGCTCAAGCAGATTTAGATAACAGCGACTTTTTAACCTTAAACCAAGCTAGCGTGTATAGCATGCACACGCTAAACGACAGTTGGTTTCTTCGCCCTAGTGTGATGGTCGCAGATAAACAGTTTAGCCAATTTGCAGCGCGCGATGCTAAAAACTATACCGCTGGTTTGGATTCATTTTGGTTCTTTAATCAAGGTCAGCGTTTTATTTCACTTGGGGTGACCTATGAGGATGAAAAGACCCAGAGCCCTGAATTTAGTTATACTGCACCGGGAATGACTGCTCGGGTATCCAATCAGTTTTCACTGTGGCAGTTGCAACATAAACTTCAATTCGGCGTTAAGTTAACTCAACGTGGCTATCAGACCCAAAACGACGGCAATGACCGAGATGATGTACAGCAGCAGTATGATGCGAAATGGGAAGTTAACTTTGGTCAGCATTGGGCTGTATTAACCTCAATCGAGTATGGTGATTTTCAGTCAACACTAAGCAGTGCAAATTATGATGACACTCGAGCTGGATTAATGTTACAGGCCAGTTTTTAACGGTCGAGTGAGTAAGCCATAACCATACTGATTGTCTTTGCCTGGCACACCTAGGTCTAGCGCCTGTTGCTGTAATTGCGTAACAACCTGTACTAACGTTAGCTCTGGCATACTAGCAAGCAGACAAGCAACTTTAGCGCTGACCAATGGAGCTGCTATTGAAGTACCACTCTCGCGCCCGATGCTTCCATCAGCGCGAGTGGTTAATACCTTAACTCCCAATGCTGCAAAATCGATATACTCCCCTTGGTTAGCCCAGCGATACAACACCTGAGTATCATCAACTGCAGTCACCGCAATCACACCATCGTAAGCGGCAGGATATAAAGGCACTGCAGCCAGGCCTCCATTACCTACCGCGGCAACTAGAATAATATTTTTTGCCACTAGACGTGTCACCACTTGGCTCAACACTGCATTATCCGGCCCCGTTAGACTCATGTTAATCACTCTACTTTGTTGTTCGACTAACCAGTTGAGTGCTTGCAAAATACTGTCCAGTGTCGCCCCTTGCTGATAATCATTTTGGGCATAAAACGCCCCTGCACTGTATAAAGTCAATGATGGTAAGAGTGGGCTTAAGTCAGTGTTATCACCCGCTAAAACGCCGGCAACGGCGGTACCATGACTGTATGATTTTGGTATTGCCTCTGGCAAAAAATGACGCTGTATTAGTCGAAAGCGATTAACCTCAGTAGGCCAAGCTGCATGATCAACCAAAATGGCGGTATCTACCATACCGAGTGTAATGGGTAACTCACACATTGCCGCCAATTTAGTCTCGACAGCGGTCGACATCAGCTCGTTTGACGCTTGGGGAATATCTTCAGAAGTTTGAGGCTGGTAGAGAAAATTACGACTGAGATAAGGTGCCAGAAGTTCAGGTAACTGCTGACGCAACATGGTCATATTATCTAATGACTCAGGCACTTTAATCTTGATTAATTGCAACCCTAAACTGTCTAGGTTTTTGCGAGTTTGCACCAGCTTGCTTAACGCGGGAACCGTAGCCACCAACTCCTGCCATTGGCTTGGTGATACCAACAGTAACCATTCTCTCTCAATGGCTCGCAAGCCTAATTCTACCTGAACATCATTCCAAAGTAGCTTGCCATGGTTATCAATAATGGGGACAACTGCCGGTAACTGTAATAGAGGGTCTAGCAGTTGCGCTTTGGTGACAATGGATTGCTGTAGCTGTTGTTCAATTAACCTTTGTTGTTGAAGTTGCTGCATACGCTCAGCATTACGATTCATAGTGCGGTCCAAATTATCGACCACTGTGTTAGGTAGGGTTGTTATGGGAAGCAGTTGTGCCGAAGCAATCACTGGCACAAATGCCAATAATGACGTCAACCCAAGTGCAAGTACTAATAACGTCAGTTTATATTTTTTTATTGTTCTCATTGATTAACCTAATTTTGCCTATAGTCTGTAAGATGAAAACGTCTGACAACAACAAAAATTCCCTCCCTGCTGGAATAAACTTCCCCATTGGACCGTTAACAATGGTAAACCGACTTTGGGACGAAGAGGAGTATATCTTAAAATATGAAGACAGAATTAACCACACTACTGCCGGCATTAAGACGCTTTGCCTACTCATTAACAGGCTCAATGCACGATGCCGATGATTTAGTGCAAAACACTTTATTGCGGATCCTTAAGTCGCCGCCACCGGAAGATGTCCTGTTAGCTAAGTGGGCTTTTAAAATATGCCGGAATCAATGGATTGATGACTATCGCTCACAAAAAGTGCGCACGCTAGCCACCGCAAAACCTGAGTTACAAGCTGAAAATTACAGCGATGGTGAAGCCGATGTCATTAACGATATTACCTTAGATGAAGTGAATCTAGCAATGAACAGCTTATCGGACGAACAACGTGAAGTTCTATCGCTTATTGCTGTTCAAGGTCTGAGCTACAGTGAAGCCGCTGATATTCTGGCTATTCCAGCAGGCACGATCATGAGCCGTTTAGCGAGAGCGAGAGTCAATATGGTCAATTATTTTAAGCAACCTAACGGGAGCATGGCATGAACTTAAGTGATGAAACTTTATCGGCATTTTTAGATGCTGAATTACCCGAAGCAGAAATGGAGCGTGTTAGGCTCGCGCTGATAGACAATGACATGATTGCTGAACGCTTAGCAGATCTCGCCATGATAGATCCTATGGTAACAAACTACTATCAAGCTATCGATCAACAACCGATCCCCGAAGCCACCATGACCCTGCTTGAGGAATCGACTTCAGCAGCGACTAACGTAATTGTTTTTCCTTGGTGGCGCAAAGCACAACAACAAGTGCAGCAATATGCGGCAGCGGTTGCCGTGATTGCTTTATTAGTAGGTTATGGTGTGTCTCAATTAGACACTCAAACTCAAATCGAACCTGATATTGCCGGTTTAAATACCGCAATTACCGAGCAACTCACCCACTTACCTAGTGGAGTGGCAGCACAGCTAGATGACGACAGCACTCTGTCTATTCAACTAAGCTTTTATAATCAGCAAGGTGAATTTTGTCGACAGTATAATAAGCAAAAACAACAGCTTTTCAGCGAAAATGTCGCCTGTCAGCAACAAGGTCAATGGCAACAAATGGCTAAGGTTGAATATACTCTCGACCCCGTCTCTCAAGCTGAATATCAAACAGCCAGCGGCGGCTCAGCTATTGATACTGTATTAGATACTCTAATGGTTGGCGCGCCACTGACACCCACACAGGAGCATCAAGTCCTGAGCACGTTAGCCAATAAAAACACTCAATAATCGCAATGCGGGCTAATATTTTTATCCCGCACTATTGGGTACATCATTTTGTATCAGAGGTTTATGCATGTGTAATAAGATCGCGTTTTTAGCTGTTTTCATCCTTATGTTACTCAGTGGGTGTACTAGTCACACTAAGCCTCAGTCGTTCCATCAAGCTGATGGATATCGCTATACTGAGCATCGAATTACTGATAATTATTTTATTATCAGTGTAGTAGGAAAAAATAAAGTTCTCGTCCCCAAAAATGCTTTGGCACATGCAGCAATACTGACCGAAAAGCAAGGATACGATTGGTATATTATTGTCGAACAAGATCCTGTATCTGCATTTAAATCGTCTTTTCAATCGAGAATAGAAATTCGCATGGGTAAGGGGGTTAAACCTTAGATGCAGTGCCTTGAATGAGCAAGCCACACCTTGACGAGCAACGTTAAATCACAACACTACAGGTTATGCCTAGCTTACTGACCAGTGCCCCAAAAAATAAATTTCTGCACAGTTACAGGTCAAAAATTGTGATTAGCCTAACAGAACAGTGAGGATTCGCTTGCACCGTCAAAAGATGCATTTAAAATCCTACTTTACTATTTGCCTCTCTGGAATTGCAATGTTTACCTTTGAATCATGCGCACCTGAACACCAAGCACAACTGGCTGAATTAGATAAATTGTCATTGATTGAGTTAGTTGATCATATTGAGGCTACCCACCATAAGTACGTGCGTGACACTGCACCGTTATTGCAAGAATATAGCGCAAGAATGGTCAATGCCCATGGTGATGACCATGATGAAATATTGCCTTTAGCTCAATGGGTAAATGCATTAGTGGCTGAGTTAATGCCGCATTTAATGAAAGAAGAACGCATTTTATTTCCTGCTATACGCTCATTAAGTTTAGGGCAAGCAGTCAATGGTTGTTTTGCTCACATAGGTAATCCCATTAATGTGATGGTACATGAGCATGATAATGCCGCTGAGATCTTGGTGAAACTGAGACAGATTACGCATAACTATCAGGTGCCAGAAGGCGTTTGTAACACATGGCGTACCTGCTACAAAACCTTGGCAGAGTTCGATGCGGACTTACAAATGCATATCCATCTTGAGAACCATCTGCTTTTTCCAAAAGCATTGGCATTATAAAAGCGAACTGCAAACTTCTTCTTCTCCACTTGGTTCGTCATTACCTGAATGACATTTATTTGCTGGTATCCACTTTAGGCTTTCTTTTCTAGTCATTTATTCATAAGCTAAAATGAGAATATCAATTATTGGTAGCCCCTATGAAGACTCATTGTTATCCAACCTTTGCTTTAGATGACATTGCTAACTTGCATGAATCTGTTCAGGTTGAATTTAAATTAGCAGGCGGGCGGGATGGCAACGGCCAGTTGCCAGAAGTAATGTGGGAAACCTATAGCGCCTTTGCGAATACCTTAGGAGGGGAAATCATTCTAGGCGTGAAAGAAGACCACGGTGAATTTAGTATTGAGGGTATTGTTAATCCTATGCCTATGCTCAGTGAAATTTGGCAAATTCTCAATAATCCACAAAAAATCAGCCACAATATTCTATCGCCTACCGACGTACAAATTATTGAAATTATGGGTAAGAAGTTGATTCGAATCCATGTGCCTGCGGTTGACCCCAAACTTAGGCCTATTTATATCGGCACTGATCCCTACGGTGGTAGTTATTTTCGCGTAGATGATGCCGACATGCACGCCAGCCATGAGCAGGTTGATCAAATGAAACAACGTGCGGGTGTGGTGCTAAAACCTAAATCAAGCTAACCAGTGACGACAACTGATTTATCGCGATATGGGGTAATAAACTTGCAGGGCTTTTATGCTTTTTTTGCTGACAAGGGTTTAGCCAAACGGTCTGGCATCCAGCCGTTTTAGCCCCGACAATGTCTGAGTTAGGGTGATCGCCTACATGCAGTAATTCTGACGGCTTGATCGCTAACTGTTTACAGGCTAAATCAAACATATCAGCAGCTGGCTTCATTTTAACCCCATAGCCTGGATGCAAAACAAACTGCATTACCGCATCTAAACCAATACGACTCGCGTCCACATTACCATTAGTAATACCCACTAAAGTAAAGTGTTGTTTTAATGTATTAAGCGTAATAAGTATATCTTGAGCGATAGTGAAATCACTGCGATAGTGCTGAAAACAATCTAACTCGGCTTGCGCCCCATGGCTGGCGTCCATTTCACTATAACCTAACTGCATTAACCCTTGACGTAGCATGGCGTAGCGCGCTGCGGAGGTATCATGCACTAATTCCGGCTGTTGCGTTTGCAGTGCAAGTTTACAATGTTGCCAGTCAGTCGCCGTCCAACGGCTAGATTTAGGGTACTTACTGTGTAACAGGCTAAATGACTCCGCAACAGCCTTGCTGATGATAGGTTTGTTATCATATAAGGTGTCATCTAAGTCAAAACTAATAGCTTTAAAAGGCTGAAGCCGTTGATATTGAACTATATCAGCTTGGGTTTGCTGCGCTAAGGTATGCACCATTATGAGTTCCCCTTATTTTTTTTTCGCTCTAGGATGAGCACCATCGTAGACCTTAGCCAGATGCTGAAAGTCTAAACTGGTATAAATTTGAGTAGTAGAAAGATTGGCGTGACCCAGTAACTCTTGTACTGCACGTAAATCAGCACTGGATTCAAGCATATGTGTCGCAAAAGAATGACGTAATTTATGTGGATGCACTTTGATCGATAATGCTTGCTCTTGGCCCCACTTATTCATTCTTGCTTGAATGCTACGGTGCGATAGTCGCTTGCCTTGGTTACTGACAAACAAGGCATTACCGGCATCTTGAGTTGGCATGTCTGCACGACGTTCAAGCCATGAGGCTAACGCCTCCATAGCCATCTTTCCTACTGGCACAATTCGTTGTTTACTGCCTTTACCCATGACTTTAACTTCAGCATTATCAAACTGAATATCATCATAATTTAAGGCTGCGAGTTCAGCTAAACGTAGCCCGCTAGAATAAAATAACTCCATAATAGCTTTATCACGAGTAGCCAGCGGATCATTAGCGTCAATATCCAGTAAATGACTAACTGCATCAACATCCATATTTTTAGGCAGTGGTTTATTTTGCTTGGGTGCGCTGAGGGTTTTAGCAGGATTTATTGCCACAACATTCTCACGCAGTAAAAACGCATAAAATTGTTTTTGTGCCGACAAACTTAATGCAATGGAGCGCGGACTTAATCCTTGTCGATGCAATTTGGCTAGCACACTTTGTAACTGCTCGCGGGTAGCCATGTGCAAATAAACATCTTCGCCCAGTAAGGATTGAGCACGATTGAGCTCAAAAAAATAATTGCGAATAGTGTAAGCCGATAACTGACGTTCAAAGGTCAGGTATTGGCGATATTGAGCCTGCCAGTCGGTTTGTGTTATCACTGCAATTCCTGCTTAATGTGTGCACGCAGCCGCATCTTGAACGCCATAACCTTGAATATCATATTGTTTGAACACTACACCAAGACTAGACCATGCACGAATCAGTTACCAATCACTAGGTCAAAATGTCGCTAATAAATGGCTCAGCAAGCGACGTAATTGGCTAAATAATAACGAATCCATATTAGGGTAAAAATGAGCAGCGTCTGCGCTCGCTATGGCAAATATGACCTGACCATTTTCAGCAGATAATCTGGTTAATGCAACAGAACCAACTTCACTACCAAATAAACGTTTTGATTCTGACTGGGTTAATCGGCCAAAATAATAATTATTGTGAATGCGATGACGCCAAATATTAGCTAATTCACTGTCAATATCATGAACGGTAATTAAACGCACATGGGTGAAACCAAATTCAGCCTTTAATCCTTCAAACAATGTTTGCCTAAGTTCACTTAGCTCTTTGCAAGCCAGTAATTGAAATGACAATTCATTATTGAACAAAAAAATGCGCTCATTCTGCTTTGCCACATTCATTAGTGCGGTAATTTCTTCTTCAAGCTGAGTCACCTTACTGCGCAGCATTTCTTGCCTTCGCTCAACCAGTGACACTACCCCACGCTGATGATGATTCAACTTTAGCGCGATCAATAACTCAGGGTGACGATTGAAAAACTCAGGGTTATCGAGTAAATATTCACGCACTAGATTTTCATCTAACACTTGGTTACGAAAATTCGCCAACATTTCAGCGCTCAAATCTTGACCAATTGCATCAATATCTGATGGTGCGTTTGATAATGTATCTTGGTTTGATGCCACATCAGCAGTTGACGTTATCTCACTCATAAAAAATTAATCTACCTAAATATTACAACTGTATTTGACCATCATATACATGTTCAGCTGGACCTGTCATCCACAACGACTTGCCTTCACCTTCCCAATTAATGGTCAATGAACCACCCGGTAAGTCCACTCGAACTTCTTTATCTAACTTATCTTGTAGTATACCTACCGCAACAGCAGCACAGGCTCCAGTGCCACAAGCAAGCGTTTCGGCAGCGCCACGCTCATAAACCCTAAGCTTAATATGACCTGAGCTTATCACTTGCATAAAGCCCACATTCACCCCTTTAGGGAATCGTTCGTGGTTGGTTAGCATGGCACCTATTTCCGCAACCGCTGCATTTTCTACGTCTTCCACTTCTAATACACAATGTGGATTCCCCATGGAAACGGCACCACATAAGAAAGTCTGCATCGGTGTTTGCAGTAGATAGGTTTTTTCACTCTTTTTAGCTTTAAACGGAATGTGATTAGGGTCTGTTACAGGTACGCCCATATTCACCGTCACTAAGCCATCCCGTTCAATACGCAGAGTTATTTTACCCGAACTGGTGCTGACGCGAATTTTATTCTTGTTGGTTAAGCCTTTATTACGCACAAAACGAGCGAAGCATCGCGCGCCATTACCACATTGCTCAACTTCGCTACCATCGGCATTAAAAATACGGTAATGAAAATCTAAATCAGGATCATAGGGAGGTTCGACCAATAATAATTGATCAAAACCAATCCCAAAATTTCGATTAGCTAATCGACGTATTTGCTCTGGCGAAAAAAATACATTCTGGGTAATACCATCAACAACCATAAAGTCGTTACCTAGCCCATGCATTTTAGTGAATTGAATCAAAGGTGTTTCCTTTTCCATTTACTCATTAAGGTAGCAGGTGTTCACCTTGCCAAAGTTGCGCCACGGTTTCACGCTCACGCACCAGTATATCCTGTTCACCATCAACCATCACTTCAGCCACCCGTGGGCGAGAGTTATAATTGGATGACATCACAAAGCCATATGCACCACTTGAACGTACTGCTAACAAGTCGCCTGCTTTAACCGCTAATTGTCTGTCTTTACCTAAAAAATCACCGGTTTCACATACAGGGCCAACGACATCATAAGCCTGAGTTGGTGCGGTTGTTTTTATTACGGGGATAATATTCTGCCATGCACTGTAAAGGGATGGGCGGATTAAGTCGTTCATTGCTCCATCCACAATTGCAAAGCGTTTGTCGCTGTTTTCTTTGAGGAACAAGACTTCAGTAACAAAAATACCCGCATTGGCAGCAATAGCTCGTCCTGGTTCAAAAATCAGCTTGATAGGTCTTTGCCCTAAGCGTTCAAGTAACGCTGCGGCGTAGGCATCTGGATGAGGAGGTGTTTCATTATTGTAAGGCACACCTAACCCGCCGCCTACATCAAAATGCTCAATCACAATACCTTGTTCAGCTAAACGGTCTATTAAAGACAGCATACGATCCATAGCATCTAAAAAAGGTTTTAATTCAGTTAACTGCGAGCCAATATGGCAATCTACCCCTTTAACATGTAAATGAGGTAATTCAGCTGCACGGGCAAAAACCTGTTCAGCCTCTTCCATCGCAATGCCAAACTTATTTTCTTTTAAGCCGGTAGAAATATAAGGGTGCGTTCCTGCATCTACATCAGGATTAACCCGTAATGATACCGGCGCGATTTTACCTAAACGGCCAGCGACCTCATTTAACAGTTCAAGTTCGGCACTTGATTCAACATTAAAACAATAAATACCGATCTGTAATGCCTGCTCCATTTCAATGACGGTTTTACCTACACCGGAAAAAACCACTTTTTTAGGGTCACCACCGGCTTGTAACACTCGTGACAATTCACCGCCAGATACAATATCGAAACCACTACCAAGGCGGGCTAAGGCGTTGAGTACACCTAAGTTAGAATTCGCTTTTACCGCATAACAAACCAAATGAGGATGATTAGCGACAGCCTTATCAAAAGCATGCCAATGGCGCTCTAGTGTTGCACGGGAATAAATATACAGTGGCGTACCATATTTTTTGGCTAATCCACTGACGTCACAACCTTCGGCAAATAAATTATTGTTTTGATAAGTAAAAAAATCCACAATGCGTTCCCTATATTATTGCTGCTTATCAGCTATTGATTCTGCTTCTGTTGGTGCTTCTGCCGGTGATGCTTTTATGTCAGTCGTCACTGGCGCTGCGGAAGTTTTATTGTCTTCCGGTGCGGGAGTTTTATATAAAGGCCCTTTCTGACCACAGGCACTTAGCACTAGGCTAGCAAGCAAAAGTAATAAAAGCAGTCTCATTTTTCTCAACATCTGTGCATCTAATCAATAAAGGCCTTATAATCGCATTCATCACGCAGAAAGCAAAGGATAGAAATGCATGGCTATGACAGATACAGAGTTTCACCAATTAGCTGATGAAATATTCAGCGCAATCGATAGTGCTATTGAAACCGCAATTGACGAGCAAGACGCGGATGTGGATATCGACTATAGCGGTAATGTAGTGCAATTGACCTTTGAAGATGGTTCGCAAATTGTGATCAACAAGCAAGAACCTTTGCATGAGATCTGGTTAGCGACCAAAACAGGTGGATATCACTTTGCTTACCAAAATGGTAAATGGTTAGACACCCGTAATAACATTGATTTTGTACCATTTGTGCTTGATTCAATTGCAAAACAAGGTGGCATAGTGATTACAATTTAATCACAGCTACCATTGTTAATGGGCTTAACTAGAAAGTTGAGCCCATTTCATCTTCCGTTACGCCAAAAGGCTCTACCTGCAATACGCCCTCTTTTCTCACTAATCGAAAAAATTGCGGCATATTAAAAAATGCCTGCTGATCACTATGGCTGTCTTTCAGAAAACTTAAACTCTGTTGACTCACTAACTGGCCGATCGTCATATTGTCGAGCACGCTATGCGTCAATACATTCGTTTCATCGACTAAAATAACTTCCAATTTATGACCCAATGGACGCAAAAAAAACTGTTTTGCACCTTGAGCTACATAACGTTGAATAATTGCTGGTACCGTAGAAAATGGTTCATTATTAAGCTCTGGGCGAGGTAAATGAGTCACTAGGCGGGGCCTGTTATAGTGAAACAGAGTGCTAGCGCTAGTTAACTCTTTATAAACCATACCCAAGGAGTTGAAATGTAGACCGTATTTTTGACTGCCAATATTGAGTTCAATTAGCAATGTTTGGCTGTCACTGACGTTTTGAATGGTTTGATGGCATAGTCTCAATAGTTGAGTCAGTTGGTCCTGGATTTGTTTGACCAACTTAGCTGAACAGGATAATACCGATACCTGACTTTGTGCATTGGCACGTTTCAATCCTAGTACTAAAAAAGACAGTGCCTCTAATACAGCAACTTCACCTTCAAAGCGATGACTGTGCCATTCACCCCAACTGTTTAGGCTGATAACATCAATACTCGACACCATATTTTGCTTATCACGACCTAAAGACAAAATATCACCATTCATATAATCGACCATGATCTCTTGCCCTAGCCATTGCTCAGTAACATCATTATTCATATTGGCGATAACAATCACATGCTGATAAAACCAAGGTTGGCATAAATGGCGTTTGGTCACTTCAATGTTATGATTAACATTTGGCATTAACCTTTTCGCTAGACGTGCTAATTTGGTGGCGTAAGCTTTATCTCGTCCTATGCTATACCAATATGTTTTATCGGTAACCAACCCATTCATCACTGCCCAAGCGACTACATCTACGTCTGTTTTTCCGACAAACAATGCTTGCTGTCCGATTAGTTTGTCCGCGACACTGGCACCTCTAAACAATTGATATTGAGTCTTCTTTTTTGAAAACCATACCGCAAGTTCTGGTTCACTTACATTTAGACTCCACAGTGGATTCAGTGGTGGTAAAGTATGAGGGTCATCACTGAAAGAACCATGTAGCTTACGCGCTAATAGGCCAAGCTCCTCAACTCTCATGCGATCGCTAAGTTCATGCTTAGAAGCAAACTGCAGCAGGTTTTTATAGCTAGCAAGCAACAACTCATTTAACTGCTGGTTAAACCATTGTAATTGACCAGAATGCCAGTTTTTTGCATTGTCTAAGGTGACTAATAGACTATAGGGCCAACGCCAATTGGTGACCATATCCGTTAATTTTTGATAACGCCAATCACGCTGTGTTTGTTGTGGTTCAGATAATGCGATGCCGCATTTAAGGTAAAAACAACGTCGTACAATTTCAAGCCTTTTAACTTCTCGGCGGGAGAATAAATAATGTTCTATACGCTGATATAGAATAAGGTAAGCATCATTATCTTCAGAAAAATTATCATTTAAACAATATTGCCAAACTTTTTCTGTAGCCATGTGATTTTGCGGATATTCGCTAGCGTAAACCTCAAGCAACAATACCTTGAGTAACGCTTTATGCGGCTTATTGAGACCTTTATATAACTGCCATAAAGATGCACCAAAATACTCACTAGCAGGTAAATTTTTCAAGTCTCCCAAAAACAGTAATTCATCACCACTTGCTTCAGGCCACCAAGCCACATGTTTACCTGCTAATCGAATATGGGTGCGATAAAATTCTTCCAATAACAGCCAATGCTGCACAGAACCACTGTGCTCTTCTCCTAATGGTTGGCAGTTCTCATACAAACTGCATTCGCGGAATTGATTAGGATGAATAAAGTAAAAATTCACTTCAAAATCAAATTGAGCAAACCAAGTTGTTAATTGAACAGCTTTTCTATGGAGTAAATTTATACCTACCTGACTCAAGGTTCTGTTATGCACTAACCAGATGTCGACATCACTATTGACGTTTTGGCCAAAACTGGATGAGCTTCCCATGGCGTAAATGCCTTCAAATGCATCAGGTTGCTCAGAAGTTGCTGATATATAAGGAATGCCGATGATTATACATGCTTGCTCGAGCGCAGATGAAAAGTTGAAACCAAAAACTCCCGATGGTGTTGCAGCATCGATAAAACCCGCAATTGAATATGATTAATCTGTAAAAGGTAAGGTATGAGTAAGAACAACTGATACTGTTGTTGGGGCAAAGTTAACTTAACCCGTTGTAACCTCAACGAATTCAATTTTTCAGCACGATAAATTGCGCTAGTATTGTCAGTATTTAAATGGGGGGAACTGTGCAAAGATTTCAACCTTAAATCCCCCATCTTCGCGACGCCATCGTTCAACACCATAGTCTGTAACTCATTTTGATGCACTGGGGTGGGCTATATCTAATAATCTATTTATATGCGACAAGGTTAACATTAAATTCAATTTTGGCAATCTGCCCAAAGGTCGTATACAAAAAATCAAAGGCATAATCAATGCTACTGGTGATCAAACAACCATTAACCGCACACCATACCACATGTAGTGCTAAATCAAGCTTAACCTCGCCTAACAATTTCATCTTCTTTAAATAGCTTTGGTACTACTGCTGTTTTATCGTTCCCCTAATATCAAGCAGATCAAGACTAAATGACGAGATCATCGCGCAACTTCAAACAATTTCAACACAGTTATGACAAACTCCTTAATCCAATGTTAGCATTAGCGCAATTACTGTTAGTTGATGGATAAATATGGCTATGTCTGAAAACACTATTCGTATCGCAACCCGTAAAAGCCCACTGGCAATGTGGCAAGCTGAGTTTGTTAAAGCTGAGTTAGAGCGCATACACCCTAGTTTAATTGTTGAGCTGCTTCCAATGAGCACTAAAGGCGATGTTATGTTAGACACGCCATTGGCTAAAGTAGGAGGTAAAGGGCTGTTTGTAAAAGAACTTGAAGTTGCCATTATGGAAGGCCGTGCCGATATTGCAGTCCATTCAATGAAAGACGTACCTGTTGATTTTCCCGAAGGTCTAGGTTTACAGGTTATTTGCGAACGTGAAGACCCACGTGACGCCTTTGTGTCTAATAGCTACAAAACAATTCAACAATTACCCCAAGGTGCAGTAGTTGGTACATCCAGCTTGCGTCGTCAGTGCCAAATTCGTGCTGCTCGCCCTGATTTAGTTATCAAAGATTTACGCGGTAATGTCGGTACCCGTTTGGCTAAACTAGATAGTGGTGACTATGATGCTATTATTCTTGCTGCAGCAGGTTTAATCCGCCTTAAATTGGCACAACGTATCGCAAGTTTTATTTCTGCTGAAGAGTCATTACCAGCAAACGGCCAAGGTGCTGTGGGGATTGAGTGTCGCACTAATGACGAGCGC
Source organism: Shewanella sp. OMA3-2 (assembly GCF_021513195.1). Classification (NCBI taxonomy): domain Bacteria; kingdom Pseudomonadati; phylum Pseudomonadota; class Gammaproteobacteria; order Alteromonadales; family Shewanellaceae; genus Shewanella; species Shewanella sp. OMA3-2. The sequence continues at coordinate 958,233 of NZ_CP090974.1, read as the reverse complement.
GTGACAAACTTGTTAGCGCCACTTGAGCATTTAGAAACCCGTTATCGCGTACTAGCAGAACGCGCAATGAATACACGCTTAGAAGGGGGTTGCCAGGTGCCTATTGGTGCCTATGCCGAAATTGTCGGCGATACTTTAACGCTGCGTGGTTTAGTCGGTAATCCTGATGGAAGTCAGGTGATTACTGGTCAGGTTGTAGGTGATAAAACACACGCTACCGAGCTTGGCCAGGCGCTCGCTGATGACTTATTAAGCCGTGGTGCTAAAGCCATTCTTGATGCTGTTTACGCCCAGTAGCGGCTAAAATATGAAAGTCTTGCTGACGCGTCCAGAAGGTCGTAATCAAGATATGATCGAGCAACTTGATTACTATCAAGTTGCTCATATAGTCACTCCCCTTTTAAGCGTAGAAGCGACTAATCTCCCGCCTCCAGATTTTTTTAATAACGCTGATAAGCTAATTTTTATTAGCACTAATGCAGTCAAATTTACCGTAGAAAAATGTCATCACGTATTGCCCACTCAATGCCATTACTTTGCCGTAGGTCAAGCCACAGCCGATACATTAAAACAGTATAATTTGCCAGTATTTTCTGCCCCAGAAAATAGCCAAGACAGTGAAGGCCTTTTGTCGCTGCCGCAACTGCAACATATTAATAAACAATCTATTATTATTTGTCGCGGCTCTGGTGGACGTGAAACAATCGCTGAACAACTTGCACTACGTGGGGCTGATGTCAGCTATTGGGATGTATACCAACGTTCATGTCCAACATTCGATAATCTACAGGTTTTTCCACAGTGGGTAGATTTCGGTATCGACACAATTGTGGTCACTAGCGGTGAGATATTAACCAATTTAATTGCATTAATTCCAAAAGAGTTATTTGCATGGTTAGATTCATGTCATATCATAGTGCCAAGTAATCGTGTGAAATTACAGGCAAATGCACTAGGTTTACACAGAGTAACTAATGCAAATGGAGCAAATACTCAAGCAACACTTGCTGCATTAGGTTTAACAGCGTAATTTCACCCGTTAACACTGTTTAATGATAGTGAGACTCTCACCGTCAATTTGTCGTATTTTGCTTTCAAGGACTGTTCATGGAAAATAACAAACTCGAATCCACTGACGTTGATACTCATGATCTAGTATCTAAACCTCAGGCAAAGGGCGACTCACCTCAAGCAGCAAAAGCTGCCTCTCCTGCGCTAAAGCGTCAACCTGGTCCTTCAAGTCGCCACCGAAAATTACGCAGCTCATGGTGGATTCGATTAAGTATTTTTATTAGTTGGCTTGCTGCAGGTACTGCTATTGCAGGTTGTTATTGGCTTTATTTACAGCTCAACTCACAACAAGACCAGCAACAAGAGCTAGCCGTTGAATTAACTGTGCTTGAAACAAACAATCAAAAACTAAAGCAAGAGTTGCTGCAGTCACTCTCCGGGCCAAGCCAGCGTATTGCCCAATTAGAACAGCAACAAACTAATGATGCTAAAGCTTATCAGCAGCTGGCTGTGCTACAACAGGCTCAGAAACAACTACAAGAGCGAGTGGCAGTCGTCGCCCAACGTAGCCCAAACCATTGGATGGCGTCTGAAGCTGATTATCTAGTGCGTATGGCAAGTAGAAAACTCTGGCTTGAAAAAGATCCTCAAACGGCTGCTAGCTTATTGCAGTCGGCTGATAACCGCATTGAAGCAATGAAAGATCCCGCATTACATCAACTTCGTAAAGCCATTGCACTGGATATTGCCGCAACTCGTTCGATTAAAGCAACCGATGTCGCAGGGTCAGTTTATGCCATTGATGCCGTAATAGACCAAGTGGCTAACCTCCCCTTAAATCAAGCTGACACAGATTTAACTGTGGATCAATTAGCTGAACCGCTATCTGATTCCATTGATGACTGGCAAACGAATTTATCTAAGTCATTTAAGCAATTTATTGCAGGTTTTATTACTATTCGCGAGCGCACGACTGACTTAGAGCCACTACTACCATTAGAGCAACAATGGTATTTAGTCGAAAATGTACGCCTAAAATTGTTACAAGCTCAGTTTTCGTTGCACAACTATGATCAACAGGGTTATCACAGTGCTATTGATTATGCTCATCGTTGGGTAAAACAGTATTTTGATAACAAAGATCGTCGAACCCAAAATACGCTTGCTGAGCTTGAAGAGTTATCACAGCTTTCTATTGAATCTGTTAATGCTTATCAGTTTAAATCTACACCGCTGTTACAACAGTTAATGACTTACGGAAAAATGATGCCTGAAGAGGAGCCAGCACTATGATAAAAATGTTGGCTTATGTGATTATCATTCTGTTAGGTTTGTGTGTCACGCCGTATCTTTTAGAAACCAAAGGCTATATCTATATTGCAATATGGGACTATCAAATAGAAACCAGTTTAGCTTTTGGCTTATTTGCATTAATCGCTTTTTATATTGGCCTTGCGTTGACTAAAAGAGTCTTAGTATTGCTATTAACTTTAGTGTTAAGCAGTCGCTATTTACCTGAACGTTGGCGTAGTAAAAAAGCCAAAAAGCAAACCTTAATGGGTGCATTGGCCTTAGCAGAAGAAGATTGGCCAACCGCCGAAAAAGCGATGATCAAAGGTGCTGAAAATGGCGAACTACCAGCACTTAATTATTTTGCAGCAGCACGAGCTGCGCAACATCAACATAAAATCACCGAACGCGATGATTACCTTGCTAAAGCACAATTGGATCCTTTAGCCAAAACGGCTGCATTAACAACTCGTACACGCTATTTATTGAAACAAGGTGAATTAACTCAAGCCCGCACTCTGCTCAATGAACTTGAGCCTACAAGCAAAAGCAAAGACTCGGTGATAAAACTGGCAGCAGATTTATATCTAGCTCAGCAAGATTGGGCTGCGCTGAAATTAATCATGCCTACTTTAGCGAAACGACATGTCTATTCTGATGAAGAAATCATCGAAATAACGACTCAAGCTAATGTTAACTTAATTAATCAAGCTGCTGATAAAACGGCGAGCGAGCTCGATAAATGTTGGGGGTGGTTAAGTAAATCTGAGCGAAATCAGACTCAGACCTTAATTGCATACCTTTATGGATTATGTAAGTTACAACGTAGAGATGAAGCATTAAAGCTATTATCAAAACAATTAAAGTCTAATCCTGTTGAGCCCTTATTCGAGGCTGTTGCTGAAATAGCCACAGCGCATGATAGTGATATTCGAAAATTACTCAGCAAATTTGAACAAACCCATGAAAACCTTGTCGGTTACCAAGAATGCTTAGCAAAATTAGCCTTACAAACTCGTGATTTTAAACAAGCCAAAATACATTGGTACAATGCCTGTCAAATTGCACCTAGTCGCGCTAGATGGTTAGCTTTAGCGCAAGTGCAAGAGCAACTGGGTGATAATACCATGGCAATGCAAAGCTATCGTCATGCGGTAAACTCTAGTCACTAGCAACCAGCAACCAGCAACCAGCAACCAGCAACTTAGATTATTATATTTGCCATAAAGCCTGCATAAACTTGCAGGCTTTTTTGTATTGTTTCGCTCTAGTCACACTAAAGTAAACTAAACTTTGATAACTTATTGCCAAACACTTAGCAAATTAGACTGTGATTCTAATAACAGCTTTATGCAACATCATGTTGAATTTACCGTACATTATTCATAAAACGATATCAGCCTTTAACCCTTACTTTATATCATTTTTAAATACGTCTTTGAATGATATATGGACAGTTCTTTCCTCTTTTCAAAAATATTTCAGTAAGTTAAGTTCATCTCGCCAACGTCAAAAAATTGACATTCCGAGTATTTTTGGGTTAGAATTGTTAAATCTGGGTTAGTGTGCAATGTTGTAAAAGTACAAAAATATTACACTGTTATGCTAAGTCTATAATGTATTGAATAATTCCGAGTCAGGAATAGCTGTTGGGAGCTAATTAATGGGTACAATAACAACACCGAAAGCAGGTATATTAACTGAAACGCAAAGCCAAATCAGTGTATCTGCAGGTAATCAATTAACCATTTTACAGCCCGGCAAACAATTCCCGAAGCGAGTTTATTAATTTTTGATGACAACGCACGTTTTGTTATTACCTTTGATGATGACACCGTTTTCTCTCAAGATGGTATTTCTACAGCTCAACCCGAGTTAAATGATGACATCACTAACCTTGCAGCACTGGATGAAATAGAAGCATTACAAGCTTTGATAGCATCGGGTGAAGATCCAACTGTCGACCTTCCTGAAACGGCCGCTGGTACACCGACAGGTAATGAAGGCGGTAGTTTTATCAGAGTAGATCGTTCTGCTGATGAAACCATCGCGAATTCTAGCTTTAATACAGCGGCCCAACCCGCTACTCCTCCTTCAATTATTGAAGAAAGAACCATTACACCAGAAGATATACCTTCTGTATTAGTTAACGACACCCAAATCGTTGCTGAAGGCCAAATTGTAGCTGGTAACCTACTCGAAAATGATATCGATCCTGACACGGAATTATCAATCGTTTCCTTTGACATTGATGGTGAGACCTATCCAGCTGGTACTGAAGTCGTTCTTGAGGGCGGCGTATTAATCATCAATGCTGATGGTTCTTATACTTTCACCCCAAATGACAATTGGAACGGTGAAGTACCGATTATTACCTACACCACCAATACTGGCGCAACCGCAACATTAACCATTGAAATTACACCGGTTGACGATCCTACGGTGACCGAAAATGATGCTGTTGTCGCTGCTGAAGATACACCAGTATCAGGTAATGTATTAGATAACGACAACGATCCAGATTCTGATCTTACTGTGGTCAGTTTTGACATTAACGGTGAGACCTATCCAACTGGTACTGAAGTCGTTCTCGAGGGCGGTGTATTAATCATCAATGCTGATGGTTCTTATACTTTCACCCCAAATGACAATTGGAACGGTCAAGTACCGGTTATCACCTACACCACCAATACTGGCGCAACCGCAACATTAACCATTGAAATTACACCGGTTGACGATCCTACGGTGACCGAAAATGATGCAGTTGTCGCTGCTGAAGATACACCAGTGTCAGGTAATGTATTAGATAACGACTACGATCCAGATTCTGATCTTACTGTGGTCAGTTTTGACATTAACGGTGAAACCTATCCAGCTGGTACTGAAGTCGTTCTTGAGGGCGGCGTATTAATCATCAATGCTGATGGTTCTTATACTTTCACCCCAAATGACAATTGGAACGGTCAAGTTCCGGTTATTACCTACACCACCAATACTGGCGCAACCGCAACATTAACCATTGAAATTACACCGGTTGACGATCCTACGGTGACCGAAAATGATGCTGTTGTCGCTGCTGAAGATACACCAGTATCAGGTAATGTATTAGATAACGACAACGATCCAGATTCTGATCTTACTGTGGTCAGTTTTGACATTAACGGTGAGACCTATCCAACTGGTACTGAAGTCGTTCTCGAGGGCGGTGTATTAATCATCAATGCTGATGGTTCTTATACTTTCACCCCAAATGACAATTGGAACGGTCAAGTACCGGTTATCACCTACACCACCAATACTGGCGCAACCGCAACATTAACCATTGAAATTACACCGGTTGACGACCCTTCAAGTGCAGTAAACGATACTAACACCATATCTGAGGGGCAGACAGCCACAGGAAATGTACTAGACAATGATACTGATGTTGACTCAACTCTTACTGTTACCAGCTTTGAAATTGAGGGCAGTACTTATGCCCCTGGTTCAGCTGTCAATATTGATGGTGGCGTATTAATTATCAATGAAGATGGCACATATAGTTTTACACCTAATTCAAGTTGGAATGGTCAAGTACCAACAATCACTTACACCACAAACACAGGTGCAACGGCAACATTAACGATTAACGTGACTCCTGTCGATAATGACGCCGTATTATCGAATGATACCAATACCGTGGCCGAAGATACTATTGCGACAGGTAATGTACTTGATAACGATCAAGATATTGACTCTACACTTGAAGTTACAAGCTTTGAAGTTGATGGCCAAATCTATAATGCAGGTCAGCAAGCTACAGTGATTGGTGGCACATTAATTATAAATGTAGATGGCAGTTACAGCTTTACACCAAATGAGAACTGGAATGGTCAGCTTCCTATTGTCACTTACACTACAAATACAGGTGATACTGCAACATTAACAATCAATGTTGTACCTGTTGATGATCCAACCATTGCTTTAAATGACACAAATTCTGTTGAAGAAGACGTTATTGCAACGGGTAATGTATTGTTAAATGATAGCGATCCAGACTCGACATTAACTGTAATAAGCTTCTCTATTGAAGGTGATAGCACGACTTATGCCGCGGGTGAATCTGTCACTGTAGAAAATGGCACTTTACAGCTAAATGCAGATGGCAGTTATAGCTTCACTCCTGCAACAAATTGGAATGGCACGCTGCCGATAATTACTTATACAACCAATACAGGTGCAACTGCTACATTAACAATTTCAGTTACCCCTGAAAATGATCCTACAACAGCAGTTAATGATATTATTTCTGTAAAAGAAGATACTGTTGCGGTAGGTAATGTTCTCGATAATGATACTGATATTGATTCAACGTTAACCGTTCAAAGTTACACTCTAGCTGGTGATCAAACAATCTACCAAGCAGGTAGTAGTGTTGCTTTATTAGAAGGTGTATTAACCCTAAATTCAGATGGGTCATATTCATTCACACCCAACGCTGATTGGAATGGGCAAGTTCCTGTTATCACCTATACAACCAATACAGGTGTCACCGCGACACTGACCATTACTGTTACCCCTGAACCAGATCAAGCAACTATTACTCCGGTAAATGATCAAGGTACCGTCACTGAAGATGGGGCAACCGATACTGATAATGCCACCGTTGAAATGGTCTCTGGCACCTTAACCGTCACCGATGTGGATGCCGGTGAAGCGGTATTCCAGGTGCAAACCAATGTCGCCGACGGCAACTTTGGTAGCTTCTCGATTGATGCGAGCGGTAACTGGAGCTATACCCTAAACAACAGCCACATTGATGTGCAGTCATTAACGGCCGGTCAAACCCTGACCCGTGACATCACCGTCACCTCCGCCGATGGCACGGCCACTCACACTGTGACCATTACCATTGTCGGCGCCAACGACCCCGCTGACATTACCGTTAACTTAGGTAATGGCGACAGCGATGCAGGTACCGTCACTGAAGATGGGGCAACCGATACAGATAATGCCACCGTTGAAATGGTCTCTGGCACCTTAACCGTCACCGATGTGGATGCCGGTGAAGCGGTATTCCAGGTGCAAACCAATGTCGCCGACGGCAACTTTGGTAGCTTCTCGATTGATGCGAGCGGTAACTGGAGCTATACCCTAAACAACAGCCACATTGATGTGCAGTCATTAACGGCCGGTCAAACCCTGACCCGTGACATCACCGTCACCTCCGCCGATGGCACGGCCACTCACACTGTGACTATTACCATTGTCGGCGCCAACGACCCCGCTGACATTACCGTTAACTTAGGTAATGGCGACAGCGATGCGGGTACCGTCACTGAAGATGGGGCAACCGATACTGATAACGCCACCGTTGAAATGGTCTCTGGCACCTTAACCGTCACCGATGTGGATGCCGGTGAAGCGGTATTCCAGGTGCAAACCAATGTCGCCGACGGCAACTTTGGTAGCTTCTCGATTGATGCGAGCGGTAACTGGAGCTATACCCTAAACAACAGCCACATTGATGTGCAGTCATTAACGGCCGGTCAAACCCTGACCCGTGACATCACCGTCACCTCCGCCGATGGCACGGCCACTCACACTGTGACTATTACCATTGTCGGCGCCAACGACCCCGCTGACATTACCGTTAACTTAGGTAATGGCGACAGCGATGCGGGTACCGTCACTGAAGATGGGGCAACCGATACTGATAACGCCACCGTTGAAATGGTCTCTGGCACCTTAACCGTCACCGATGTGGATGCCGGTGAAGCGGTATTCCAGGTGCAAACCAATGTCGCCGACGGCAACTTTGGTAGCTTCTCGATTGATGCGAGCGGTAACTGGAGCTATACCCTAAACAACAGCCACATTGATGTGCAGTCATTAACGGCCGGTCAAACCCTGACCCGTGACATCACCGTCACCTCCGCCGATGGCACGGCCACTCACACTGTGACTATTACCATTGTCGGCGCCAACGACCCCGCTGACATTACCGTTAACTTAGGTAATGGCGACAGCGATGCGGGTACCGTCACTGAAGATGGGGCAACCGATACTGATAACGCCACCGTTGAAATGGTCTCTGGCACCTTAACCGTCACCGATGTGGATGCCGGTGAAGCGGTATTCCAGGTGCAAACCAATGTCGCCGACGGCAACTTTGGTAGCTTCTCGATTGATGCGAGCGGTAACTGGAGCTATACCCTAAACAACAGCCACATTGATGTGCAGTCATTAACGGCCGGTCAAACCCTGACCCGTGACATCACCGTCACCTCCGCCGATGGCACGGCCACTCACACTGTGACTATTACCATTGTCGGCGCCAACGACCCCGCTGACATTACCGTTAACTTAGGTAATGGCGACAGCGATGCGGGTACCGTCACTGAAGATGGGGCAACCGATACTGATAACGCCACCGTTGAAATGGTCTCTGGCACCTTAACCGTCACCGATGTGGATGCCGGTGAAGCGGTATTCCAAGTGCAAACCAATGTCGCCGACGGCAACTTTGGTAGCTTCTCGATTGATGCGAGCGGTAACTGGAGCTATACCCTAAACAACAGCCACATTGATGTGCAGTCATTAACGGCCGGTCAAACCCTGACCCGTGACATCACCGTCACCTCCGCCGATGGCACGGCCACTCACACTGTGACTATTACCATTGTCGGCGCCAACGACCCCGCTGACATTACCGTTAACTTAGGTAATGGCGACAGCGATGCGGGTACCGTCACTGAAGATGGGGCAACCGATACTGATAACGCCACCGTTGAAATGGTCTCTGGCACCTTAACCGTCACCGATGTGGATGCCGGTGAAGCGGTATTCCAGGTGCAAACCAATGTCGCCGACGGCAACTTTGGTAGCTTCTCGATTGATGCGAGCGGTAACTGGAGCTATACCCTAAACAACAGCCACATTGATGTGCAGTCATTAACGGCCGGTCAAACCCTGACCCGTGACATCACCGTCACCTCCGCCGATGGCACGGCCACTCACACTGTGACCATTACCATTGTCGGCGCCAACGACCCCGCTGACATTACCGTTAACTTAGGTAATGGCGACAGCGATGCGGGTACCGTCACTGAAGATGGGACAACCGATACAGATAATGCCACCGTTGAAATGGTCTCTGGCACCTTAACCGTCACCGATGTGGATGCCGGCGAAGCGGTATTCCAGGTGCAAACCAATGTCGCCGACGGCAACTTTGGTAGCTTCTCGATTGATGCGAGCGGTAACTGGAGCTATACCCTAAACAACAGCCACATTGATGTGCAGTCATTAACGGCCGGTCAAACCCTGACCCGTGACATCACCGTCACCTCCGCCGATGGCACGGCCACTCACACTGTGACTATTACCATTGTCGGCGCCAACGACCCCGCTGACATTACCGTTAACTTAGGTAATGGCGACAGCGATGCGGGTACCGTCACTGAAGATGGGGCAACCGATACTGATAACGCCACCGTTGAAATGGTCTCTGGCACCTTAACCGTCACCGATGTGGATGCCGGTGAAGCGGTATTCCAGGTGCAAACCAATGTCGCCGACGGCAACTTTGGTAGCTTCTCGATTGATGCGAGCGGTAACTGGAGCTATACCCTAAACAACAGCCACATTGATGTGCAGTCATTAACGGCCGGTCAAACCCTGACCCGTGACATCACCGTCACCTCCGCCGATGGCACGGCCACTCACACTGTGACTATTACCATTGTCGGCGCCAACGACCCCGCTGACATTACCGTTAACTTAGGTAATGGCGACAGCGATGCGGGTACCGTCACTGAAGATGGGGCAACCGATACTGATAACGCCACCGTTGAAATGGTCTCTGGCACCTTAACCGTCACCGATGTGGATGCCGGTGAAGCGGTATTCCAAGTGCAAACCAATGTCGCCGACGGCAACTTTGGTAGCTTCTCGATTGATGCGAGCGGTAACTGGAGCTATACCCTAAACAACAGCCACATTGATGTGCAGTCATTAACGGCCGGTCAAACCCTGACCCGTGACATCACCGTCACCTCCGCCGATGGCACGGCCACTCACACTGTGACTATTACCATTGTCGGCGCCAACGACCCCGCTGACATTACCGTTAACTTAGGTAATGGCGACAGCGATGCGGGTACCGTCACTGAAGATGGGGCAACCGATACTGATAACGCCACCGTTGAAATGGTCTCTGGCACCTTAACCGTCACCGATGTGGATGCCGGTGAAGCGGTATTCCAAGTGCAAACCAATGTCGCCGACGGCAACTTTGGTAGCTTCTCGATTGATGCGAGCGGTAACTGGAGCTATACCCTAAACAACAGCCACATTGATGTGCAGTCATTAACGGCCGGTCAAACCCTGACCCGTGACATCACCGTCACCTCCGCCGATGGCACGGCCACTCACACTGTGACTATTACCATTGTCGGCGCCAACGACCCCGCTGACATTACCGTTAACTTAGGTAATGGCGACAGCGATGCGGGTACCGTCACTGAAGATGGGGCAACCGATACTGATAACGCCACCGTTGAAATGGTCTCTGGCACCTTAACCGTCACCGATGTGGATGCCGGTGAAGCGGTATTCCAGGTGCAAACCAATGTCGCCGACGGCAACTTTGGTAGCTTCTCGATTGATGCGAGCGGTAACTGGAGCTATACCCTAAACAACAGCCACATTGATGTGCAGTCATTAACGGCCGGTCAAACCCTGACCCGTGACATCACCGTCACCTCCGCCGATGGCACGGCCACTCACACTGTGACTATTACCATTGTCGGCGCCAACGACCCCGCTGACATTACCGTTAACTTAGGTAATGGCGACAGCGATGCGGGTACCGTCACTGAAGATGGGGCAACCGATACTGATAACGCCACCGTTGAAATGGTCTCTGGCACCTTAACCGTCACCGATGTGGATGCCGGTGAAGCGGTATTCCAGGTGCAAACCAATGTCGCCGACGGCAACTTTGGTAGCTTCTCGATTGATGCGAGCGGTAACTGGAGCTATACCCTAAACAACAGCCACATTGATGTGCAGTCATTAACGGCCGGTCAAACCCTGACCCGTGACATCACCGTCACCTCCGCCGATGGCACGGCCACTCACACTGTGACTATTACCATTGTCGGCGCCAACGACCCCGCTGACATTACCGTTAACTTAGGTAATGGCGACAGCGATGCGGGTACCGTCACTGAAGATGGGGCAACCGATACTGATAACGCCACCGTTGAAATGGTCTCTGGCACCTTAACCGTCACCGATGTGGATGCCGGTGAAGCGGTATTCCAGGTGCAAACCAATGTCGCCGACGGCAACTTTGGTAGCTTCTCGATTGATGCGAGCGGTAACTGGAGCTATACCCTAAACAACAGCCACATTGATGTGCAGTCATTAACGGCCGGTCAAACCCTGACCCGTGACATCACCGTCACCTCCGCCGATGGCACGGCCACTCACACTGTGACTATTACCATTGTCGGCGCCAACGACCCCGCTGACATTACCGTTAACTTAGGTAATGGCGACAGCGATGCGGGTACCGTCACTGAAGATGGGGCAACCGATACTGATAACGCCACCGTTGAAATGGTCTCTGGCACCTTAACCGTCACCGATGTGGATGCCGGTGAAGCGGTATTCCAGGTGCAAACCAATGTCGCCGACGGCAACTTTGGTAGCTTCTCGATTGATGCGAGCGGTAACTGGAGCTATACCCTAAACAACAGCCACATTGATGTGCAGTCATTAACGGCCGGTCAAACCCTGACCCGTGACATCACCGTCACCTCCGCCGATGGCACGGCCACTCACACTGTGACTATTACCATTGTCGGCGCCAACGACCCCGCTGACATTACCGTTAACTTAGGTAATGGCGACAGCGATGCGGGTACCGTCACTGAAGATGGGGCAACCGATACTGATAACGCCACCGTTGAAATGGTCTCTGGCACCTTAACCGTCACCGATGTGGATGCCGGTGAAGCGGTATTCCAAGTGCAAACCAATGTCGCCGACGGCAACTTTGGTAGCTTCTCGATTGATGCGAGCGGTAACTGGAGCTATACCCTAAACAACAGCCACATTGATGTGCAGTCATTAACGGCCGGTCAAACCCTGACCCGTGACATCACCGTCACCTCCGCCGATGGCACGGCCACTCACACTGTGACTATTACCATTGTCGGCGCCAACGACCCCGCTGACATTACCGTTAACTTAGGTAATGGCGACAGCGATGCGGGTACCGTCACTGAAGATGGGGCAACCGATACTGATAACGCCACCGTTGAAATGGTCTCTGGCACCTTAACCGTCACCGATGTGGATGCCGGTGAAGCGGTATTCCAGGTGCAAACCAATGTCGCCGACGGCAACTTTGGTAGCTTCTCGATTGATGCGAGCGGTAACTGGAGCTATACCCTAAACAACAGCCACATTGATGTGCAGTCATTAACGGCCGGTCAAACCCTGACCCGTGACATCACCGTCACCTCCGCCGATGGCACGGCCACTCACACTGTGACCATTACCATTGTCGGCGCCAACGACCCCGCTGACATTACCGTTAACTTAGGTAATGGCGACAGCGATGCGGGTACCGTCACTGAAGATGGGACAACCGATACAGATAATGCCACCGTTGAAATGGTCTCTGGCACCTTAACCGTCACCGATGTGGATGCCGGCGAAGCGGTATTCCAGGTGCAAACCAATGTCGCCGACGGCAACTTTGGTAGCTTCTCGATTGATGCGAGCGGTAACTGGAGCTATACCCTAAACAACAGCCACATTGATGTGCAGTCATTAACGGCCGGTCAAACCCTGACCCGTGACATCACCGTCACCTCCGCCGATGGCACGGCCACTCACACTGTGACCATTACCATTGTCGGAACAAATGATGGTCCTGAATTCCGCTCAGGCCTAGATACGATTAATGGCCCAGCCAATAATGACATTTATGATTTTAACAATATCGCAGAAGGCAGCACCGCAGGAACAATCGTCGGTCAAGTTATTGCAGATGATATAGATGGCGATCAATTAACTTATAGCTTTGCAAATGGTTTACAAACATTTGGTGTATTTACCATTAATGTCCTTACCGGTGAAATTACACTTAACCAAACCATTGATGATGCCGATTTAGGTGATTACGCTTTAGATATTGTTGTCTCAGATCTAAATGGTGGAACAGACACCGCCATAGTTAATGTCAAATTATCAAATGTTGATGATGCGACCAATGCTGTCAATGACACTAACACTATTGCCGAAGATCATATCGCAACAGGTAATGTACTCGATAACGATACTGATATAGATTCTGCTTTATCTATCGCAAGCTTTACTGTTGATGGAAGCAGTACGGTCTACGCTGCAGGCACTCTAGTAACACTATCAATGGGCACTTTTGAGCTATTAGCTGATGGTAATTATACCTTTACACCTAATGCAAACTGGAATGGTATTGCCCCTGTTATTACCTATACAACCAATACCGATGTCACTGCAACACTGACCATCACAGTGACCCCAGTGAACGATAACTTCACTGATGCAAACGAAGTGATTTCAGTTGCTGAAGACAGCGGCGCCACCACTGGTAGCGTCTTAACCGGCACCAGCTCTGTTGATGGTCCTGTCAGTATTGAAAGCTTCAGCATTGCCGGCGTAACGGGCACCTTTACCTTAGGGCAGCCTGTGACCATTGCCGGTGTCGGCAGCTTCACTTTAAGTGCCAACGGTAACTACAGCTTTACCCCGGTCGCCAACTACAATGGCGCAGTGCCGGTGATCACTTATATCGTCACCGATGGCTCAGGCCCGACTGACACCTCAACACTGACCATCACAGTGACCCCAGTGAACGATAACTTCACTGATGCAAACGAAGTGATTTCAGTTGCTGAAGACAGCGGCGCCACCACTGGTAGCGTCTTAACCGGCACCAGCTCTGTCGATGGTCCTGTCAGTATTGAAAGCTTCAGCATTGCCGGCGTAACGGGCACCTTTACCTTAGGGCAGCCTGTGACCATTGCCGGTGTCGGCAGCTTCACCTTAAGTGCCAACGGTAACTACAGCTTTACCCTGGTCGCCAACTACAATGGCGCAGTGCCGGTGATCACTTATATCGTCACCGATGGCTCAGGCCCGACTGACACCTCAACACTGACCATCACAGTGACCCCAGTGAACGATAACTTCACTGATGCAAACGAAGTGATTTCAGTTGCTGAAGACAGCGGCGCCACCACTGGTAGCGTCTTAACCGGCACCAGCTCTGTCGATGGTCCTGTCAGTATTGAAAGCTTCAGCATTGCCGGCGTAACGGGCACCTTTACCTTAGGGCAGCCTGTGACCATTGCCGGTGTCGGCAGCTTCACCTTAAGTGCCAACGGTAACTACAGCTTTACCCTGGTCGCCAACTACAATGGCGCAGTGCCGGTGATCACTTATATCGTCACCGATGGCTCAGGCCCGACTGACACCTCAACACTGACCATCACAGTGACCCCAGTGAACGATAATTTCACTGATGCAAACGAAGTGATTTCAGTTGCTGAAGACAGCGGCGCCACCACTGGTAGCGTCTTAACCGGCACCAGCTCTGTTGATGGTCCTGTCAGTATTGAAAGCTTCAGCATTGCCGGCGTAACGGGCACCTTTACCTTAGGGCAGCCTGTGACCATTGCCGGTGTCGGCAGCTTCACTTTAAGTGCCAACGGTAACTACAGCTTTACCCTGGTCGCCAACTACAATGGCGCAGTGCCGGTGATCACTTATATCGTCACCGATGGCTCAGGCCCGACTGACACCTCAACACTGACCATCACAGTGACCCCAGTGAACGATAACTTCACTGATGCAAACGAAGTGATTTCAGTTGCTGAAGACAGCGGCGCCACCACTGGTAGCGTCTTAACCGGCACCAGCTCTGTTGATGGCCCTGTCAGTATTGAAAGCTTCAGCATTGCCGGCGTAACGGGCACCTTTACCTTAGGGCAGCCTGTGACCATTGCCGGTGTCGGCAGCTTCACCTTAAGTGCCAACGGTAACTACAGCTTTACCCTGGTCGCCAACTACAATGGCGCAGTGCCGGTGATCACTTATATCGTCACCGATGGCTCAGGCCCGACTGACACCTCAACACTGACCATCACAGTGACCCCAGTGAACGATAACTTCACTGATGCAAACGAAGTGATTTCAGTTGCTGAAGACAGCGGCGCCACCACTGGTAGCGTCTTAACCGGCACCAGCTCTGTTGATGGTCCTGTCAGTATTGAAAGCTTCAGCATTGCCGGCGTAACGGGCACCTTTACCTTAGGGCAGCCTGTGACCATTGCCGGTGTCGGCAGCTTCACTTTAAGTGCCAACGGTAACTACAGCTTTACCCTGGTCGCCAACTACAATGGCGCAGTGCCGGTGATCACTTATATCGTCACCGATGGCTCAGGCCCGACTGACACCTCAACACTGACCATCACAGTGACCCCAGTGAACGATAACTTCACTGATGCAAACGAAGTGATTTCAGTTGCTGAAGACAGCGGCGCCACCACTGGTAGCGTCTTAGCCGGCACCAGCTCTGTTGATGGTCCTGTCAGTATTGAAAGCTTCAGCATTGCCGGCGTAACGGGCACCTTTACCTTAGGGCAGCCTGTGACCATTGCCGGTGTCGGCAGCTTCACCTTAAGTGCCAACGGTAACTACAGCTTTACCCCGGTCGCCAACTACAATGGCGCAGTGCCGGTGATCACTTATATCGTCACCGATGGCTCAGGCCCGACTGACACCTCAACACTGACCATCACAGTGACCCCAGTGAACGATAACTTCACTGATGCAAACGAAGTGATTTCAGTTGCTGAAGACAGCGGCGCCACCACTGGTAGCGTCTTAACCGGCACCAGCTCTGTTGATGGCCCTGTCAGTATTGAAAGCTTCAGCATTGCCGGCGTAACGGGCACCTTTACCTTAGGGCAGCCTGTGACCATTGCCGGTGTCGGCAGCTTCACCTTAAGTGCCAACGGTAACTACAGCTTTACCCTGGTCGCCAACTACAATGGCGCAGTGCCGGTGATCACTTATATCGTCACCGATGGCTCAGGCCCGACTGACACCTCAACACTGACCATCACAGTGACCCCAGTGAACGATAATTTCACTGATGCAAACGAAGTGATTTCAGTTGCTGAAGACAGCGGCGCCACCACTGGTAGCGTCTTAACCGGCACCAGCTCTGTTGATGGTCCTGTCAGTATTGAAAGCTTCAGCATTGCCGGCGTAACGGGCACCTTTACCTTAGGGCAGCCTGTGACCATTGCCGGTGTCGGCAGCTTCACTTTAAGTGCCAACGGTAACTACAGCTTTACCCCGGTCGCCAACTACAATGGCGCAGTGCCGGTGATCACTTATATCGTCACCGATGGCTCAGGCCCGACTGACACCTCAACACTGACCATCACAGTGACCCCAGTGAACGATAACTTCACTGATGCAAACGAAGTGATTTCAGTTGCTGAAGACAGCGGCGCCACCACTGGTAGCGTCTTAACCGGCACCAGCTCTGTTGATGGTCCTGTCAGTATTGAAAGCTTCAGCATTGCCGGCGTAACGGGCACCTTTACCTTAGGGCAGCCTGTGACCATTGCCGGTGTCGGCAGCTTCACTTTAAGTGCCAACGGTAACTACAGCTTTACCCTGGTCGCCAACTACAATGGCGCAGTGCCGGTGATCACTTATATCGTCACCGATGGCTCAGGCCCGACTGACACCTCAACACTGACCATCACAGTGACCCCAGTGAACGATAACTTCACTGATGCAAACGAAGTGATTTCAGTTGCTGAAGACAGCGGCGCCACCACTGGTAGCGTCTTAACCGGCACCAGCTCTGTTGATGGCCCTGTCAGTATTGAAAGCTTCAGCATTGCCGGCGTAACGGGCACCTTTACCTTAGGGCAGCCTGTGACCATTGCCGGTGTCGGCAGCTTCACTTTAAGTGCCAACGGTAACTACAGCTTCACCCTGGTCGCCAACTACAATGGCGCAGTGCCGGTGATCACTTATATCGTCACCGATGGCTCAGGCCCGACTGACACCTCAACACTGACCATCACAGTGACCCCAGTGAACGATAATTTCACTGATGCAAACGAAGTGATTTCAGTTGCTGAAGACAGCGGCGCCACCACTGGTAGCGTCTTAACCGGCACCAGCTCTGTTGATGGTCCTGTCAGTATTGAAAGCTTCAGCATTGCCGGCGTAACGGGCACCTTTACCTTAGGGCAGCCTGTGACCATTGCCGGTGTCGGCAGCTTCACTTTAAGTGCCAACGGTAACTACAGCTTTACCCTGGTCGCCAACTACAATGGCGCAGTGCCGGTGATCACTTATATCGTCACCGATGGCTCAGGCCCGACTGACACCTCAACACTGACCATCACAGTGACCCCAGTGAACGATAACTTCACTGATGCAAACGAAGTGATTTCAGTTGCTGAAGACAGCGGCGCCACCACTGGTAGCGTCTTAGCCGGCACCAGCTCTGTTGATGGTCCTGTCAGTATTGAAAGCTTCAGCATTGCCGGCGTAACGGGCACCTTTACCTTAGGGCAGCCTGTGACCATTGCCGGTGTTGGCAGCTTCACTTTAAGTGCCAACGGTAACTACAGCTTTACCCTGGTCGCCAACTACAATGGCGCAGTGCCGGTGATCACTTATATCGTCACCGATGGCTCAGGCCCGACGGACACCTCAACACTGACCATCACAGTGACCCCAGTGAACGATATTGTCACTATTAGTACACCTGACATTCTTTCTGTGTATGAAGCGGGGCTCAATAATGGGTCAAATAGTGCAGCGGATATAGCAAGCTCAGGAAGTATGATCATTGGTGCCAAAGATGGTTTAGACAGACTTGAGATTCAAGTCGGTGGTACCCTTAACACACTGACATTAGCGGCATTGATTGCAGCTTCTGCGGCATCGCCACTTGTTATTGCTGGGGAGTTCGGTCAACTTACCATTACGGGGTATAACGATGGTGTATTGGAATATACTTATACGTTAACCAATGCTCAAAACCACACTGGCGCTAATTCAGACTCATTAACTGATGCATTCCAAATTACCGCATTTGATATTGATGGTGATCAAGCCAGTACTACCCTGAATGCAACTGTATATGATGATGCATCTATCGCAACCAACGACACTGTTTCATTGACCGTTATCCAGGACTCATTTGCTATTATTGGGGGGGTGCAAGCGGAATGGAAAACCGTCACTGGTGGTACGGGTGTTAGACGATTCGATGGTGATGTTGGCAGCGGTGGTGAAGATAACGATTCAGCATTAGATCAAGTACGCTGGGGAACCACCAATGGTGCCCAATCTGGCTATGGATTTATGGATAATGATGCTGAACTCAATGGCGAAGTGACCTTAAACCAAGATATTGTACTAGGTACATTTACTCACTATAACTACCCAATTAGCAGTGGCTCCTCTATTACTGCTGCGACTATGGATGTCGTATTTAATGTAATTGATTCATTTGGTAATGTTACAGCAGTAACATTGAAACTGAACTTTAGCCATAACGAAACCCCTAATAATGGTCCAGATCCACGTGACATTGTAACTATTGGCCAAACTAACGTGACCTTCAACTATGAAGGTGATGTCTATACCATTCAAGTCATCGGCTTTAGAGATAATAATGGTAATGTGGTTTCATCCATTTATACCGATGAAAATGCTTCTACCAGTTACGATTTAGTGATTCGTATGGTCGCAGGCAATGGCTATAACTTACCTTCAGTGGAAGGGAACGTTATGGATAATGATATTAGTGGTGCGGATATCAGTTTAGTGATTGGCGTAGCCGCTGGCGATCAAACCAGCACAGGCGTAACGGGTAATGTCAGCGCAATAATCACAGGACAATATGGTACATTAATCATCAATAATGATGGTACCTATACCTACGAGCTAACAAGTACTACAGAATCAATTCCTGCCAGGGCTATAGATTTATTTACCTACACGATTAGGGATGCTGATGGTGATACTTCAAGTGCAACATTGGCTATCAATGTAAACTTAGTGAATGCTCAAAACGTCCCTGTTGAAGATGCGGCTAAGGTCACCACTACGGGCACAAGCCTTAACGACAGTTTTATCGTGTTGAATGGCGAGAATGGTACTACTCAGAAACAACTTAACGTCAACTTTGGCGGCGGGTTAACAGGGCAAATTACTGACTCTAATAACAATTCTACTTCAGCTTCAGGTGCTAATTTAACCAGCTATAGTAAAGATAGCTCACAGGTCATCAGTAGTGGCGCTGGTAATGATCATATTGAAACGGGTCGTGGTGGCGATATTATCTACGCTGGTGAAACTGGCGCCTTTGGGTATAAATCAGATGATGAGTTAGAATTAAACCTTAGTACTATTGCAAATCATCATATTATGACAGGTACCCTATCAGGGGCCGATAGCATGATAGATCTTGATGGTTTATTACTAGCCAATGATGTTGCATCACAAAAAGCTGACGTGGTAAATAGTGGTAGCGGTAACGATTATATCTATGGCCAATCTGGTTCAGATATCCTTTATGGCCATACAGGCAATGACCATATAGATGGTGGTAGTCATAATGATGGTCTGCGAGGTGGTGCAGGTAATGACACACTAATCGGTGGCTTAGGCGATGACGTATTACGCGGCGATAGCGGCAATGATACTTTCGTCTGGCAAAAAGGTGAGTTTGGTAATGATATTATTACCGACTTTAACCGCCTGGAAGATAAGATTGACCTAAGAGACTTACTCATCAATGAGGAATATAACAATCTTGAGAATTTACTTAACTTTAGCTACAACGCTAAAGGCTCAAGTATTATAGAAATCGATGCCGACGGCGATGGTGTTTTCGAACAAACGATTACACTTGATGGTGTTGACTTAGCTGGCATTTATGGCAGTTCAGTAGAAGGCGTTATTATTAATGGGTTACTCAAGGATGGTGCACTAATTGTTGATACCAACCCAACACCGGCGCCTAATGGACAGGGAATAGACCCATTTGTTGATAAACCTGATGGACAAATGATCCCTTAATTTTAGGAAATTATTTCCCCCCATAGTAATATGGGGGCGTAGAAATGCTCCAAACACTAATAATAAGAATAAGTACAAAAAGAATAATAAGGATATCACCACAGTGCCAGCAACTGCTTCCAAAATTCAGGAACAGTGGACTATTTCGGCCTCACAAAGAGTGACTGTCGACCCACTTCTGGATTGTCTTGTCCTATTGACCGAGCATTTCGGCAGCCCATGTTCAAGTGAATCACTTGCGGCAGGACTTCCGCTAACTGGTGCGGTGCTAACGCCAGATTTACTGCCACAGGCGGCTGGACGTGCTGGTCTATCTGCAAAGCTTTCAAGAAAAGATCTTAATCAAATAACACCGATTTTATTACCTTGCGTACTTTTACTCAAAGATAAAAAAGCCTGCCTTTTACGTGAAATCAATATTGAGCAAGACAAAGCCGTTATCCAGCTTCCAGAAACAGGTGGCGAAGAAATCCTTACTCTGGAAGAACTGGAAACTCTTTATGTCGGTTATCTGTTCTTGGTAAAACAACATTATCGTGGTGATGCTGCTGTTGATGTTCACATTCATGACAGTAGCGTACATTGGCTCAAACAAAGTATTGTCGACTCAGCTCCCATTTATCGAGATGCGTTAATAGCATCTGTTTTAGTGAATTTATTTGCACTAGTGTCACCATTATTTATCATGAATGTTTATGATAAAGTGGTGCCAAATCTAGCATTTGAGTCACTTTGGGTACTTGCTATTGGTGCAGCAATTGCATATATTTTTGACTTCATCATGCGACAACTTCGAAGTTATTTAATTGATATTGCAGGAAAAAAAGTTGACATTATTGTCTCATCAAAGCTATTTGCTAAAGCTATCGGCATTCCATTGTCTCAGCGATCTCCTAGTGTTGGCGGCATGGCTCGGCAACTAGGTGAATTTGAAAGTATTCGAGAGTTTTTAGCCTCAGCGACTATTACCTCACTCGTTGATCTGCCATTTGCAATTCTATTTGTAGTTATTATTTATATCGTTGCCGGTGATCTGGCGGCAATCCCCGTTATTGCTAGCTTATTGATTATTGCAGTAACCTTATATGTTCAACCTAAACTTAAAGCGGCAATTGAAGAAAGTAATCGTTTTTCCAGTTTAAAGCATGGTCATTTGGTCGAAAGTTTAACTGCTATTGAATCGATTAAAGCCAATGGCGCGGAAGGGATCGTGCAAAAAAGCTGGCAGCAAATGATTGGTCATACCGCAAATTGGGAATTAAAAACTAAAAAACTGGCTAATTACTTAGCTAATTTTGCCAATTTCTCCGTGCAGTTTAGCGTAATTTGCGTGGTTATTTTCGGGGTATATCGCTTAGCAGAAAATGAGCTTTCTATGGGCGGCATTATTGCTGCAGTTATGTTATCCAGCCGAGCTGTCACCCCCATGGCACAATTGGCCTCCCTCATCACTAGAGGGAATTACACCATGAGTTCATTACGTCAGCTTAACCAAATAATGGATCAAGAAGACGAATTTGAAAACAAAGGTCAGCTCATTAGTAAAGAACGTATCAATGGCAGAATAACCGCTGATAACGTCAGCTTTACTTTCCCTGCGGCAGAAAAGCCGATCCTTTTCCCGATGTCGATAAATATTGAGCCTGGCGAAAAGGTGGCTATTATTGGCAGAAATGGATCGGGTAAAAGCACCTTAGCTAAATTGTTACTCGGTCTATACAAGCCGACACAAGGTAGCCTTCGTTATGATGGTATCGACGCAGGTCAAATACATCCCAGTGATTTACGCCGTAATTTTGGTTACTTACCTCAAGATGTCACACTTTTCCACGGCAGTATTCGAGACAATATTTTATTTGGCACCCGTCAAGTCAGTGAACATCAACTTATTAGAGCGGTGCAATTGTCAGGTGTGAGTCAGTTTACTCACTTAGAGTCTGAAGGACTCGATCAGCAAGTGGGTGAAGGTGGATTATCATTAAGCAGAGGGCAACGTCAAAGTGTCGCTTTGGCAAGGGCAACACTCAATGACCCTCCAATTTTGCTAATGGATGAGCCAACTGCAAGCTTAGATGCTCGAGCTGAGAAACAATTTGTCAACTCAATGGCACAGGTCAGTAAAAATCGTACTTTGCTGCTTATTACCCATAAAATGCATTTACTTAATTTAGTCGATCGCATTATTATCTTAGATCGTGGCCATATTATTGCCGATGGTCCAAAGAAAGAAGTGCTAGAAAAACTTAACAACGGCCTGCTTGCGGGAGGCCAAATTACATGAGTAAACACTTAACCGCTAAAGATTTAGAAATGGTCGATGACGTTTATGGCGCCATGATGACCGATGCACCATCGGGTCATAGACTGATTATTTGGTCTATGGCAGCCATGATGATATGTTTTTTCATATGGTCATATTTTTCTGAACTAGATCAAGTAACAACCGGAATGGGTAAAGTCATTCCATCATCGCAAGTACAGCTTATCCAAAGTTTAGATGGCGGTATTTTACAAGAAATCTTTGTTCAGGAAGGCATGCACGTCGAGAAAGATCAACCACTAGCACGTATTGATGATACTCGCTTTCGATCTGACTTTGCTCAACAAGAGCAAGAAGTATATGGGCTGCAAACCAATGTTATTCGTATGCGAGCAGAGTTAGACAGTATTGTAATTTCAGATATGTCAGCTGACTGGCGTCAACAGGTTAAAATAACCAAGCAGTCTTTAATCTTTCCAGCAGAACTCATTGAACAAGAGCCTGCACTGGTTAAACGTCAGCAGGAAGAGTATTCAGGTCGTTTAGATAACCTCAATAACCAACTTGAGATATTAGTCCGTCAAATACAGCAACGTCAGCAAGAAACGGAAGAACTATCGTCTAAAATTGCCACGTTAACCAAAAGTTACCAACTTATCTCGAGAGAACTAGAGCTCACTAAGCCGTTAGCACGAAAAGGAATTGTTCCTGAAGTTGAGCTGTTAAAATTAGAACGTGTTGTTAACGATATCCAAGGTGAACTTCGATCGGTACGATTATTGCGTCCAAAAGTAAAATCTTCAATGGACGAAGCCATTTTAAAACGCCGCGAAGCGGTATTCATTTATGCGGCGGATTTACGTGCTCAACTCAATGAGATGCAAACCAAACTTTCAAGGATGAACCAGGCACAAATTGGCGCGTTTGATAAGGTCAGCAAAGCAGTTATTACCTCACCAGTGGCTGGGACAATAAAATCAATTCATATTAATACATTGGGTGGCGTTGTTCAGCCAGGACAAGAAATTATTGAAATTGTTCCATCAGAAGACCGCTTATTGATTGAAACTAAAATCACCCCTAAAGATATTGCATTTTTACATCCAGGCTTGCCCGCTATTGTAAAAGTTACCGCCTACGATTTTACCCGTTATGGTGGTTTAAAAGGCACAGTTGAACACATTAGCGCTGACACGTCGCAAGATGAAGAAGGCAACAGCTTTTATACAATCAAAGTAAGAACTGAAGAATCTAATTTAGTGAAAGACGATGGCACACAGATGCCAATAATTCCCGGTATGCTCACCTCGGTGGACGTAATTACTGGGAAAAGATCCATACTTGAGTACATATTAAATCCAATTTTAAGAGCAAAAGATACTGCGCTGAGAGAGCGCTAAAGAACCAGGGAGGGTTTTTTATAAATGATCAATACAACAAATCGACAACTAAGGTTTAGTGCACTTGCATTGGCCATGTCGGTATTAATGTCACCTGCAGCATCTAGCCAAACACTAGAACAAGCTGTTGCACATACATTAGATACTAATCCAGAGCTACGTATTGTATTCAACCGTTTTAAAGCGCGAGAAGAACAAGTTAACCAAGCCAAATCAGGATATATGCCAACGGTTGATATCACTGCAGGTTATGGTTGGGAGCAAACTGACAGCCCATCCTCACGTCGAAAAATACAACCTCTAAATGATAATTTAGATGAAGGGGTTATGGAGCTTGAGCGTGGTGAAGCAGGCTTCAGTATCAAACAAATGTTATTTGATGGTTTCTATACCAGTAGCGAAGTCGATCGCTACTCGTTTGAAGCCAGTGCAGAGCAGTGGGCATTATTTGCTGCTGCTGAAGATATGGCATTAGATGTGGCTAAAGTGTATTTATACTTTATTCGGGCAGAACAAGTCCTGACCCTTGCTCAGAGAAACTTAGAAAGCCATGCAGAAATATATGATCAAATTAAGCAGCGTACTGACTCTGGCTTAGGATCTATAGCAGATTTATCACAAATCAGTGGCCGTTTGGCACGGGCAAATGCCAATGTGGTGTCTGCTAAAAATAATCTCCATGACGCTAAAGCACAATATATGCGTATTGTAGAAGTTGCCCTGGATGATTTAATTTTACCTGTACCTGATACCGACATGCTGCCAAAAAGTTTAACTGAAAGTATTAAACTGGCTTCTTCTGGTCATCCTATTTTGAAGTCTTCAGAAAATGACATCAATGCAGCGAAACAGGAACGCAGTTCTGTTAAATCGAACTATTACCCTAAATTCAATCTTGAGCTAAGTGGTAACTGGAATAATGATGTTAACGGTGAAGACGGCTACAGCCAAATTACCAATCAAAATGTCAATGGTTACAGCAATGACTTAGTTGGTATGGTAAGAATGCGTTACAACCTATTTGCTGGCGGCAAAGATATCGCCCGCGACAGAGAATCAGCCTACAAAATTAGTGAAGCGAAAGAAATTCAACAGCGCGCAAATCGTCAAGTTGTTGAAGGTGCTTCGCTCGCATGGAATGCTTTTGAAATGTTATCACCACAAAAAATGTACATTCGTGAGCATGTTGTTGCAGCTAAACAAACTCAAGTCGCTTATGAGCAACAGTTCAACCTAGGTCAACGCACCCTACTGGATTTACTTGATACCGAAAACGAACTATTTGAAGCACGTAAAGATTATTTACAGACTGAATATGATGAAATTATTGCCCAATACCGCGTACTAAACTCCACGGGTAGGTTATTAGAATCATTACGAGTAACTCGTCCAGATGTATGGTCTGGTGAACGTAATTACCAAGGAGGAGCAAACTAATGCGCTACTTCATTTTATTATTAATGGTCAGCTTAACCAGTGCTTGCTCTATGAATGATACTATTTCTATGGATCAACCCACTAAACAGCAATTTGATCTAAACGATCAAGATCGTGACGGTGTTATTGCGGCCAGAGAACGCTGTATGGGTACAATCATAGGATCTGAAGTTGATAATTATGGTTGCGGCACAGTTAAAAACATTAACGAACGCCAAGAACTTAAAATTTTATTTGAAAACAATTCTGACTATATCGCTCCCCAATATTACTCACAGATAGAAAAAGTTGCCAGCTTGATGACACTGTATCCTTCAACGGTCGTGACCATTGAAGGGCATTGTAGTAATCGCGGTAGCTATGAGCTGAACTTAGCTTTATCACAAAATAGAGCTAAAGCCGTTACCACGATACTGCAAGATACTTTTGGTATTGAAGCATCACGTCTCAAATCTATAGGCTATAGTTTTGATCATCTTATAGACACAAGTGGCACTGCTGAAGCAGAAAAAGTGAATCGTCGCGTCATTGCTGAAGTGCAAAGTGAAGATACGATTCCAAATTTGAAGTGGCATATTTACACTGTTGATCAACAAACTGAATAGCGATAAACAAAGTCGTAATAAACAGAAGGGCTAGCAGCGTTTGACTCTATCGAGATGCAATAAGTCCATAACAAAGAGAGGCTGTCACATTTTAATGGTGGCAGCCCTTTTGACTATTTCGACACTTTTTGCGGCACCCACGCAAACGCTAAATGCTGACAAAATTATTTCTACCCTTAGCCAGAATTATGGCCAACGTGCAGGCTTACGCGCAAAAGCTTGGTTTAAAGTGGTTGATGAAGCACAACCTTTACCCGAAAAACAACAATTAGAAAAAGTGAATCAATTTTTTAATTTATTCAGATTTGTGGATGACAAAGTACTTTGGGGTGACTCTAATTACTGGGCAACACCAATGGAGTTTATCGGTGTAAATGGTGGTGATTGTGAAGACTTCTCTATTGCCAAATATTTTACCTTACTTCAGTTGGGTGTCTCAGAAGATAAACTGCGCATTACTATGGTAAAAGCGACCTCAATGAATCAATACCACATGGTACTCGCCTACTATGAAACACCGAGTTCGGTACCATTAGTATTAGATAATTTAGACAAAAAAATTAAACTTGCCACACAGCGACGCGATCTACTCCCTGTGTATAGCTTTAACGGTAAGCAGTTATGGCTAAATAAAGAAAAAGGTCGAGGGGTGTTAGCAGGCTCATCATCACGACTAAAAAAATGGAATGATTTAACACATCGCTTAGGTGTTGACCGTTTACGTCAACCTAAACTTAAAATGGAGTAGTGACCACATGACCCTGTTCCGACAGATTTATGCGTTACTTTTCGTACTATTCTTGCTCACAATAGCCAGTTTAGCTTACGTGCAATTTAACGAGACTCAGAGCTTTCTCGCCAAGCAAATGGAGTCAGACCTGAATAACACCAGTAACTCATTAGGGCTAATGCTTGTACCAGCTTTAGAAGCAGGTGACTATGCCACAACAGAAACCTTAGTTAATGTCTTATTTGAAGGTGGGTATTATCAACAAATTAAGCTTACTTGGTTAGTCGATGGTAAACAGCAAGTTTGGAATAATGCCATTCGCGTACAAAATGTGCCCCAATGGTTTATTGACCTTGAAATTTTTAAACCTATCGCAAAAGAAAGTATTATCACCTCCGGCTGGTTACAGCTCGCTAAAATTGAAATTACTGCGCACCCAGGGTTTGGTTACCAAGAAATGTGGCGGATAATAACCAATACCATCATTATTTTTTCACTTTTATTCTTAATCGCTATTATCTTTGCCCGTGTTGGTCTTGGGATGATCTTAAAACCACTACACTCGTTATCAGTGCATGCGCAAAAAATTGCCAATCGCCAATTTGGCCCTGATATGCCAACGCCTAAAACCACAGAGTTAAAAGAGTTGGTTCAAGCATTTAACAGTATGTCGAGCCAACTTAAGCAGGTGTTTAATTCACTAGACGAAGAAGTCTCTGCTTTACGCAAGAAAAACTTAGTTGATCAAGTATCTAATCTGCCTAACCGTCAATATATGGTAAGCCGTATTAATGGTTGGCTCAGTGAACCTAGTTCAGGTGCATTATTCTTAGTTAAGATGGACTGGCTTGAAGATGTGCATAGCCAGTATGGTTATCAAGTAAGAGATGAAACCATTAAGCTACTTGCCAACAAATTGCATTTCAATTTGGATCCAATCTGCCCTTCTGTCATTGCCCGTATAGCAGCATATGAGTTCGCCTTCTTAATTGAGGAAAGTGAACACGAACAAATCAGTAAATATTTACAGAGTTTGATCCGGACTATTAATAAAGAAGTGTCGAAAGCAGGCTGCAATCCCAATGAAAAATTCAATATTGGTATTGCTGAGCGTTTAGGTCAAATGACGGTATCGGACATACTGGCTCAAGCTGACAATGCATTACAAAAATCGATTAAAGAGCATAAAATCTTTCATTGGTATGAAAATACACAACAGCAATTATTCAGCCGTGATGAGTGGCGACAAAAGCTCACCCATGCTATCAATAACAATCAGTTCCAATTCCGTTGGCAACCCATATTACTAAATGAAAACAATGAAGTGTGTCAGCGCGAATTGTATTGCCAACTCACATTAGATAACAATGTGTTGCATGCAGGTCAATTTATGCCTTTTGTGGAAATGTTATCACTAGGCACTATGTTAGATCGCTGCTTAATTGAAACAGTTAATAGTCATCATTTATTTGACCGTAATTTTGAACCTGTAGCCATCAACCTAACTTATCAAAGTATTGGTGATCGCGAGTTTCATCTTTGGATTAAGAAGTTTCTTAGAAATCATAAAACACCTGAACGTATTTGTTTTGAGATCCCTGAAGCAAGTGTGTATAGCGATTTAAGCTCATGTGAACACTTGTGTAATATTATTCGTGATTGTGGTGCCCATTTTGGAATTGACCATTTCGGCCGCCAGTTCGGTTCCATGGCCTATTTACAAAACTTAAGACCTAGCTATGTAAAATTGGATCAATCCTTTGCCTTTATTGAAGAGAACCAACACAACAGTGAACTGTGTCGTGCTTTAGTTAATGTGGCTAAAGGGCTAGATATTCAAGTTATTGTGACGGGTATTCAAGAGAATAAGCAGCTCAGCCGCTTCAATGATTTACGTTTAGATGCACACCAAGGCTATATCGTCCCACCTGTGGATATCAAGCTTAGTTAATTATCATTATGTACCATCAATAAAAAACCAGTAGCGAGCTACTGGTTTTTTATTGGCTTATTTAACTAAAACAACTCAATAACAACTCAATAACAACTCAATAACAACTCAATAACAACTCAATAACAACTCAATAACAACTCAATAACAACTCAATAACACTTAGTCGTCAACACCGTCGTCCATGTCAAAATCATCATCTGAATCATCTGTGTCATCAAAGTCATCAATATCATCACCATCGGCAATCTCATCAGGCTCAGGCGCTGGCTTAACTTTCTTTGGCGGCGCTGTGTCAGGTACTTTAGACAAATCAATGCGAGTTTGCTGTTTGGCCATAAACTCAGCCCGTGCAACCTGCCAAGCATCACCAAACTCAGCCATAGCGGCTTTGGTTTGTGCCTCATCAAGATCATGCAAGTTTACTTTCACTATATCTTCTACATACTCAATAATAATATTGCGTACAGTATTAAATAAATAGATACGTCCTTTGGATGCTTCCGGTAATTGGCCGTCGTGAATAACAATGGTATTCCCTCTAGCGGTTCTTAACTCACCAACCCATAATTGTTTTTTTACTGTGTTATACATATGCTAACGCCCTTAAATCAACACATATACCAAAAAGATATGCTCGATGAACTATTAATAACCTTGGCTCAATATTATTAAGCTTCAATAATGTGGGTATTTAAACAGAAAAATACAGAGAATCAATGCCTAATTTAGTTAATTTTCAAATTTTGGCAAAAATACCCGAAAATAATTTACCAATACCTATTCGTCAGTGTAATCACCTTAAAAAAAGGGCATTTATTGCGTATATGTCAGGCTACTTAGCTCAAACACTCTCACTTTAGACACGGATAAACCCACTTTTTTCGTTTAAAAATTATCCAATTTATATTTGATAACTGCAGATTAGCCTAAATTTTTCATGCATCAAGTTTTTATTACATTTATCTGAGTTTTAATCACACAGGCTTAAAACTATTTTTCCTTTATGCATTCCCGACTCCATGTACTGATGAGCTTGAACCACCTCATTGAAAGCAAACACTCTGTCAATGGCTGGAATAAGTTGACCACTGTCAAGTAGCGGCCAAACATGCTGCTTTAACTCTGCTGCAATCTGCGCTTTTGCCCCCACACTTTGCGGCCGTAACGTTGATCCAGTCCATACAATACGTTTTGCCATTAACCTGAAAATATCAACCGTTGCTTTAGGCCCTCTTTGCATCGCAATGGATACCATTCGTCCATCCACTGCGAGGACTTTTAAATTTTCATTAATAAAATCACCACCGGCAATATCGACGACGACATCAATACCTTGATGGTTAGTCAGCGCTAGAATGGACTCAGTAAAAGACTGGTTATTATAATTAATCGCATGCTTTGCCCCCTGACTAAGACAAAACTGACATTTATCATCTGTCCCTGAAGTGGCAAAAACAGTGGCACCAAGCTGACTGGCAAGCTTAATCGCCGTGCTACCAATACCGCCTGAACCTCCATGTACTAACACTGTTTCACCCGCTTTTAATCCAGCCCGCATAAACACATTGCCCCACACCGTAAAAAATGTCTCAGGCAATGCCGCTGCTTGAATAAAACTCCAGTCGGTTGGAATAGGTAAACAATGTGCAGCAAAGGTATTGACCTGTTCTGCATAGCCACCACCAGGCACTAGGGCACAGACTCTATCACCAATCTTCCACTGGGTAACATCATCTGCTTTGGCAATGATCACTCCGGCCACTTCTAAACCAAGAATAGGACTTGCCCCTTCAGGTGCAGGATAAGCTCCCATACGTTGCTTAATGTCGGGGCCATTAACGCCTGCAGCATGTACTTTTATACAAACTTGACCTGACAGTAAAGGCCCTAGAGTACCGCTTCCCAGCTGCATAACATGAGCATCACCGGGTTGATCAAATACCACCTGCTGTATTGTTTTATTCTGAAGCATACTTTCTCATCCTATAATTTAAACACTAACGACTAGCAAAAATTTAGTAACAATGTGGAAAATAGAAACTAACATTAATAGCATCTCTCTTATTTTTATACAGCTAAAGATGAAATTGTTTAATTTACAAGCAAAAAACTTGATCAAACATGATAAATGGCTAAAATATCGCCCATCATCACCGAGGCCTATATGTTAATAACGGTTATATTAAGAACAGCTTTTATATTGATAATATGTTGTTTTCCAGTTTCCGCAAAGACTATCCATATTGCCTCTGATGTGTGGTGTCCTTATATCTGTGACACTCAACCAGGTTATTTAGTTGAAATTGTACAGCGCGCTTTTGAAACCCAAGGTGAACACGTTATTTTTGTGCCCATGCCGTTTAACCGTGCATTAAAAGAAGCGCAAGCAGGTCATATTGACGCCGTCTTGGCGGTATCAAAAAGTATCGCAATCGAACAAAGTTTATTAACAGGGGAAACCATCGTAGGTGAGATAAGTAATGATTTTTTTACTGTTCACAATAATCCCTGGATATACGAAAAATTGAGCGACCTTTCATCACAATCTATCGCGGTCATTAAGGGGTACGATTACGGCGAAGTATTAGCATCTTATTTATCCAATAATCAACAAGTGTATTGGGCTGTTGGCGACAAACCGTTGTCGATGAATATTATAAGAATGCTCAGAGGGAGGCATCAGATTATTATTGGTAATCGATATGTGATTCAATACACTGCTAAGCAATTAGCAGTGTCTGACCAAATAAAATATGCTGGTGCTATGCCTGAAAAAATCAATTTATATGTAGCCTTTAATCAGGATAAACTGAGTAAAATGCACCAGTTTGATCTCGGTGTAAAGACACTTAAAACAACAGGAGAATATCAACAAATTCTCGATAAATACCAGATAACCTCTGATTACAATCAATCGACTTTAAACAACAATGTTCAATAGCAATTTGAACATTTCATCAGTCTCTTTTATATAAAAATTGTTAGTTTATACGCTTATTCAATTGAATCTTACAGGCATCAATAACAGCATCAGTAGACACTGAACTGGCTTTGCCTGACCCCTCTAAAATCAGACTGTCACCTAATGGCTGCCAAAGTTTAAAATCACTCGCCATAATAGTCACTTGGGGTACTTTCATACTCACAGCCAAATGTGCCGTTGCGGTATCTACACTCAAACAAAAATCACATTTTGCCATTAAGGCGGGTAATTGAAAAAAGTTTTCTAACGCAGTAAAAACCTGAATTTTTAACGCTAGTAATTCTGTATCAGCCTCTACATCCTGCCGGACTGACATTAACTTATTAGGCGGGGTATTAATGATAAATACCACTTGTGGATACTGCTGAGCTAATGACAACATAACCGTCTTTAGTTGTTCCCAGGGATAATCTTTCTTATCAGCAGTCGATAGGTGATTCATAAAACAAATAAGTTTTGTACTATCTTTGCCAGTTAAATCATCAATAAGTTGCTGAGCTTGCTGGGTATATTTATCTTCCGGCTGGATCATTAACTGGGTATAGCCAGACACTAAATCAGATGTGGTTAACCCTAAAAGCTGCTTGAAACACTCAGCATATAACTCTGTAATATGTTGGGTAGCGTCAGCAATGTCATCGTAACTAACCACCCCAGTTAGTTTATTGAAATATAACCAGTTACTGAAAAAGTTTGCCCCACTGGTAGTCGCAACACTGAATGCTTTTTTCGAAATAGTGCGCGCTAACTTAGCATACTGAGTCGAACGATTTTTACCCACAAATACAATTACATCATAATCTTGTTGCTGAGCTTTGGTAATGTATTGCTCACGCTCAGCAATATTGGACACAATTGGATATATATCACCAAAGTCACCAATGGCATTGATCCACTCGGTTAAAATTTGATTACGCCCACCCGCCCATTCGTGTGGACTACGTCGACAATCGTCAAACCAAATATCAATGATTAAGTGGGGGTATTTCGCTTTTAACGCAGATAACCAAACACCTTGATAGACAAAATCACCTATGGCCAAGTGGGTCATATAAAGCACTTTTTTAGCATTAAGTAGCTGCTGATGGCTGATTAATCCGCTCACATTATTCCTTACTTCAAACTATCTTTAAACTGGTTAAAATGCTTATCTAATGATGGTGTCACTAGCATACGTTTAAAGGCTCTAGACCAATTCAAACGCAGTTTTGTGAGCTTACGTTGCGGCATTTTCTCTAAATTACCCACAGGGTTGATATCTGAAAGCCCTGCTAAGTCGACTGACACACAATAAGGGATGAGTCCAAATGGATATATACCCAATGACCACCACGATTTAATATGTCCATCCACTGGTTCAACAATATAAGGCATATTTTTTAATAGCGACTTAGCACCTTGCTTGCTAATCACCTGCGCAACCGCGCTTATCGGAAACTTATGATAGCTTACAAATTGGTGGCCTTGATAATCAAATGAATCTCTAATATTGCTACCGCCACCACGACGTAGTGGATACAATTTAATAAAGTCCCAATTAGCATGGGGCAAGTTTGCCATTAAATTAACCACGTCAGCGAAGTTGTCTTCTAAACCAATGTCATCCTCAAGCACAAATGCGAAATCAACATCATCATCGATAATTTTTTGCCAAGCACGCTTATGACTCAGTGAACACCCAATTTCGCCCTTACCTAAATCTCTGTGGTAGCTTTTTTGCGCTAATAAGCGTGGCGAAACGGCTTCAATTTGTTCAGCAGTTAATGTGGCACCATCCACCCCTTCAATACGCTCAAAAGGAATGCCTTGCTGGTGTAACTGAGCAGAAATGGCCTCTAACCGCTTTGGCGAGCGATTAAGGTTAATGACAAAGACTTTATATTTAAGCAAAATTGACCACTCCTGATACATTGCTCTATTGCTATTTACTGTCGAGCGGCTCGACGTAGGCAACTCACCACTAACGCCAATCTAGCCACTATCAAGCGGCTGGACGCTGCAAAACACTATATAGTGACAAATTTCTTAGCAAGATAGTTCACTATAAATTTAGGCAGCTTATAGCGTTTATGGGCTTTATTTATAAAAAGCTGCCAACCGCTTTGCTTAATCTGCGCTAATGTTTCACTGGCAATCAGATCTTGATTCAATTCACAAAAGTCATTCACAAATCGCACTTCACGCTTCAAAGAAGAGTTAGTATACCCACGCCCAGCATAATGAATGAAGCTAGCATCGCGATAACCATCTTGCCCTAGCACATCCATGCGGTTAAATTCTGCATCAATGCTTTGATACTTTAACCCGTCTCGCTGAATAAGGTAATTGATGTAAGTTTGCTCATAATATTTAATATGGTTACAAACCTGCTGTAAGTCCTCTAAAGTAGCGATGTCGAATAATTTGCTTTGATTCGATATCAACATGCAGCCCAGGTTAAAATATACTGGACGGCCATTAACTTGTGGCCAGTTAGCGACGGGTCCTTTTATGGTAAATATTTTGTCGAGTACAGGCTGGCGCTCTAACAAAGCACCTTCGTTGAACATATAAATGGTTTCGAGGTCATCATATTGTTCAAAAATATCCTTTGCATGCGGAGTGATAATAATATCAGCATCGACATACAGAACTCGATCGTATTGTTTTAGCAACTCTTTGATGTAGAGCTTTTCGGTCCAAGCTGGGCTTGCCGTATGCTGAGGGTTTTCTATGTTGATCGGGTAATGAAATTGATCTGAAACAATCAGATCAGCGCCCACTTTTTCAGCATAAAGTTTAAACCCAAGTAGCGCTGCGTTATACATTGGATTGCTATCACCAATCGCCAGCGTAAAAATAGCCTTTTTCATTTAATTTCCCAGATAACATCAAACAATTAAAAACAATTTACTGCCCAATAAAGTGCTGTGATTTCAACCAATCTAAATACTCAGGCACAGCTTGTTCTACTGTCTTAAATTGGTGTTGGCAGCCTACCGCACGAAGCTGGGTTAAATCAGCTTGAGTGTAACTCTGGTATGCACCTTTTAGCTTGTCTGGGAACGGAATGTACTCAATCTTACCTTTGCCATGGTAGTCAATTACCGCATTAGCCACGTCATTAAAACTTTGGGCTTTACCGGTTCCACAATTGAAAATACCTGATACTTTGGCATTTTTCCATAACCACAAATTCACCTGTACCACATCTTCAACAAACACAAAATCACGCAATTGCAGGCCGTCGCCGTAACCATCAACACCAGCAAATAAACGACACACACCATTGGCTTTTATTTGATTATTAAAGTGGAATGCCACACTGGCCATACCGCCTTTATGTTGTTCACGCGGGCCATACACATTGAAGTAACGTAATCCCGCCACTTGTGTGGTTAACTCTTGCTGACGGACATATTGATCAAATAAAAACTTAGAATAGGCATACACATTCAGTGGCTTCTCCACTTCACGTTTTTCAACAAAAGTTTCACTGCCACCGTATACCGATGCGGATGATGCATAGATAAACTGCACATTATTAGCTTGGCAAAAATGCAGTAAGGTTTTTGAGTATTCGAAGTTATTTTCCATCATAAACTTGCCGTTCCACTCGGTGGTGGATGAACAAGCACCTTGATGAAAAATCACCTCAACTTCATAACCTAACTGGCCTGATTTTACTTGAGCAAGAAAGGCATCTTTATCTAAATAGTCAGCAATTTCGCAATCTGCCAAATTGAACATTTGGGTGCCATCAGTTAAATCGTCTACCGCAATAATATCGGTTCTGCCTAATTGATTTAATGTCTTAACTAAGTTACTGCCAATAAAGCCTGCGGCTCCAGTAATTACGATCATATTTTTGCTT
Source organism: Shewanella sp. OMA3-2 (assembly GCF_021513195.1). Classification (NCBI taxonomy): domain Bacteria; kingdom Pseudomonadati; phylum Pseudomonadota; class Gammaproteobacteria; order Alteromonadales; family Shewanellaceae; genus Shewanella; species Shewanella sp. OMA3-2. The sequence continues at coordinate 922,545 of NZ_CP090974.1, read as the reverse complement.
CCACTAAGTTGGATTAATTTTGTTTAAACAAACTATTCGAGTTCGGCTTATTTAGCATAATGTCGATTTAAAAATTCACTGATATCTTCAGCCGCTTTATCAATATCAACTAAGGCCATATTTCGGCCTGTACGGCGGCCAACAGGTGGCGTAAATGCCAGCCTTTTAGCTTGCTCTGTCAATGTTTGCCATTTCACTTTGGGTTGAGATCGTCGCCCAGCATAAAAACCTACCGTCGGAATATTATGCAACCCAGCAATATGCAGTGGCCCAGTTGAACCCGCGATAAACATATCGGCAGCCACGATTGAACGGGCAAAATCAGCCAAACTTTTCAGTGGGGTCGCTAGCTCAACTTTAATTTTAGTCTTACTCAACATAGATTGAATGTTAAGCGCCAGTGCTTTCTCATCACCGTTGTAAGTTAATACAAATCGGCAGTCTGTTTTTGTAAGCTGATCAATTTGTTTGATAAGTTGAGCAAAATGCTCAACCGGTAAGCTACCCGATGATCCACCAGTACCAGGATGAATGAAGATCAACTTTTCATCATTTTGTTGCTGATAGTACTTTCGCCACTGCTCACGTTCAGAGTTAACATCCCATAATTGAGCCGGTAACGCAGGTATCGCTATTTGATGATTATTTAGAAATTGCTCCGCCAACATGTAGCTACCACGCCAACAAGGCTCCCCTTTTTTATATTGGGTGTTAGCGCGATGGGGGTAAAAGTATTGAAACCAGCCATGATTAGGTGCAATTTTGTATGGAATAGCCGCTTTGATTAATAAACGATAAATACGTAAGTCAGAATGCGACACGATAACGGCATCATAATTGTTCGCCTTAATTTGCTCGACTAATTGAGCATCATCGCCGGTATCTACCACCACATCGTCAATATAAGGACAAGTCAGCGCAAAGCTTTTCATCACTGGTGCCACGAACACTTCAATGCGCGTATTAGGCAGCGCTTTTTTCAAGATATAAAAAGCAGGCCATGTGAGAATAAAATCTCCAATCTTGTCATGACGAATGAACAGAATTTTTTCCATCATTATCTTCTTTGTCAGATTGCCTAAATTCTCTTAACAGAGTTTATCAGACCAAGCATATAAATGAGAAAGACCTGCAAGCAGGCCTTAAAGTTCAGTTAACTTGCGTTAAGCATTAACAGCATAAGCATTAGAATGGAATATCATCATCCCAACCTTCATCCAAATCAGGAGTAAAGTTTTGTGCAGGTTGCGGTGCAGGGCGCTGTGCCGGTGCTGCATTTTGCTGAGGCTGATAATTACCTTGCGGTGCTTGTGGCTTAGGCGCATAAGCAGCTTGCTGTGGTGCTGGCTTATTTTGCTGAGTATAGCCACCTTGAGCAGGCGCTTGTTGGTAACCACCAGCTGAACTTTGATGACTATCCTGGCTTGAACCTTGGTTAGCACCCGCTTGATTGTACTGAGGTTGAGCCGCTGGGCGTGGTGCTTGTGGAGCACGTTGCTGTGGCGCTTGATCGTATTGAGTATTATCTTGGCCTGCACCGCTATTGCGGCTATCAAGCATCTGCATTTCCATCGCATTGATTTCAGTTTTATAACGGTCTTGACCGGTAGTTTGGTCTTGCCACTTACTGGTTTGCAATTTTCCTTCAAGGTAAACCTTAGAGCCCTTTTTAAGGTACTCGCCAGCCACTTCAGCTAAACGACGGTACATAACAATGTTATGCCATTCCGTTCGTTCTTGTAGTTGACCTTGTTGGTCTTTCCACGACTCACTTGTCGCGACAGTAAAATTGGCAACGGCATTACCATTTGGCATGTAACGTACCTCAGGATCTTTACCTAAGTTACCCACTAAAATGACTTTATTCACACCACGACTGGCCATCGAAATCTCCTGCGATTATCTTTTCTATATACGTATTCGGTTGATCAAAATGATCTAATTGACAGAGCCTAACACAGCTCTGGCTTCGCTTAAATTGAAATCGTCATTCACCTTTAAATAGGCGACCTTGTCCTCAAGTACCACTATTGCTTCGGCTACACCGGTCAAGTTTGATAACTGTGTGGCCATTGTTTGTGCATGGGGTCTATCTTTTATATTTGCTTCAAGGGTATAACTTTTTAGCAGCACTGGCTTAGCCATACCTAAAGTCAAAAATAGCCACAATGTCATTAGCCCTAACGCCACAAAAAATACCCCAGAGGCACCGACTAATTGGTAAGCTCCACCGCCTAACATACCACCACAAAATGCGCCTAAGAACTGACTGGTAGAATACACCCCCATCGCAGAGCCTTTATCGCCCACAGGGCAAAACTTGGCGATCAAGCTAGGTAATGAAGCTTCAAGATAGTTAAAACCGGTAAAAAATAGTACCACTGCACCACTTAATACCCATAAATTATCAGCAAAAATACCCATAGCACCTAAAGATGCCATCATCAGTAACAGCGAAATTTGAAACATGGTTTTGGTATTATTTTTCTTCACCCCTATGATGATCAATGGCACCATCAAAAAGAATGCGCCGATAAACGCGGGAAAGTACAACATCCAATGTTTTTCTTTCACTAAGCCTGCATCGACCAAATCTAATGGCAATGCAACAAACACCGCAGTTAGCACCAAATGCAAAATAAAAATACCTGCATCTAAACGAAACAACTGTGGGTCTAACAGCATTTTTTTAAGTTTGGCGGGTGCCGCTAAAGTATCACCTTTTGGTGCCTGACTTATTGGGTTTGGCACCAAAAATTGCACAATCACAATACCGACAACGGCTAATACTGCCGTCAATAAAAAGATACCCGTTAAGCCAAGGTGTTGTGCGACTAAAGGACCAAGCAAAAGAGACAGTGCAAAGGAAAAACCAATACACATACCAATAACAGCCATCACTTTGGTACGCTGCTCATCACGGGTTAAGTCAGCGGCAAGCGCTAAAACAGCCGCAGCTATGGCGCCCATTCCTTGAATAGCTCGGCCAAACACTACGCCATAAATATGATCAGATGATGCGGCAATTAAGCTGCCAATGGCAAATACCACTAACCCAGCCATAATAATCGGTTTACGACCATACTTATCAGACAGTATACCCATAGGAATTTGTAACATGGCTTGGGTAAGTCCATAGGCACCAATGGCAATACCAACCCAAAGCGGTGAAAAGCCTTCAAGATGTTGTCCATATAACGCAAATACCGGCATGATCATAAATAGCCCCATCATCCGTAAACCAAATACACTGGCTAACGAAAACGCGACCTTTTTTTCCATGCCCGACAGCCCATTACTGGCCATTCAAATACCTTTTTAGCAATTCTACGAGTCGCGCATATTACCATAGCCTGAATCACATGCTCAAAAGGAAATCACAGTTTGAGAGTTAAAGCTGAATTTAAAATATTACTAATCTATTTTTGGGTTTTATTCGTACAGGTAAAGACCACATATCACTATGATAAATAATCTGTGTCTGTTGAACCTTTAAGGTCAAAATCACCGAGAAAGATTAACAGCCCCTTACAGCTTGTGCTTAATGTGCGATACTAAAACCCATTTTGCCCCATAGCGAACATAGAGCGAGTAAATGGACAATATTGAAATCCGCGGTGCCCGAACCCACAACCTTAAAAACATTAATTTAACCATCCCTAGAGATAAGCTAATTGTTATCACAGGATTATCTGGTTCAGGAAAATCTTCATTAGCCTTCGATACCTTGTATGCAGAAGGTCAGCGCCGTTATGTTGAGTCTTTATCCTCTTATGCGCGCCAATTTTTAAGCTTGATGGAAAAGCCTGATGTCGATCATATAGAAGGATTAAGCCCAGCAATTTCGATTGAACAAAAATCGACCTCGCACAACCCAAGATCAACGGTTGGCACTGTCACCGAGATTTACGATTATTTGCGACTATTATTTGCCCGAGTAGGTGAACCGCGTTGCCCTACGCATGCGCAGCCCTTAGCGGCTCAAACCGTCAGTCAAATGGTCGATAAAGTACTGGCGCTACCTGAAGATAGCCGTCAAATGCTATTGGCACCCGTGGTTAATGATCGCAAAGGTGAGCACGTAAAATTATTAGAAAGCTTAGCTGCCCAAGGTTATATCCGCGCGCGAATTGACGGCGAAGTTTGCGACTTAACGGATCCACCCACCCTTGATTTACACGTAAAACACACCATTGAAGTGGTCGTCGATCGCTTTAAAGTACGTCCTGACTTAAAACAACGTTTAGCCGAATCATTTGAAACCACATTAGAGCTGTCTGGTGGTATCGCTAAAATTGTTTCAATGGAAGATAACAATACTGAAGAACTGATTTTTTCTGCCAACTTTGCTTGTACCCAATGTGGCTATTCGATGACCGAACTTGAGCCGCGTATTTTTTCATTCAATAATCCAGCTGGAGCTTGTCAAACCTGTGATGGCTTAGGCGTACAACAGTTTTTTGATCCTGATAGAGTGATTACCAATAGCGAATTATCTTTAGCTGGCGGAGCAATTCGCGGCTGGGATCGTCGTAACTTTTATTATTTCCAAATGCTCAGTTCATTAGCTGAACATTACAAGTTTGATGTTGAAACGCCTTTTGAGCAGCTCAATGATAAAGTTAAAAAGTTAGTGTTATATGGCTCAGGCAAACAAAACATTGCCTTTAAATATATCAACGACCGTGGTGATGTGGTGGTACGCAACCATCCCTTTGAAGGCATTCTTAACAATATGGATCGCCGCTATCGCGAAACAGAAAGTAACTCGGTACGTGAAGAGTTATCTAAATTTATCAACATGCAGCCTTGTAATAGCTGTGGCGGTTCACGGTTACGTGAAGAAGCCCGTAATGTATTTATTGGTGATCTCAACCTACCCCAACTGACCACTTGGTCAATTGGTGAAGCTAAAAGCTATTTTGCTGAGCTAACCTTTGATGGTCAGCGCGCACAGATTGCCGATAAAATTTTAAAAGAAATTGGTGAGCGTTTAGGATTTTTAGTCAACGTCGGCCTTAATTACTTAAGCTTATCACGCTCAGCCGATACCTTATCAGGCGGTGAAGCACAGCGTATTCGCCTTGCCAGCCAAATTGGTGCCGGGTTGGTTGGGGTCATGTATGTACTTGATGAACCTTCAATCGGCCTTCATCAACGTGATAATGAACGCCTGCTGCACACCTTAATGCACCTTCGCGATCTGGGTAACACTGTTATTGTGGTTGAACACGATGAAGACGCAATACGCATGGCTGACCACGTGATTGATATTGGTCCAGGTGCCGGGTTCATGGCGGAGAGGTTATTGCTGAGGGCACCTTAAACGATATTCTTAATTGTGAAGAGTCGGTCACAGGTCAGTATCTGTCGGGCAAAAAACAAATTCACATTAGTGACCAGCGTACTCCTATCGACCCAAGTAACGTCATCGAACTGTTTGGCGCTACCGGTAATAACCTGCAAAATGTCGACTTAACCATTCCAGTAGGTCTATTGACCTGCGTAACCGGTGTGTCAGGTTCAGGTAAATCGACCCTAATTAATGATACTTTCTTCAAAATTGCCCATCGCATGCTTAATGGCGCCACGGTTGATGAGCCCGCGCCTTATAAAGAAATTAAAGGCATGGAGCTCTGCGATAAAGTCGTCGATATTGATCAAAGTCCAATTGGCCGCACACCACGCTCAAACCCTGCTACTTATACCGGTATTTTTACACCGATAAGAGAAATATTTGCCGCCACTCAAGAATCCCGCACCGGGGTTATTTAGTCGGCCGTTTCTCGTTTAACGTTAAAGGCGGCCGTTGTGAAGCGTGTCAGGGCGATGGTTTAATCAAAGTCGAAATGCACTTCTTACCCGATGTCTATGTTCCCTGCGATGCGTGTAAAGCGAAACGTTATAACCGTGAAACCTTGGAAGTAAAATACAAAGGCAAAAACATTCACGAAGTGCTGCAAATGACCATTGAAGAAGCCCGCGTGTTTTTTGATGCGATTCCAGCCATTGCACGCAAACTGCAAACGTTAATGGATGTAGGCTTGTCGTATATTTGCCTAGGGCAAAGCGCAACCACCTTATCCGGCGGTGAAGCCCAGCGTGTCAAACTGGCCAAAGAGTTGTCTAAACGCGACACTGGCAAAACCTTATACATTCTCGACGAGCCAACTACAGGCCTGCATTTTGCTGATATTCAACTATTGTTAGATGTATTGCATCGCCTCAAATCCCACGGCAATACCATTGTGGTAATAGAACATAACTTAGATGTGATTCAAACGGCGGATTGGATTATCGATTTAGGCCCCGAGGGCGGCTCGGGAGGCGGGACTATTTTAGTGGCTGGCAGCCCAGAAGATGTTGCCGAGCACCCAACTTCGCACACGGCGCGCTTTTTAAAACCTATGCTGGCATTACATAAACAACGCGCAGCAAGTAATAAAATTAGCAAAGCTAAAACTAAAAAAAGTACGCCTAAATAGTAAATATCCCTTTATTCCCTTTACGGAGAGTATCAGATGACAAGCACGCTTAAATCTGCCTTTCCGTTAAAGGGATACTCTCGCCTTTTACCAAAAAACATCAAGGTCCTCGCGCAAGCTAAGTCATTAACTAAGTTATCTTGTATCGCATTAATAATGCTAACTGGCTGCGTAAATACCGCTTCAATCGATTGTAATTTACCGCCGCAACATCAATGGGCCGATAAAACGCAAATTATTGAAGATATCCGCACGCTTACCGCCACAGAATTTAGCGGCCGTAAAACTGGCACTCAAGGCTCTGTTTTGTCACAAAACTACCTAGCACAACGTTTTACTGACATAGGTTTAATCCCTTGGCAGCAATCTTTTAAAGTGACGTTTAAATACCAACATCAATTTAGCCAGCAACTTGGGGTTAATATGATTGGTATTATTCCTAGCAGCACGCCATCAAACCGTTGGCGAGTGATTACCGCCCATTATGATCATTTAGGCCAACAGGGTAAGCGTATTTTTCATGGTGCTGACGACAATGCTTCTGGTGTAGCGGGCTTATTGGCAATAGCACAACAATGGCAATTAACCGGCTTAAAAGATATTAATCTCATGTTGGTTGCCACAGACGCTGAAGAACAAGGACTTTACGGTAGCTATGGATTAGTTGAGCAGATTAAGGCAACAGCGGAAATGCAGGTTGAACTGGCAATGAACCTAGACATGATTGGCCACCCTTCAAGACCGCGGGCAATCTATATAGAAGGTGAGCAAAATTTCAGTCATTTCAAAAAAACACAAGCCTGGCTAAGCCAACAGCATCAAGTGTGTATTCGATTAAGTTATTCAAAGTTAAACACTAATGGCATAAAACGCATGAACTGGTTAAAAGCATCCGACCACTACCCTTTTCACCGAGCGGGTATTGCGTGGATATATTTTGGCGTGCCGCCACATAGCAAATATCACACGGTCGATGACACCATAGACACGCTAAACATTGATTTTCTCACTAGTGTAACTGAAATGGCATTTAGCTTTATTACTCAAACTAACATACAGTTAAAAGAGAAATAACCTCGCTTGTACGGTAAGTCACCATTGAATAACTCAAGTTAAAATAAGGCAATAATCAGGCCACATTGAATTATTTATCATATTTTATATAGTCAAAATGAAAAATGGTTGCTATAATATCGCCCTTTCGGCGCGGGAAATCGACACGGGGTTGATTTTCTGTCTGTGAAACTTAGCACGAGCATCCGAATTTCGTGCACATCCACAAGGCTACAACCCAATGTCATCCAATGAAAGAACTTTCCGCGAACTCGGCCTGTCTGAGAACTTGTTGCGTGCTCTAGACGAATTAGGCTATGAGAACCCAACACCTATTCAAGCAGCTAGTATCGACCCGCTTATGGCAGGTAAAGATATTATCGGTCAAGCGCAAACAGGTACTGGTAAAACAGGTGCTTTTGCATTACCACTGCTTAACAAAGTAGATATTAATCTTAATGCTCCACAAATATTAGTCTTAGCACCAACCCGCGAACTAGCGGTTCAGGTAGCTGAAGCGTTTGGTAGTTATGCCAAACATATGAAAGGCTTCCACGTACTGCCTATTTATGGTGGTCAAAGCATGCAGCAACAATTAAGCGCCCTTAAGCGTGGACCACAAGTGATTGTGGGTACACCTGGTCGTGTAATGGATCACATGCGTCGTGGCACATTAAAGTTAGACTCATTAAAAGCCTTAGTGCTTGATGAAGCTGATGAAATGTTAAAAATGGGCTTTATCGATGATATCGAATGGGTATTAGAGCATAAGCCAGCTAACAGCCAACTTGCTTTATTCTCAGCTACTATGCCTGAGCAAATTAAACGTGTTGCTAGCAAGCATTTAAGCAACCCAGTTAATATCAGTATTGCATCTAGCCAAGCAACAGTTGAATCAATTGAGCAAAGCTATGTTCAAGTATCACAGCACAATAAACTAGAAGCATTAGTACGCGTATTAGAAGTTGAAAACACTGAAGGTGTGATCATTTTCGTCCGTACTCGTAATAGCTGTGTTGAGTTAGCAGAAAAATTAGAAGCACGTGGTTATGCTTCATCACCATTACACGGTGACATGAACCAACAAGCGCGTGAACGTGCTGTTGAACAGTTAAAAAGTGGCAAGTTAGATATTCTAATTGCGACTGACGTTGCGGCCCGTGGCCTTGACGTAGAACGTATTGGACACGTAGTTAACTACGATATTCCTTATGATACAGAAGCTTATGTTCACCGTATTGGCCGTACTGGCCGTGCTGGTCGTACAGGTATGGCAATTCTGTTTGTAACAAGCCGTGAAATGCGTATGCTTCGCACCATTGAGCGCGCCACAAACAGCCGTATTGCACCAATGAAAATTCCTACACCTGAATCGGTTGCTGAGCGCCGTTTATCTCGTTTAGGTGAGCAAATTCAAGAAACCTTAAACGGTGACTTAGATTTCATGAAAAATGCCGTTGCAGAATTATGTACTCAGCTAGAAATCGATACCGATTTATTAGCTGCTGCGTTATTACAGCAAGTGCAGCAAGAGCGTCCACTTCAGTTACCGCCGATCCAAGAACGTCAACGTGACTCACGTGATGAGCGCAGCGAACGTAATGACCGTGGTTCTCGTGATGGTGGCGATCGCCCACGTCGTGAACGCAGTGAGCGTAGCAACCGTCCGTCAACACCAACTACATTTGGTCAACCTGAAGGATTGAAAGATAATCCTGATGTGAAAATGAACCGCTATGTCATTGATGTGGGTCGTGAGAATGGTGTAGGTGTGGGTAACATCGTTGGCGCAATTGCTAACGAAGCTAACATCGACAGCCGTTACATTGGTCAAATCCAGTTATATGATCAAGTGACTACCGTTGATTTGCCAGATGGCATGCCAAAAGACGTATTAACTCACTTAAGAAAAGTGCGTGTTTGTGGTCGTCCACTTAACATTCGCGAAGCTGGTGATGAAGTTTTTGTTGACTCTGGTCGTGGTGCAGCAGCACCTCGTCGCCCACGTGGTGACCGTCCATCTGGTGACCGTCGCCCACGTACTGACCGCCCAGCGGGTGACCGTCCTGCAAGTGCAGAACGTCGTCCACGTAAACCACGTGACAATGGCTAATCACTAGCCGTTAATCACGCGTAAGACATTTAATTGTCTGCATAAAGAATGGAGCCTAAATGGCTCCATTCTTGTTTTTGCCTAGCAAAAAGCACTACAATATATCAACGCTGCAACACCATAAATTATCCTCACTATATCCATCTAATTCACTATAACGACAACTGATACTCTAACCTTTAACGCTTTACAGATTGATTATGCGTTGTAATATATCCGTATCCTCTAAACAGTATATTAATTCCTCCCTATGCCAGTATCTAGCCCTGAGCTTAAGACTCGTTCAGTTAAAAAAAGCATGAATAACAAACGACTAACTCAGTTTATTAAAAAGCTTCAGGCAAAGGTGTCAAACTCTAAGTCTATAGAGGTTGTTACAGAATGCTTAGATAAAGCCATCGCGTATCCACATCAACTTAAATACCGTCATACTCCTCTATATCTTGGCATGATAGCCGCGATTGTGACGAGTATCGGCTATTGGTTCTATCTTGACACTCAAGGTCAGTTTTACCGTTATGCAAACAGTGACTTACTTATCTTCGCCTTGTGTTTGTTAACGCTTTTTTCCTGTATTTTTACTGTGTTTCAGCGTCAAAAAAGATTGGCAATGCTGTCTAACTTAATTAGGGATGAAACCCTAAAACATCTCTACAACATGACCGACTGTGGGACAACATTTCTGAATCATGTCGAGCATAAATTTGTCGACTTTAACCGCGGTAATTATTCTCAAAATATTGAATGGGGCAAAGAAATCGATTTTAATTCTGAATTAGGCTTAATGCGTGCTTCTGTGGTTTATCATCACTATGTGAATAAGAGAACGGAAACTTACCAGGAGTCTGACGGTAAAGGCGGAAGCAGAACGCGCACTCGCACCGTTTATGATCACTACTACCGCCAAGGAGTAATCTTTCCCGCGGTCAATCAAACGAGTCACTTAGTGATGAGCAACACTAGGTTACCTAAGCATTGGCAGCAACACTTTATGCCAGCCTCAAGGGAGTTTGAGAAAAAATTTTACCTGCAAACGGATTCTGAATTTAATGCAGCGAAGTTTTTAGAACCCGCGGTAGTGGTTGCCTGCGAGCAATTAGCCAATAAGCTCGATGATTTAACCATTGAATTCGCCTATGATGGCAGTATGTTGATCAACCAAAAAAATACTAACTTGCTTAATCCACCCATGGATTATGACATTAGTTCACCGGAAAAATTTAAACAAGAGTTGCTCAATGAAACTTCATTATTCACCGTAAACCGTATTTTTGGCTTTGTGAATCAAATTATTAAACATAGCGCTAGTCCATTACATTAAGGAATAATTATGCAATCGTCTTTCATTATCATCGTGGTTCTGGTTGTCACAGCCATTGCTATTTTTAGTATTTATAATGGTATTGTCAAAGAGCACAACGCGGTGCAACGAGGTTGGGCCGATGTATTAACTCAAGAAAGACAGCGTGGTCGTATCATGCCTGAACTTGACCGCGTACTGCAGCAACACCAAGATTATGAAAAAGAGTTATTGCCTAAGATTACCGCTTTACGTCAAGGGATTAATGCCTTGCAAGACTCGACCATTGACACTCAATTACAAAGTAAAGTCGATCAAGCATCGCAAGCATTAATCAAAGGTATTCATGTCGCTGTTGAAGCTTACCCTGAATTAAGGGCATCGGAATCATTTGCTAAATTTATGTATGAAGTAACCGAACAAGAAGACAATGTTGGCGCAGCGGTAAGAATTTTCAATCAAAACGTGGCTAATTTCAACGCTTATATTCAATCATTTCCAAACAACCTTGTTAATCGCTTTTTTAACAAAAAACAGGCTATTGAAATATTTACTGATAGTAAAGCCCAAGCTGAGTTTGAGTACAAACCTAAGTTTTAAACTGCACTGAATTGGCGCTATCCCCCATGACAAAAAGAGGCAACGCCTGCATCAATCGCACGTCTCGGTGTTCTTGCTACACAGTGCCTAAAGGTGCAGGTGTAGCGCTAGCTTCATCGTAATTTTGCCGCTTTACGCTTCAAATACAACGGCCATATTTGCACGGCAAACACCGAACCAATAATTAACGCTATGCCCATTAACGATAAAGCATCTAAGTTATCTGCACTAAATACCCCATTCCACCAGCCAAGGCTGACCACTAACGCAGTTGAACTGAAACTCAACACAGGCGTTAAGGCTAACATGGCACTAACCTGTGCCGTAGGCCAATACTTCATTGCCTGTCCAAAACAGCCATAGGCTATTAAGGTATTAGCGCCGCAAAAAATAACCACTGTCCAATCAGATGACTCCATAAGGGCAAAATGATTAAAGTCACTGAACGGTGCCATAGCCAAAATACCTGACCCATAAATAAACAACAGCACATTGCTGGGAGACAACTTACTGCCTAATGATTTTTGCAACAACGCATAGCTGGTCCACGACAATACCGAAAACTGCACTATCATTACCCCTATCACTATTTGATGATTATCGCTATTGCCCAAGTTTAAATTCGGGTGGAAAAACATCAACATCCCAATAGCTAACGTTGCAAAACAACTTAATTGCATCGCATTTAGGCGTTCTTTAAACAATAACACCCCACCAAAAGCAAGGAAGAATGGCGCAGTTTGAAAGTTAAGTTGCGCTGTGCCAGGAGCAAGGTAGTCGAGCGAGTAAACAAACGAGACGTAATTGAACATCAACAAAATGCCAGCAAGACTTAGTTTAAGCCAGTCGCTACTCACTAAGGCAATAAATTGTTTCAGCTTACCAAGTCGCCATTGCAGTAAAAATGTCACCACAAACGCCATAACAAATCTAAACCAGGTTAAGGTTACTGGGTCTATAAACTGCCCTGATAACTTCAGTGCTATGGGTAAAATACCCCAAAAAAAGACCGCAACAGAAACAAAAATTAGGCCTAATTTGGCAGTATTGTCGACTTGGACCTTGCTCACGTTATTGACTCTTTATTTTAAAGAATTGAATACTGCCTGATATGCGAATAGCTGTCAGCTAATATTATCAGTCACCAAAAGATCACTTATTGGTGCCGAAATTATGCTCATGATTGTTCTGTTATCAAAAAAGCCTATTTAACCCTAGCCTTTTTACGTGGCAAAACTGAGGAATACGGGTAAAATAGCCGCCATCAAAAATAGCCCTTACACCTTCAATTAGAGGAATACTCGTTATGAGTCTTGCCGATTCCGTTTTAGCCGTTAATAACGATTTACCTATTCGCACAGACAAACCCGTGCATAGCGGTAAAGTACGCAGTGTTTACTGGCTAACTGAAGCTGATAGTCGTCGTTTAATTAAAGACAAAGGCTATGATGTTCCTGAAAATACCCCACTTGCTATCATGGTGATCAGCGACCGTATTTCCGCTTTTGATTGTATTTTTCATGGTGAAGGTAATTTACAAGGCATTCCGGTAAAGGCGCAGCACTGAACGCCATTTCAAATAACTGGTTTAAATTATTTGCTGAAAATGGCTTAGCAGACAGCCATATTCTAGATATCCCGCATCCATTTGTGTGGATTGTACAAAAAGCCCGCCCGATTAAAGTTGAAGCCATATGTCGCCAGTACATCACTGGTTCTATGTGGCGTGCATACGCTAAAGGTGAGCGTGAATTTTGTGGTATCACACTGCCCGAGGGATTAACCAAAGATCAAAAATTACCTGAGCTGCTAATTACCCCGTCGACCAAAGGTATTTTAACCGGCATTCCTGGCGTGCCAGCCCAAGATGATGTCAATATTAGCCGCAGTGATATTGAAGCCAATTATCAGGCATTTGGTTTTGAGCAAGTTTCAGACATCGACTTATATGAAACCCTGCTTAAGCAAGGCTTCAATGTCATTTCAGATGCACTGGCCAAGTTAGATCAAGTCTTTGTCGATACCAAGTTTGAATTTGGTTATGTCACGGGTAAAGATGGTCAATCAAAACTGATTTACATGGATGAGGTTGGCACTCCAGACTCGTCACGTATTTGGGACGGCCCAGCTTACCGAGACGGCAAAATTGTCGAAAACTCAAAAGAAGGTTTCCGCCAATTTTTATTAAACCATTTTGACGATGCCGACATTTTATTAAATAAAGACAGAATGCCTGAGCGCGAAGCCTTAGCTCGTGATAACGATTTACCGTTAGCGGCAATGATGTTGGTGTCAGAAACCTACACTGGCGTAGCAGAGAAAGTGACCGGTAAAAAAATCACTTTATCGTCTAACCCCAAAGCCGACATTATTGACATTTTAAAAAGCCAGTACGACCTTATCGACTAGCTTTTTAAGCACTAACTTTTAGATTTCAACCCAATAAAAAGGATGACGTAATGTCATCCTTTTTTATTGAATTGTTATTCGCGTCCGCTTTTCATCCATATCAAAGTATTTCTAAAGCTTTTAAGTGAGGCTGACTGACTATTTTTTAGTTTGTAGAAGCAGATTAATGATCTAAATTTCGTTGCCCATAAAAAAACCCTTCATTTCCACATCATTTCATACAAAATACATACCACAACGTTCTGCCCTAAGCGGTTGATTTTTAGAATCATAAACACCAAATGAGCAACACTGTTCTTCACACAGGTTAATAATATTCAATTTTTCTTTGTTTGACAAACACTTATGTATTAAAAATGTGACTATAACTGCTTTTTTTTGTTGCTTAACTCTGTAACAATCGCAACCCAGGTTAATAAAAATTAACAATAATATTATAAAAATGGGGTCGATATATGAAATATGTAACAAAGGTATTGGCGATTTCACCATCTAATGCTCCACCTCTCTGAGCCGCTAGCAGTTTACGAATTTATTCATAAATATTTTTAATTTTGAGTTTAGCCTTCAAATATAGGCTGACAAATTACTAACCGGAAGTAACAGCAATGTTAAATAAATCAATAATTGCAATCGCTATCGTCACTATGTTTAGTGCTGGTTCAGTGAGCGCTGTAATGCTAGATGGTGAAAGTCAAGGCGACCACATTCGCTTATATGGCGAAGTGGGTGTCGGTGGGCATTTTGATACTCATCCAGATTACAACCACGATGAGTTCTACGACACCAAAGGCTATGTAGATGATAGTTTCGCCACCATGGGCGTAACGGGGCAACGTCAACAGTTTACCTACCGTCTTGAGCTCGATTACCAACGCCGTAACTGGCTTGGCGGCGACGGTGAGTTTGAATTAGCTATCGACAAGTTGTACGTAGGTTATGCCTTCACCGAACAGCAGTGGATCGAGCTAGGCTTGACCGATACCGCATTCGACGATTACGACCACTTCGGTGACTTCACCTTCAACAAGTCCGTTGAAACCGGTGAAGCGGGCGACCAAGAGAACACTATTAAGTATCAAGCTGAATTTGAACATCTTATTTTCGGTACTTCTTACTCTTACGATGGTGAACACAAGAGTGGTGCGCTGCAAGGTGACATTATTAACGGATACATGGGATGGATGTCTGATTTACTCTCTGTAGTTGTTGGGCTAGAAACGCGCGGAGGCTCTAACGGCGTCAGCAAATATGGTGAGCAGCAACAGATAGGTTTGGGTGCACGCCTGAAACTGATGCCAGATTTATCTCTTGGTTTGAATGGTTTTGTAGAAGATGAAGACTTGTCTACACGTAAGGGTGGTGATGTATACCTAGATTACCAAACTTTCCGCAACCAAGGGCTAACGCTCAGTGCCAAGTACGACCTGAATCAACACTGGGAAATCATCGGCTCGGCAAACCACGAAGAGTATGAGGGCTGGGATTTAATTGGTCCTAACTACGACTACACCGAACTGCCACCTGAGTACGGAAAAGAGCGTCGTTGGGCCAGTTTAGGTTTCAACTATCGTCCTGCCCGTGACATCGTGCTGTCCCTAGAAGGCCGAGTTGGCGAAGCCCCTGAAGCAGCCTACGCTTATGCGCGTATGTACTTCTAGTCTGTAACGAATTCAATTTTATAGAGTTTACTATGAAAAAAAGTTTCCTATCGCTGGCCATTGCCAGCACCATCAGCCTTAGCGCCTTCGCTGGCGTTGAAGATCTGCTGATCACCGAAATGATCCAAAGTACCGATGCCAATGTTGGCGCGGTTGAAATCACTAATACAGGCTCTGATGCCTTTACCTTTACCGATGATATTAAAGCTTACCAACGCTCTGACGGTAAGTATGACAATGAGTTGCTCAACTCGGATGCTAAGCCGCTGCTGAGTGGTCAGACGCTTGCATCCGGCGCGTCTATGGTTATTGTCAATAGTAGGTCGAGTGAAGAGTTTCGTAAAACGGTTGTGACTCAAGGTGGCACCGTTGTTATCTCTACATATGATTCCAGTAATAGGTATAACAACCTGTTCATGACCAGCAATGACGGTTTTTTCCTGAAAAATGGCGATACCGTTATCGATCGCGTCGGACGAGTGAATGACGGTAGCAATTGGGCCCCTAACACCACTTTGCGTCGCAAAAAAGCTGCTGACGGCAACAATCCCGCTCAATCAGGTACGTTCGATGCAACTAAGTGGCAGAACATCTTACCCATGAGATTTGATGATTTAGGTAAATCTGAGCTGCCCGCAGCGGATGCTGCCGACATCATGGATATTTTCACTTGTCCAACTAATCAAAGTGAAATCATGTCTCCTAGCGAAGTTCAGGGTGCAGGCTTTACATCGCCTCTGATTGCTGATGGTGAAACCGAATCAGCTGAAATAGTTGCCGTAGAAGGCATCATCTCAGCTAAGGTATCTATCCCTAATGAAGGCTTCTATCTTCGCAATCTTGTTTCTGATAACAATCCAGAGACTTCAGATGGCATCTTTGTTAGCTCTAGTGCTGCTGGTAATCTGAAGGTTGGTCAAACTATCTGTATCGGCAGTAAAGTAGCTGAATACCAAGGTCAAACTCAACTGTCTGCAGATACGGCATTTAGCTGGAATGTGACTGACACTGACATAGCAACCAGCCCGACAGATATTGAGGTGATTAGCGCTGATAACGGCTCTTTCGATAAGACCCTAGAGCGTTATGAAGGTATGTTGGTTAATTTGCCTACCGATCTGGATCCTCAGACTGATGGCGATCAAGATATGCGTATCACTCGTAGCTTCAGCTACAACTACCTGTCGTCTCCTAACGGTCGCAACAACATGGTGGCGGCTTATAAGCGCCCAAATTTACAGCCTAACCACTTGCATGTTGCTGGCAGCCCAGAGTCTAAAGCGGCCTATCAGCAAAACAATGACTATCGTTTAGTGATTGAAAGCTCGCCTAAATCAAACGGTACCGAGTTACCTTACTACGCAGGCTTTAACAGCGACCCACACACTAACTACATCCGTATCGACGATAGTCTCGTTAATGCACAAGGTGTGATTAGCCAATACGAAACAGAGTTGATTCCAGGCACTGATAAGTTTGATCAGGACTACAGCCTGACGATAACCAATCAGTTGGCAAGTGATAACTTTATTCACAATCTACCGCGTACCCAGAAGCCTGATCTGAATGACACTGTGGCAAAAGATGATTTTGCTATCCGCATTGCCAGTCAGAACCTGTTTAACTTCTTTAACTCTCCTTTCGGTGGGGACAATAACAACTATGGCCAAAGCCGAGGTGCAGAGACCTACGATGAATACATTCACCAGAGAACCAAGCTGGTAGAAATTATTCGTGCTCAGGATGCAGATGTAATGGCCCTGATGGAGATTGAAAACAATGGTTTTGGCGATGACAGTGCTATTGCTGAAATTGTGAACCAAGTTAATATCAAGTATGTGGATGAGCGCGCCCAGGATTACAATGGCCCTAACTCTACTGAGAACCGTTATGTGTTTGTTGGTTTTGACAACAACGGTAATCAAATGCTGGATAACCTAGACGCCATTGGTTCTGACGCTATTGCTACAGGTATTATGTATCGCCCAAGCAAGATGAGCATTGAGCGCACTCGCGTGATCGAAATGCCTCAACAAAAAGCGCCGACTATCGTCAACGACTTAGGTGAGGTGATCAAAGATCAAAACCAAGAGATCTTAGAAGACGGTCAAAACTACCACCGCGATGCCTTGGTGGTAACCTTTATCATTAACCAAACAGGCAAGCGCTTAACGCTATCTGTAAATCACCTTAAGTCAAAAGGCTCTAGTTGTTGGGAAGAATGGCAAGATGTTGAGTTTGGCAATGCCACGACTTGGAATAACCGTGAAGCACCCGATCTAGACTACCAAGGTGCTTGTGCTGAGTTCCGCGTAGCCGGCGCCGTGCACTTAGGTGAAGAGATGGCAGACATTCCTGGGGATAAAATCATCCTTGGTGATTTGAACGCCTATGGTAAAGAAGATCCTGTGCTGGTTCTTACCCAGAACCCACGTAATAAGACTATCGTTACCGCTAGCCATACTTTCCTTGGACCTAAGCCGCAGTTTAACCAAGATGGCTCACCGGTCACTATCACTAAGACGTATGGCTATATCGATATCGTCGGTGAAAAGTTCAAAGAGAAAGGCAAGACACCTTGGAGTTACTCTTTCAGTGACGAATTAGGATCGCTTGATCACATCTTGATTTCTCCCTCACTGAAAAATCGTGTGATTGATGCCACTGACTGGCATGTTAATGCGGCAGAGACAGGCTTGTATGACTACCAAAACAGCTTTAAAGGTAGTATCGACGGTACTGGCGCGCACAAGTTTTACAAAGCGGACATCTATCGCGCGTCGGATCACGATCCTGCATTAGTTACCCTTAGCTATAAGCCTGGTGATGCGGATGCTAACGTGCCTCTAAACCTGACAAAACTGAGAAAACTGATCAAGGTTCCTTACCAGATACCTACAGGTATTGCGGCTCAAGTTGGCGATGTAGCCACTGTCAATATGACACCTTATGATGATGACCTGCGTTTAGATTTGACCCAAATGGTACAGCCAAATGTAGTCCTTGCTAATGACACGACAACTTTGGTGAATTTCGAGGTATTCGGTGCACCATCAGCTATCTACAAGGTTACCGTAAGCTTAATGCGTGACGGCAAACTTGTTGAAGGATCTCAGCAAAATTTCCTCGCCAAGGTAGCTAACCGCGACACCTTGATTGCTGACATTGTAGAAGAAGAGAACGATGGTACTGGTGGTGACGGTGGTGCAGGCAGCACTGGCTTCATCAGCTTGCTATCCCTACTCGGATTGGCAGCAACTCGCCGTCGTCTTCGCAAATAAGCGTCGATCTCAATAATGAAGCGCCTGCTTTCGGGCAGTGCGCTTTTCATCAAAGATTCTAAAGAGATAACATTATGAGAATTACAATGAGTGCAGTTGCCACCGCAACGGCCATAGTTCTGGGCACTTTTTCTGCTGCGGCGAATGCTGACTTACTGATTACTGAGTACATTGAAGGTAGCAGCAACAACAAAGCGATTGAAATATCTAACCTAGGTAGCAGTGCCATCGATCTGGATGCTAACGCTTATAAGCTGACTTTGTTTGGCAATGGCAGTACAGATCCTGGTAATACTGAGACTTTAACCGGTATTCTACAGCCAGGAAAGAGCCTCGTTTTCCACAATGCTGGTGCAGCTGATCCGTTTAAAATCGGCAACGCTTCAACCGTCACATTTTTCAACGGTGATGATGCCCTAGTATTAACAAAAGACGATGCGGTTATCGATCGCTTCGGTAAGCGTGGCGAAGACCAGGGTCTGCTTGGACTGATGCAAACGACGCCAATTTCTCCACCGCGAATAAAACACTGCGCCGTAAAGCCAGTGTCACTGCGGGTGATACCGTGGCCGAGGCTGATTTCCCTGGCGCTGTCAATCAGTGGATAGTGTTTGATACAGACACTTCAGATGGCCTTGGCTGCCCAGGTGAAGGCACTTGTAGTGCTGAAGCGACACCTGGTGTTCTGCTGTTAACCGAATACATCGAAGGCAGCAGTAACAACAAAGCGATTGAAATTTCCAACCTAGGTGGCACCGCCATCGACCTAGATGCTAATGTTTATAAGCTGACTCTGTTTGGAAATGGTAGTACGGATCCAGGTAATGCTGAGACCTTAACAGGTACTTTAGCCCCTGGAAAAAGTCTGGTATTCCATAATTCTGGTGCCGCTGATGCGTTTAAAATCGGCAACGCTTCTACGGTAACTTTCTTCAACGGTGATGATGCTCTGGTATTGACCAAAGACGATGTGGTTATCGATCGCTTCGGTAAGCGCGGCGAAGACCCGGGTCTGCTTGGACTGATCCAAACGATGCAAATTTCTCCACTGCAAATAAGACCCTACGTCGTAAAGCCAGTGTCACTGCTGGGGATACTGTTGCCGAAGCTGACTTTCCTGGTACCAACAACCAATGGGCCGTATTCGATATTGATACCGCTGATGGCTTAGGTTGTGCTGGTGAGGGTATCTGTGATGGTTCAGTCACCCCGCCAGCACCAGAGCCAGAAACAGGTCCTTGTACTGGTTGCGAGACGCTGACTCCGGTTGCCGATCCGACTACATTCAATGCTGAAATCTATTACTCAGATGTACTGAGTGGCGAGTTTAATACTGCAGATGAGCTGAAGAATGCCCTGTCTACTATCATTGCGAAAAATCATAAACAACTGACCTATAAGCAGGTTTGGAGCACACTGACCTACGCAGACCAAGATCCCACTAACGATAAAAATGTTATTGAGATCTATACAGGTAATTCTATTTCTAAGTACGACAATCTAGGTGGTGGTAGCGGTGTAGGTAAATGGAACCGTGAGCACGTTTGGGCCAAGAGCCATGGCTTCCCAAGCGAGTCTCAGTGGGGTTATACCGATGCCCATCACCTACGCCCATCAGATCCTGGTATTAACTCTGCACGAAGCAACAATGACTTTGGTGCATGTAAGGATACAGGCGAAGAGGTGCTGTTCAACGGTGTCGCTACTGGCAACTACCTAGACAAAACTACAGACTGCTGGGAACCTCGCGATGAGGTGAAAGGCGATGTCGCGCGTATGATCATGTATATGGATACTCGTTATCAAGGAACAGATACTGCGACGACTCAAATGCCTGATCTCGTTGTGGTAGATCGTCTGACGACTGCAGCCGAGGATAGCGATCCGCTGATTGGTACACTTTGTACTCTGTATGCATGGAACCAGTTAGATACTATTGATACATACGAGCAAAATCGTAACAACCAGATATACAAATACCAGGGTAACCGTAACCCTTTCATTGACCGCCCTGAGTTAGTAAAAGAAGTGTATGGTGCAGTCTGTGGTGACGATCCAAATCCTGTTTTGGCAGTCGAAGGTGATATTGTTACTCCTGATAGTGTCACTGAAGGCGCAGCATATACTATAGATGCCTCTGCAATCAGCGCTGGCGAAGGTGTTGCTCTTACTTATAAATGGGAGCAAATTGTTGCTGAAGAGAAGACCCTCGTTGGCGACCAAGCTATATTGTCTCTAACTGCGCCAAAGATTAAAGCCGATGAGACGTTACACTTCACCTTGACCATCAGCAACGGTACGTTGGAAACAACTCAAGCTGTTAGCCTGAACGTGATTAACGTGCCTTTAACTCTGAATGTAGAGTTTACAGGAACAACAAAAGTGACCGAAGGTGATAAAACGTCCATCACAGCGACGGTTACCGATGCGCCAACAGGGACTAGCTATAGCTGGAAGCAGGTATTTGGTGACTCGGCAGTATTTACGGCTTCAGGTCTGACACTTGATGTTACAGCGCCTAGCGTCAATATCGATCAAGCTCTTGTGTTTGAGCTTACGGTAACAGTTGACGAAGAAAGCTTCAGTAAGCCTGTTAGCATTGAGGTGATAAACACCGAAGATACTGGTTGGACTCAGCCTGATGGCGCGGGTAGCTTAGGTGGTTTTATGGCGCTACTGCTACCGCTAATGTGGTTACGTCGTCGCCAAAGCTAATCATCTGTTAAGCCTATAATAAGCAGCACCTGGATAGCTCTGGGTGCTGTTTTTTTAGCGATACCGCCATTGCCTTATATCTCATATTGGCGCCTTTCCTCATGATGATAAAGCGAGTTCCTAAAGCGAGTGGCAAGGTTTATCAGTCTAATTCTGAAGGATTATTATGAATACTTCACACCGTCACTCTAGCCTACTTGTTACCTGCTCAGCTATCGCACTTGCGTTGACATTGAGCGGCTGTGGTAAGAAGAAGCTGGAAGAAGCACCTAAAGCACCGAAGGTGACAGCCTCTGTCGCCTGTATCGCTGCAGGCGCTGACTGCAAGCGCTTCACCCTGCTACATACCAATGATCACCATGGCCGTTTTTGGCATAGTGAAAATGGTGGTTATGGCATGGCTGCACGTAAAACCATCCTTGATCAAATCCGCAAAGAAGTGATTGAGCAAGGCGGCCAGGTTTTACTGCTCTCCGGTGGCGACATCAATACTGGCGTTCCTGAATCTGACCTTCAAGACGCCGAGCCAGATTTTATCGGCATGAACCACCTTGGTTATGACGCCATGGCCGTGGGTAACCATGAGTTTGATAATCCATCGACTGTGATGGATAAGCAAAGGAACTGGTCAAAATTTCCTTGGTTATCAGCCAACATCTATCGCCAAGTCGATGGTGAATGGCAACGCTACTTTGAGCCCTACAAGCTATTCGAGATTCAAGGTTTAAAGTTAGCCGTAGTCGGTCTAACGACCGAGCAGACCGCAGAGATAGGCAATCCAGAGTATGTTGAAAACCTAAAATTCACTTCAGCTCAAGCTGAGGCAAAAGCGGTTTTGGCAGAGCTTAAACAGCAGCATAAACCAGATCTGGTCTTTGGTCTCACCCACATGGGTCACTATGAAAATGGTAGACATGGCAGTAATGCTCCTGGTGATGTAGCGCTGGCTCGCAGCCTTGAACCTGGTCAGGTTCAGGCTATCATTGGCGGGCACTCACAGTTGCCTGTCTGTATGGAAGGAGATACTGGTGAGTACGTAAAAAAATATGCTCGAGATGAGCCTTGTAAGCCTGATCGTCAAAATGGCACTTGGATCATGCAGGCCTACGAGTGGGGTAAATATGTTGGCCGTGCTGACTTTGAATACTTCGGTGGTAAGCTTCATCTGGCAAACTACGAGCTGGTTCCAGTGAACACTGAAACCAAGTATGGTTTCATGCAGCATTCTTCAATGCTCACCCCCAAAGATCCAGAAACCCTCGAATTGCTGCGTCCATATCAGCGCAATGGTCAGGTCAAGCTACGGGAGGAGATTGGCATTGCAAAGGCTGATTTCATTGGTGAACGTAAGGCTGTTCGTTACCAAGCGACACCTCTAGGGATTATGATAGCCCATGCTCAGACCCAGCTTCCTGCGCCAGCAGATTTTGGTATCATGAACTCTGGCGGTATTCGCACCAGCATAAAGAAAGGCCCGATTCGTTATCGTGATGTGCTTGAGGTGCTGCCCTTTTCCAACAGTGTGACTGTGACAGAGATGAATGGTGCCGAACTGAAAAAGTATTTGTCTAAGGTTGCGCTTATGACTCAAGGCTCTGGCGGCTTTGCCCACTTCAGCGGCATCAAGATGACTGTTGACTGTAAAGCTAAAGATGTTGATATCAGCACTGTGGGTAACAAGCCTTTCAAACTAGAGGATAACTATCGATTTACCCTCCCTAGCTATAACGCTGCCGGCGGTAACAAATACCCTAAGTTGAAGGAACAGGCCAGAGACACCGGCTTTATTGATGCAGATATGCTTTATCAGTTCATCAAAAAGCATAACACGCTCGATCCTGTCGACTATGACACAGTGAAAGATGTTCGCTATATCAATGCTAGAAACTCTGAAGGCTGCAGCGGGTAATTTGGCGTTTGTTAGGCTTGATGCCGGTATTTTTGGCCTTCACTGGACGCTATTTATATTGGCAACGACGTCAATCTAAAGTGCAGTCAAAATAAAAAAGCCAACAAATCTTATACCAGGTTATTTAGTTAACAAAAAGACGACGTTAACTCACATTCCACTATAGAGGTTCAATCGAACCTCTATTTCTGTTAAATAAAAACTTCCCCACGTGGCTTTCATTAGCTGTA